>JAZQKJ010000042.1:0-2560 GCA_045542095.1 Ructibacterium sp.
CATTATTGCCGAAGGTCTTGCTACCTGAAGTCAGGAACGGTAACCAGCCATATCGGCGGTTGTTGATTACCGTAAAAAGCTACTCCCCTTAGGATTATAAATAATTTTACCATAATTATAAAAAACTGTCAACGGGTGAAAACACTCACTTTTCAACATTTGTCCTATAAATAAATGACGGGAGCACATAACCCCCGCCATAAAATTAATTATTCTTCTTTTTTCTTTACTGTTGCAACAATTCCTACACCAGATGCAATTGCTATCAACGCCGCAGTTACGATAGACACGCCTGCTACTGTTTCAGGAATATCAGTATTGGTGTTTCCACCTACTGTTGCATCATCACCCGAATTAGTATCAGTATTATTATCGGTATCGGTATCTGCATCTAAATCTGTATCAATATTAGCATCATTATCTGTATCAGGTGTTGTTCCACCATCCCCACTGCCAATACCACCTATAATACCTTCAATAATATCAGTAACCGCTGAACCCGCACCGCTGATTGCATCGTCAATCGGGTCATTTTCAACGCCTTGCACCTGAACTGTACCGAAATTGTTTGAAAGGAACGCTGCTCGTCTTGTTGAGAAATCTTTTACGAAATCAACATCTGCACTGAAGTTTGATTTGATTGCATCAACATCAGTTGTACCATAAATATTCCAACGGATTGCATTTGCAACTGCTGAACCTTCAATCTTTTCAGCATAGTCATCAATTATTGTTGAATTCATATAATTAACAACGTCAGCAATTTCATTGTCCCAAACAGTTTTAACACCTGCAACGAAATCTTCTTTCTGACAAAGAGCATTAAAGAGTGTTGGAACTTTTTTAATGTCTGCCTGACCGAAAATTGTATTTTTATACTGTCTGCCGAAACATACTGTGAATTCTTCGGGATTCATATAATTGCATCCGTAACGGTTATTTTCATTATTACCTAATGCGATATCAAAATCCCATACAGGACCAGCATAAATCTTGTCATCACCCTGTGGCTTATAAAGATACGTACTTGTAAGGCCACAGTCCATATTTGAAGCCCATTCATTGATTGCATAAAACTTTTGGAATGTTGTAGCATCACAAAGGTCTGTATAATAGTCGCCGTTTGCGTTGTAACCATCTTCAGACATTACAGCATTTTCAAAATTTTGATAAACACCGCTGATATATTTAACTTCGTTTTCAGTTGCATATTCAGGGTTTTTAAAAATCATAGGCTGACCGTAATCTGACACAAAACCTGAAATTTCACCATCATATCTGTCAGCAATTTCCATCTCCATAAGATAACCGCCTGAAATATCATCAGGGTCATTAGGAATTTCTACCCATTTCTGTGTGCCTTCCATAAGTCCTGAATACTGACCACGAGTACCCGCTAATGAGAGTGTGTCAAAATCAACATCGGGATTTGCATCTTCATTAGCGTCATCAAGATTGTCAATTTCAACACGGTTGTCATCAACTTCAACTCGTGTAGTCAAAATAAATGAGCCCATATAATCGTTATTGATATAAAGGTCCACAGGTGTGTATTTTGGAGTGTAATCAAGCACTTCACCTGCTACGGAATAGATAATTGCGTTTCTCATAAGAGATGTGTCTCCATGATTTGCAATTAAACTCCATTTCTTGCTCTTACCCATACCAAAAAGGTCTGCTTTTTTATCAAGTTTAATGTTATATGGCTTCTTTTCCATTTTCCATGTTGAGTTACCTCTGCCTTTGATATACTCAAGGTCACCGTTGTACTCATAAGTCAAGCCATCTTCACCGATTACCTGAATATAACCTGCTTCTTTGTGTTCCTTATCAGCATAAATCGCATCAAGGCTACCCGATTCAGTAGTGATGAACACAGATGCAAGTTCTGTTTCTGCAATAATCTTAACATTATAAGTTTTTGCACCACAAGAAACTGAAATAGACGATTTGTTTGCGAGCGTGATTATGCCACCATTCTGCACTTTAATTCCATCAATAGTAACATCACCATCAGCAACAAAAGAAACTCTGCAAACCATTGTACTTATTGAAGTAGGTATAAACAGATAATATTCACCATCTTCTGCCAAAAACCATTCAACTGTTGGAACAGTATCTTCTGTCAAGGAAAACGCCGAAACCGAAAAACTGTCAATAGTATCTTCAGTTGCAGCGTAACCCATCATAGCTGTAGCTGAAAAAATCACAACAACTGAAAGGATAATTGCAAGAACCTTTTTCATAAAAATCCCTCCGATGAAATATAAATATTTCTACAAAAACAAATATAACATTAAAAAAAACAAATGTCAACACGAATAAAAATTGAAGATTTACACGATTTGTTTATATTTTTGTTTTCTTTAACAGCATAATATGTTAGAATAAATATGTTATAATAGTACATATTAAAAGTAAGTGAGAGAATTATGAAAATTTTAGTTATATTTACAGGCGGTACAATTGGCACAAGCATCAAAAATGGCTATGCCGGTATTGACAGTTCTACAAAATACGTTCTTCTTAATAATTACGAATATAACAAAGACGAACTTGA
>JAZQKJ010000043.1:0-39726 GCA_045542095.1 Ructibacterium sp.
ACGACCCTGCGGTTAACAGCCGCATGCTCTACCGACTGAGCTATAGAGGAATATTTACATTTATATATTATACAAAATCAAGAAAAATATTCATATAATTTTGCACAACGTCAATTATATCAGTTTTCTAAAAATTGTCAAGACTGATTTATAAATTTTTTTAAATTTTCAAAATATGCTATTGACAAATTTAAAATGCGTGCTATAATAAACTTAAAGGTCAAAGAAAGTCAAAGTCAAATTTGAATTTTTGACTTTTGTAAAAAACGATAGAAGGTGATTAAAAAGTGAAGCTCAGTAATTTAATAGAAACATGGATAAACGAGATGATATCGGAGCAGAACGGAGAGGTAGAACTTAAGCGAAACGAGCTTGCCACACATTTTAATTGTGTGCCATCTCAAATCAACTACGTAATTTCTACAAGATTTTCACCTGAAAGAGGTTATATTGTAGAGAGCAGGCGTGGTGGCGGCGGTTATATAAAAATTACAAGGGTAATGCCAAAAGCCGGAAACGGGCTTATGCACGTTGTTAATATGATAGGGCAATCCCTTTCCTATGGTGACGGCAGGGCACTTGTGCAAAATTGTTACGATTATGACTTAATTACTGAAAACGAGGCAAATATTATATTGGCGGCAATTTCGGAAAGATCATTACCAATTCATCAACCCCAACAGGATGCGTTAAGGGCAGGAATACTTAAAAATATTCTTTTGGCTCTGGTATAGAAAAGGAGGAATAATTATGAAATGTCAAAGATGCAATAAATATGAGGCTACAAGCCACATGACAGAAATAATAAACGGGAAGAAACAGGAACTTCATTTATGTTCCAAGTGTGCCGCAGAATCGGTTGAGTTTCAGAAAATAAAAAACGGAATGGATTTTGGGATAGGTGATTTTTTAGGAGGAATTTTTGGTGGAGGAAAACTGAAAGCCGCACCTGGAGAACTTGGAACGAGAACAGATGTGTGTCCCTTGTGCAAAATGCCTTTTGAGGATTTCTTAAGACGGGGCAGACTTGGATGCGGAGAATGTTATTCAGTATTTAGGAACAGACTTGAAAGACCCCTGAAGCAAATTCACGGAGCATGTGAACATATTGGGAAAGTGCCGTCCCGAATGGGTGGAGAGCTTAAAAGGGGCAGACAGATTTCTCAACTTGAGGAACAACTTAATGCGGCAGTGCTGAAACAGGAGTTTGAAAAAGCGGCAGAACTCAGGGATGAGATAAAAAAATTGAAAGAAGAAAATAAAGGGGAGGTATAATCTATGTGGTATACAGAATGTGGAAAAGACGGGGATGTTGTTTTATCATCAAGAGTTCGTCTTGCTCGTAACATAAAAGGTTTTCCTTTCCCTGCAAGAACAAGCGAACAACAACAGACGGAGATAATCGACAAATGCAAGGATGCTGTAATTGGCGAAAATAGTGATTTGGAAAGTCCTGTCAGATTTATAGACTTTTCGGTTATGGAAGACTATGAAAAACAGGCAATAGCCGAAAGACATCTCATAAGCCCACAGATGATGGATGCAAGTATAAAACGTGGAATTCTTCTCAGTGATGATAATAAGTTGAGTATTTTATTAAATGAAGAGGATCATATACGAATTCAGGCGATGGAGGCGGGTTTTGACCTTGATGCCTGCTTTGAACAGGCGAATAAGGTGGATGACTTAATTGAAAAAACTCTGGAATATGCATTTGATGAACAAATAGGATATCTTACCTGTTGTCCCACCAATGCAGGAACAGGTATGAGAGCCTCGGTGATGGTGCATCTGCCTGCTCTGTCTATGAGCGGTACGGTAAACCGTGTTATAGACAGCCTTGCCCAGCTTGGTATGACAGTACGTGGAATATTCGGTGAGGGCTCAAAGGCTACGGGGAATATTTATCAGATATCAAATCAGCTGACGTTAGGCGCCGCAGAGGAAGATATTATTGACAAGTTCAAGCAGATTATTGGAGAAGTTATAGAAAAAGAGCGTGAAATGCGCAAGCATCTCTATAAAGCGGAAAAGTTTAAGCTTGAGGACAGGCTTATGCGTTCGTATGGAACGCTGAAATATGCAGTAATAATGTCATCAAGTGAGGCTATGAAAAGATTGTCCGAGGTTAGATTTGGGGTGGAGCTTGGTATAATTGAGGATATTTCTCTGGAAAGATTAAATGAGATTACCTATGAAATCCTCCCGGCAAATATTATAAAGAATTATAATATTACCGATACTGCCGAACGTGATTTAAAACGGGCGGAGATTATAAGAGAAAGGATGTGCGTATAAATGTTTGAAGACAGATTGACAGAACGTGCTAAAGCGGCTATATCTTACGGAGCTGATGCGGCTCTTGAGATGGGTCATAATTATGTTGGCACAGAACATATATTGATAGGTTTAATTCGTGAAGACGGTGGAGTTGCTGGAAGAATTTTGGAGGCAAATGATTTGACCGAAGAAAAAGTTGCAGATAAAATAGCACAGTTGGTAGGCGTTGGTGAGCCCATAGAAGAGGGGCGTCCCGAGGCTACGCCCCGTACAAAGCGTGTGTTTGAACACAGTTATATAGAGGCAAGGAGACTTGGCCATAATTATATTGGAACAGAACATCTTTTAATTGCACTCCTTAGAGAAAGTGAAAGCGTTGCCGTACGTGTTTTAGCTGAACTTGGTGTTTCGCCGCAGACCTTGTATAATGACATTATGCGTCTTTTAAACGAAAATTCTGTTGATGGGGATGATCCTCATGTTGAAACGCGAGGAAAGGCGGAGAGTAATAAAAAAGGCGGCGGCAATCTTTCTACTTTAATGAAATTTGGCCGTGATCTTACCAAAATGGCAAAAGAGGAAAAACTTGACCCTGTAATTGGCAGAGACGACACCATTGAGCGTGTTGTTCAGATTTTAAGCCGAAGAACAAAGAATAACCCCTGTTTGATAGGTGAGCCTGGTGTGGGTAAAACTGCTGTGGCAGAGGGGCTTGCACAGAAAATTACAAGCGGAAAAGTTCCGGAAATATTAAAGGATAAAAAGGTCGTTGCTCTTGATATGTCATCTATGATTGCCGGAGCAAAATACAGAGGTGAGTTTGAGGAGCGTCTTAAGAAAGCCATGGAGGAAATCAATAAAGCGGGAAATGTTATTCTCTTTATTGATGAGCTTCACACAATAGTAGGAGCGGGAGCGGCAGAGGGTGCCATAGATGCAGCCAATATCTTAAAACCTGCTCTTGCCAGAGGAGAACTTCAGGTAATAGGTGCAACCACACTGGAGGAATATAGAAAATATATTGAAAAGGATGCGGCATTGGAGAGAAGATTTCAGCCAATCACCCTAAATGAGCCTGCACCTGAAGAGAGTATAGAAATTCTTAAAGGAATACGTGACAAGTACGAGGCGCACCACCGTGTCAAAATAACAGACGAGGCAATAGAGGCAGCGGTTAATTTATCGGTCAGATACATTTCGGACAGATTTTTGCCAGACAAGGCAATTGATTTGGTGGACGAGGCGGCATCAAGGCTGAGAATAAAAAATCTTACAGCGCCACCTGATGTAAAGGATATTGAAGATAAAATAACAGCTGTTAAAAAAGAGAAAGAGGCGGCAATTACTGTTCAGGAATACGAAAAAGCTGCAAAGCTTCGTGATGAAGAGAAAAATTTAAGACAACAGTTAGAGGATATGAAAAAGGAATGGGAACAGAGCAGTAATGCAGAAACATCTGTTGTGACAGCCAAAGAGATAGCCGAGATTATTTCTATGTGGACAGGAATTCCTGTGAACACCCTGGAAGAAACCGAGAGCCAGAGATTACTCCGCCTTGAAGAAATTCTTCACGAACGTGTGGTGGGGCAAAGCGAGGCTGTAACGGCGGTGGCTAAAGCCATAAGACGAGGCAGAGTAGGCCTTAAGGACCCTAAACGCCCAACTGGTTCGTTTATATTCTTAGGTCCTACGGGTGTTGGTAAAACTGAACTTTCAAAGGCTTTGGCAGAGGCGATGTTCGGTGACGAAGACTCCATGATACGAATTGATATGTCGGAGTATATGGAAAAGCATACTGTTTCCCGTCTTGTAGGTTCGCCTCCCGGATATGTAGGATATGACGAGGGAGGACAACTCACTGAAAAAGTAAGAAGAAAGCCTTACTCGGTAATTCTTTTTGATGAAATTGAAAAGGCACATCCCGACGTGTTTAATATTCTCCTGCAAATTCTGGATGACGGTATACTAACAGATGCCCAGGGAAGAAGAGTTGATTTCAGAAATACCGTTATAATTATGACATCAAATCTTGGTGCAAGAAAGATAACCGAGAGGAAGAGTCTTGGATTTGCGGCTATTGATGAAAATACTGCCAAAAGAGATTACGAAACCATTAAGAATGATGTTATGAGTGAAGTGAAGCAGGCATTTAGACCAGAGTTCTTAAACAGAATTGATGAAATTATAGTATTCCATCAGCTATCCGATGAGGATATTAAGGAGATTGCAGTTAAGATGCTCAAGGGCCTGACAGACCGTCTTGCAGAAAATGGCATTCAGGCGAAAGTATCTGATGAAGCGGTTGAGAAAATCGGAGCCGAGGGATTTGATGCGATTTATGGTGCAAGACCTCTCAGGAGAGCTATTCAAAGCAAAATAGAGGATAAGATTGCGGAGGAAATGCTGGAGGGAAAAGTCAAGCCCGGTGACAGCATAGAAATAACCGTTGACGAAGAAGAGTTTATCTGTAAAAAGAAAAGTTAACAACAGGAAATCATCTGTGCAAAGTGCAGATGATTTCTTTTTGGTTTTAGCAAATTTTATGGACCAAAAAGCAAATTTAATTATTGACTTATACAGGTGCAGGTGTTAAAGTAGAGGCAAATTCAGTCTCTTGGGGAGGGTGTTATATGACGGATATTGTAATTAGATTTGATACAGAGGATTTTGTAAGACCGGATGGTGCAGAAGGGATACTAAGGTCTGCCAGGATTTTGAGAAAGCATGGAATAAGAGGTTCTTATGTGTTGGTTGGGAAATTGGCAGAAGCTCTGGAAAAATGGGGCAGAGATGATATTATTGAGGAGCTGAAATACCATGAGCTTAGCACCCATTCATACTCTCATTCCGTTCATCCTACCATGAACGAGGAAACAGATATTGAAGATTTTGAAGAGGCAAAACAAAGGTTTTTTAAGCATGAAAATAAAGCCAGGGATATTATAACACGTATTTTTGGTGAAAAAGTGTATTCAACCGCATGTCCTCCAGGATATGATATTTCTTACGTTAATTTCTACGGTTATGCAGAAATGGGTACAAAAATTTCAAGTGATATAGTATTAAATGACCGATATAGAAATCGTGTTATGCATTTTTGTAATATGGCTTGTGTTAATATGGTTTATCCTGTTGATAATCCGTTAATGACGGCAACTCATGAAGAGATTCTTGCAACTTTAGATGAAATTGCAACTACAAAGGATGCAGGCGTGGTATATCATCATCCCGATAAAGGAATATTCAAACAACATTGGGATGTACTGAATTTCAGAGGTGAAAACTCTCCAGAAGAAAAATGGGTAGAGGGAGAGAGAAAAACTTCCGAAGAAGTAGAAAAGTTTTATGAAAATTTCGAGTTTTTGGTAAAAGCTCTTAAAGAAGACCCGAGATTTAATATTGTGACACATGGAGAACTTGCTAAAAAGTATGACTCGATGCGAGTTATAACCCAAAAGGAGATTAAAGAAATAGCACCCCAACTTAAAGAAAAATTCTTTCCTGTTACAACGCCTGACTCCTATTGCCTGACAGATGTTTTGTTTGCCTGCAGAGATCTGTTACTTGGTGAAAAAGAACATAAGTGCGGATATGTCTATGGATTTTTAAATCCGCCATATTCAATTACTCAACCTGTTAAGGTCACGGCAGAGGAAATGCGTAAGTCGGCAAGCCGAATTAAAAAAGATTATTTCCTGCCTGAAAAAATAACTGTGGGGGATAAGATTTTGGGTACGGCAGATTGGCTAAGAGCGGCAATGGAAATAGTTCTTGGTGCAGAAAGTACGGTTGTTGTGCCTGATGTATGGCAGATTGACTTAAATCAATTCCCGCCTTTAAGGGATTTGAAATATGATACAAAGCTATGGCCGATTTTCAGCCCTGACCTAAAAGATAATTACCTGTCTGACAGAGAAAGGCTCCAGAGCTGGACAATACGTTTGCCCCGAAATACAAAAAGACTGACCGATAAATAAGGAGAAAGTTTATGACAGATAAAGCAAGAGTAATTATAGAAAAATGGTATAATAAGCTTGATTTTCCCACTGAATATGATGAGCAGTTCAAAGATATACTTGAAAATGAGAAGTTTGACGAGAACATATCCTACGACGTCTATGCCGAAGACGAAAGTAATGGACGTTTAAATCTGCTTGTGGCTCTTTATAAACTTGAAGAGACTGAAGAAAAGTATAATGAGCTTGGAATACCATACAATATTTTTTACGATACTTTTCGGGATATAGTAAGGGTTGCAATGCTGTTTACTGAATACAGAGGATATTTCTGCCTTGGTCAAATGGGATGGTTTAAAAAGCATTTTGAGCTTAATCTGTTTCAGCTGGGAAGACTGCAGTTTGATAAAAATCAGTATTGGTGGGACTTGCCTGAAATCAATGGAAAAGCAGGAGAGGCTGTGCTTTCTATACATATTCCCATTGCCGGACCTTTGGATGCTGAAGAATGTAAAAAGTCTTTCCAGATGGCAAGAGAGTTTTTTTCTGAGTATTTCCCTGAATATAATTATGAATATTTTGCTTGCTATTCGTGGCTTATGGATCAAAATTTGAAAAAATATTTAAAACCTGATTCAAATATGCTGAGGTTTCAGGAATTCTTTGAAATTGTAAAAACGGTGGAATCTTACAGCTTGTTGAGATTTGTTTTCGGGCTTGGAACGACTCTTGAAAATCTTCACGAGCGTCAGCCGAGATCAGCTTTTGCAGAGGCTGTGAAAAAAGATATACTAAACGGAAAGAAGTTCTACGAAAATTACGGAGTATTTAAAAAATAAATTAGCAGGGAGTTTTAGCCCGTCACTCGTAAGAAATATTAGATCTTATGAGCGACGGGTTTTTGTATAAAAAGTTCACAATTATTTCATTTTCAGTTTAAGATTATTTAAAGTGTTTATGGTATTATTGTGAAAAAAAGGAGGTAACTTACATGGAAAAGTTCAGAAAGTATTTAGTTACAATTCTTGCAATTGTTGTGATATTGCCGACGGGTGTATCAGCGGCAAATGATGCAGAAACCATAATTGTTTTATCGGATGATAGCGTTACAGTTGACGGCAATCCTGTATCACAAAATACAGAAGATAAAGTGTATCTGGCAAAAAAGACAGAGGCTCATGAAGATGTTCCTGAAGAATTAAAGGAACTTGAAAATTCGGTCGTTACAATAACGGATGGTGGAACATACCGCGTAAGCGGCAAGATGACAGACGCTCAGCTTTTAGTTGCAGCGGAGATAGATGATGAAGTTGTACTTATTCTGGATGATGCGGATATAACCTGTAGAACTGCACCGGCTGTTATGGTGTACAGTGCGAAAGAAACTGCGATTCCGGGTGAGAGTGGAGTTACGGTTTATCTGGAAAAAGATTCTGTGAATACGGTGAACGGCTCCCATACAACCAAGACAGAAACCGTGGATGTAAAAAACGATGCTGCACTCAGTTCTATGGTATCTCTTACTATTGACGGAGAGGGCGAACTTAATGTTATATCGGATAACGAAGGGATAGAAGTTAAGTATAAGCATCTTACCATAAATAACGGCACAATCCGTATTGATTCCTGTGATGACCCAATAAATGCAAGTGAGGACGGAGTTTCTCATATTACCATAAACGGAGGAAATATTTATGGAACTTCCGAGCGTGGCGCGGAGGGGGACGGCATGGATTCTAACGGGTATATTACCATAAACGGAGGAACAATTGTTTCTCTTGCAAACCCTAAAAGTGCCAACAGCGGACTTGACTCTGATTTTGGAACAACCATAAACGGCGGAATTGTTGTAGGAGCGGGAAATATGTATGACCCGCTTGAGAATACAAGCGGACAACTTTTTATGCACTTGCAGTTTACTGAACCCACGGATAATTTAATCTGTATTACGGATAAAGACGGAACGCCTGTGTTTGCCTATGATTTTCCTTACAATTATTCCTATATTTCTTTCAGCAGGCCGGAGCTTACAGAGGGAATTTATTATGTCTATATCGGTGGCAAAATAGAGGGAATGTTGGAAAACGGATTGTATACTGAAATTACAAGCTATAATAAAGGTGAACAGATGCATCATGGCGGCACTTCGGAGAAAGACGAATTTGGCAGATTTGGCGGAATGCGCCCACCTATGGGAGAGGGAATGACTCTACCTGAGGGAATGGAGTTTTCAGAAGGTATGGAAAGACCCGATGGAATGAAATTTCCCGAAGATATGGAAAGACCCAAAAGACCTGAGGCTGTGAAATTTCCTGAAGGAGTAGAACCGCCAAACGACGGATTTGGCGGAAGAAGAGGACCTGGGGGAATGGAGAGCAGCGGTGATAAGGAAGCCTTTGAGTTCAGACTCACAAGCGAAAACCGAAGCTTTACCAATGTTTCAACGGGTGAGATTGTTGAAGGATTTATTGATGTGCCAAAGGATGCATGGTTCTATAACTCTGTAAATAAAGTAGAGAAAAAAGGGCTGATAAAAGGCAAAGGGAATAAAAGATTTGCCCCTGATGATAACGTCACATTTGAGGAATGGATTACTATTCTTGCAAGACTTGCAGGGGTAGACACTGAGGGCGGTGAACCTTGGTATTTAAAGGCTCTAACCTGGGGGTTAGAAAATCAGATTATGAACACAGAAGGGTACACATTTGTTATAAGTGAGCCCCTCAAACGTGAAGAAATGGCATATATGATGTGGAGATATGGGAGATTTGCAGAAATGGACATGACCTATAACAGCGATTTGACAGAATTTGCAGACAAGGATGAAATTTCCGATTATGCAAAAGAAGCTTTTGCTTGGGCGGTCGGTTACGGAATTCTTCAGGGAGACGAAAACGGTTTACGGCCTGCTGATGTTTTTAGCCGTGCTGAGGCGGCAGAAATTCTGGATAGGTTTTGTGAACTTCTGGACTGATAAATATGCCGAAAGCATTGGTGTTTTCGGTTATTGACATATTTTTTTAATATGATATAGTTAAATTAAAGGAGTGATTCGATATGGAATTAACTAAAGATAATACACTTCAGCTCAGGAGAATTTTTGCAGAGTCTTCTCATGAAGAAGTAAAAAGAAAAATAGATAAATTTGAAGAGATTATGACATATTACCGCTGTGCTATTTTAGAGGTGGAAACCAAGCTTAAGGTTCTTAACGAACAGTTTTCCCTTGAAAAGGAACGAAATCCCATTGAAAGCATAAAATCAAGAGTGAAAAGCCTCAGCAGTATTATGGAAAAGCTGGATCGCAAAGACCTGGAGTTCAATGTGACAGCGTTGACCGAGGATTTAAAGGATATAGCGGGTGTAAGGGTTATATGTTCTTTTGTGGATGATATATACATGATTGCAGAATGTCTGGGCAAACAGGATGATATAAGTGTTATTGAAGTAAAGGATTATATAAAGGAACCCAAAGGCAACGGCTATCGTAGTTTGCATATGATAATTGAAATACCCATA
Source organism: Ructibacterium sp. (assembly GCA_045542095.1). Classification (GTDB taxonomy): domain Bacteria; phylum Bacillota; class Clostridia; order Monoglobales; family Monoglobaceae; genus Ructibacterium. The sequence continues at coordinate 9,756 of JAZQKJ010000043.1, forward strand.
TTTCTTCAACAGGGCAAACAAACAATGAAGGTAGAAATTCAGCTCAGAACAATTGCTATGGAGTTCTGGGCAAATCTTGAACATAAGCTTCGCTATAAGAAAAATTTAAGCGAAGAATTAGAAAGGAAGACATCGGAAGAGTTAAGAATCTGTGCAGAAATGAGTGCGGAACTTGACAGTAAAATGCAGAATATCAAAAATATTATAAATGAATAGAAGGACGTATCAGCCGATACGTTCTTTTTTTATTAGGAAAAGAATAAGTTTGCGACAAAATATTCACAAAAAGGCGAATTTTGGGAAACAGGCATATTACGTTTTTGTTACAATTACTATACAATTTAGGTAAGCGTGTTTACAGTGCTAAAAACCGTGATATAATTATGAAGACAATCTATCCGATTTTGACGGAAGAGGTGTCATATTTTGAATTTCAGGTTGTGTAAGGAGGCGGACAAATGGCTAAAATTTTGGGAAAGTCAAAAAAGTCCGGCACCAAACACAAAACGTCCAAAAATCAAAAGGCGATGTGGATTATAAAGGGTATAGCGGGGATACTTCTGCTATATATTCTTTTGTCTGTTGTCTTCAGTTTCCGGACCAACATTACAACAACGGTGGCTCTTAAAGGAAAGGTTGTTGAAAATTTCGAAGCGGAAGGCTATGTTTTTCGCGAGCAGATGGTTATAACCGCTCCTGTTGATGGTTATCTAGAGTGTTATTCGCAAGAGGGCGATCGTGTTAATGAAGGGCAAAATGTAGGATATATCTACACAGGAGAGTTTACGTCGGAGAAACTGGAAGAAATACGTAAGTTAAATCATGAGATTTCAAAAATTGAAAATAGCCTTACCGATAGCAAAACTTATGCTAATAACAGTATCATGATTGATCAGAAAATAGGAACTTCATCCAGAGCCATGTCTGACCAACGCTCAAAAAAGGATATGGGTATTACAGCGGCATATAAAGAGGATATAGATGTACTGACAGGAAGAAAGCATGCAATGGAAAGCGGTAATACACAGGATGCAGAGGCAACTCTGGAAAGCCTTAGAGGTCAAATTCAGGAGATAGAGAATGGAACTGTTGGAGAGAAGATGGGGATTCGTGCCACGGCATCCGGTGTGTTCAGTTCTAAGATAGATGGGCTTGAAGAGGAACTGTTGCCAGGGGCAGTTGATGGTATAATGCCGTCGTATATTGACAGCTTGAGTGAGGAAAAGGTTAAGCATGGCGAAACTGTTATGAGAGATGAGCCCGTCTGCAAAATAGTTGATAATTACGAGTGGCGGTTTGCAGCCAATGTGGACAAAAAAACAGGTGAAAACCTTCAAGTGGGACAGACACTTAAGATGAAATTTTTCGATCTGTCAGATACAATTGTGGAGGGAAAAGTACAGAGTATCTCTGCCGAGGAAAATGGCAAGGTTACGGTTGTGATTTATTCTGACAAGTATGTAGAGGATATATATTCCACAAGCAAGGCGGTTGTTGAGTTTATTACTACAAGTGCAGAGGGAATTAAGCTCCCTGTAGAAAGCCTTCGTGTAAAAGACGGACAGACTGGTGTATATGTTCTTCGCTTGGATGTTGCAAGGTTTGTGCCGGTTGATGTTTACTATAAAAATGACCAGTGGGCGGTAGTTAAAGCTGTTACTGATGCATCATATAATTACAGATTGCAGATTTATGACGAGGTAATAGTAGAAGCAAAAAATCTGGAAGATGGCAAGGTTGTGAGATAAGTGGCGATTTTGGAAAATCTTGAAATTGTCAGAGAACAGATAAATAAGGCTGCAAAAAAAGCTGGGCGTTGTCCTGACGAAATTAAGCTGATTGCTGTCAGCAAGACAAAACCTATGGATATGATTTGCGAGGTTGCATCTTGCGGAGTAATTGATTTTGGCGAAAACAGGCCGCAGGAACTTGCGGAGAAATTTGATAAAATTCAAAATGTAAGATGGCATCTTATCGGACAACTGCAGAAAAATAAGGTTAAGTATATTATTGATAAGGCGGAACTTATTCATTCAGTTGACAGTTCAGGGCTTGCGGAAGAAATAGAAAAAAGAGCAGCAAAAATTAACAAGATACAGAATATACTTATTCAGGTAAATGTTTCGGGCGAGGAAACAAAATCCGGCGTGGCGCCTGAAGACGCTGAAGGACTTATAAGGGAAATAAGCGAAATGCCTCATATCAGGATAAAAGGGCTTATGACCATATCTGTTGCGGGCTTTAGCCATGATGAGAATAAAAAGATTTTTGCTGGACTTAAAGAGCTGGCGGAAAAAATTGACCGATTACAAATTACCAATGTATCCATGGAAGAGCTTTCTATGGGAATGACACATGATTTTGAGGCAGCTATTGAGGCAGGCGCTACTATGGTTCGTGTTGGTACAGGGATATTTGGTACAAGAAATTAGTTAAAAATACGGGGAAACCCTTAAAAATAAAATAGCCATATATGGCGGAATGGAGTAGAACATGAGTAATTTTATGAACAAGATGTTGAATTTTGTAGGTTTTGACACAGAGGAAGATTACGATGACGGTTACTACATGGAAGAACAGGATGATGCAGTTGCAGATTATGATGACACATCTGTATTTGACAGAATTTCTGCAAGAAGAAGCAGCAGAGTTGTGAAATTACATGAACCGGCAGAGCAACCACAGATGAGAGTTGTGGTAATTCAGCCTGAAAGCTTTGAAGAGGCAAAGGATATTACCAATCATCTTAAGGGAAAGAAGCCTGTTGTTGTAAATCTTGAATTGGTTGATAAAGCTGTTGCGCGCCGTATAGTGGATTTCCTCAGCGGCTCAGTTTATGCTCTTGACGGAGATATAGAAAAAATTTCAAACGGAATATTCCTGATTGCACCGCACAATGTTGGGATTTTAGGCGAAGAAGTTACAGGAAAAGGCAGCTTCCCCTGGGAGAAATAATGGCAGTAGCTGATTCGGAGTATAAGTTATTACTGTCAAAGGCAAACGATGCTTTGCGACTTGCTGAAATAAGATACGATGTTAAGACGCTGGGGTTTTTGAACCCTAGCGAGAGGGCATATCTTAAGGATAAGCTTTTTGTTCAAGGGGATATGGTTCTGGAGTTTGACGGAGGATACCCGGAGGCAGAGAGAACCCTTATGGTTTGCAGACCGGAGTTTGCAGAAGTTGACAGAGATGAATATATTTGCATGCTTGAATGTAGCGGAAAGTTTACGGAAAAACTATCTCATAGGGATTATCTCGGAAGTTTGATGGGACTTGGTATAAACCGTGAATGTATAGGCGATATTCTTGTGTTTGAAGATAAGACATTGATTTTCTCCAAGCCGGAAACTGCAGAATATATTATACAAAATCTCACAAAAATAGGCAGAACAGGCATTAAAATAAGAAGATGCACCATAAATGATTCGGTTGTGCCCAAACGTAAAACCAAGGAGATAAGCGGAACGGTTGCGGGGATAAGGCTTGACAGCGTAATTTCGGTTGCCACGGGGATTTCCAGAGGGAAATCAGCCGAGCTTATCAAAGGCGGATTGGTAACTGTAAATTGGACCCAGACTGATAATGTTGGGATGAGTCTTAAAGAGGGCGATGTTATTTCTGTCAGAGGCTATGGTAGAATGTGTCTTTCAAAAATCGGGGGGTTATCCGGAAAAGGAAGATATCATATAACTGTATCCCGATATGTGTAGGAGGTGTTTGCATGATTACACCGCAGGATATTGATAATAAGGTTTTCAAAAAAAGTTTGTGGGGTTATAATGTAAATCAGGTTGAGGATTTTCTTGAAGAAATTATGTTAAGTTATCAGGAGTTGTATAAAGAAAATCTCGCGGCCACAGAACGCATTGCTATGTTAAGCGAGGCTGTTAAACAATACAAAGCCATGGAAGACTCTTTGACAGAGAGGGAAGATGACAGCGAGAAGATGGCGGAAGAACTGAAACAGCTTGAATATCAATGCGAGCAGATGAAGAAAAATATAGAGGTTTATCGTGCAAAGGTTGTGGCTCTGCTTAATGCACAGTTGGATATAATAAAGGAATATCCTGAAGCTGAATGCACGGATTAGGAGATTAAAACCAAAATATAATGCAAAACTTCGGGGGCATTTACTGTCCCCTTTTTGTAACTGAAACCACACTTTTGTTGTGGGGCCATTCCAAAGAGGATTTTTAAGTTTAAGGAGAAGTTAATATGGGTTACATAGTTTTAGGATTACTGATTTTTATTTTTGATATTATGACAAAGCTGATTGTTGAGCTTAACATGATGGATAAAAGTATCCCGATTATAGAAGGGATATTTCATCTTACATATGTTGAAAACAGAGGGATTGCATTCGGATTGTTTTCCGATGCTCGAATCTTATTCATAATTATTTCAATTGTGGTTCTTATAGGGCTTGCGGCTGTATATAGCAGAATTCCAAACCGCACAAATTGGCTTAAGATAGGTACATCGCTGATATATGGCGGCGCAATGGGAAATTTGCTGGAACGTATGGCAAAGGGATATGTGGTTGATTTTCTGGATTTCAGGATTATAAACTTCCCTGTATTTAACTTTGCAGATGTAGCGGTTTGCGTTGGAGCTGTTATGTTGGTAATTCATTTTATTATCTGCGACAAAAAGCAGGCTAAAGCCGAGAAGGTGGAGGATGAGAGCCATGAACAGACAGATGGTGTTGACAGTAAGCAGGGAGCAGGCGAATTGTAGACTTGACAAATTTATAAGCGAAAGTTTTGAGGAATTTACACGTTCATATATAAGTAAGCTTATTGAAGATGGCATGATAGCCGTAAACGGAGTTCAAGTTAAAAATAGTTACAAGGTAAAGGAAAATGACGAAATAGGTCTGGAAATTCCTGAACTTAAAGAGCCTGATATACTTCCAGAGGATATCCCTCTAAATGTGGTGTACGAAGACGATGATATGCTTGTAATTGATAAGGTTCAGGGTATGGTTGTCCATCCCGCTCCGGGAAATTACAGCGGAACATTGGTCAACGCTCTTTTGAGCTATTGCGGAGAATCTCTCTCGGGCATAAACGGGGAGAAACGGCCAGGTATACTTCATCGTATTGATAAGGATACAAGCGGACTTTTGCTTGTGGCGAAAAATGATAGGGCTCATCAGGGACTTGCAGAGCAAATCAAGGAGCATAGTTTAACCCGTGCTTATAAGGCATTGGTTCATGGCGGGTTCAGTGTGGACTCGGGGAAGATTAATCTGCCAATCGGCAGACATAAAACCGATAGAAAAAAGATGGCGGTTACATATCATAATTCAAGAGAGGCTGTAACCCAGTATAAGGTTTTAGAGAGGTTTGGAGCGTACACATTGGTTGAATGTGTATTGGAAACAGGAAGAACTCATCAGATAAGAGTGCATATGTCGAAACAGGGGCATCCTGTCGTGGGAGATCCTCTGTATGGAGTCAAGAAAGAGAGTTTTTCGCTTAATGGACAACTTCTTCATGCATACAAAGTCGGGTTTGTTCATCCCAGGACAGGTGAGTATATGGAGTTTACATCTCCCTTACCTGATTACTATGAAAAAATTTTGAAAAAATTGAGAAATTTGTAGACAAAGGTTGTACAGTAATGTATAATAGAGGCACAAGCTTTTAAACTTGTGCCTTTTTGTTATGCAAAAAGTTGAATATATAGAAAGGTGGGATATTGATGGCGTTGACTTTCCGTTAATGATGTTTGCGTACGGAAGAGATTGTTAAAAAGCTATTAATGTCCTGCGGGAATAGGACAAGCTATACTATATTTAGCTTGTCGTTTTTTGAGATAGTAATGGGACAGAGAGTTAGAACTTTGGTCTTAAACGAAATAATAATTGAAAAGAGAGGTTACTGACACCATGAAGCATTTACTTGGGTTAAAGGATGTTCCGACAGAGGAAATCAAAGGAATTCTCGACGAGGCTTTTCGTATGAAAGAAGAAATCCTGAAAGGGACAAAAAAGGATAATTGCTTAAGCGGTAAGAGTATTATCACACTGTTTTATGAGAACAGTACAAGAACAAGACTCTCCTTTGAGCTTGCATCAAAATATCTTGGTGCAACAGCTGCAAATATTGCCGCATCAAGCAGCAGTGTTGCAAAAGGGGAAACCTTAATAGATACTGTTAAGACAATTGATGCAATGGCTGCTGATATAATTATCATGCGTCACAGCTCGTCCGGAGCGCCACATTTAGCGGCACAATATACAAAGGCATCTATTGTAAATGCTGGTGACGGGATGAACGAGCATCCCACACAGGCTCTTCTTGATATGATGACAATGATAGAGAACAAAGGTGACTTAAAAGGTCTTCGTGTGGCAATAATAGGTGATGTAAAGCATAGCCGTGTTGCAAGAAGCGATGTGTACGGATTAAAGGCTATGGGGGCAGATGTTGTATTAGGCGGACCTACAACCCTGATGCCTGCGGAAATTGAAAAGCTTGGTATAAAGGCTTACACGAATGTGGATAAAGCAATTGAGGGCGCAGATGTTGTAATGGGTCTTCGTATACAGCTTGAACGTCAGAAAAAAGGTCTATTCCCCACCGTACGTGAATATCATAAATTTTTTGGAGTGGATGAAAAACGTATGGCACTTGCGTCTCCTGATGCGATAGTTATGCATCCGGGTCCTGTTAACAGAGGAGTAGAACTTTCTGCAAACGTTATAGATAAAGAAAACTCGGTGATATGCGATCAGGTTACAAACGGTGTATGTGTACGCATGGCAGTATTAAATATTCTGGCAAACGGCGATGATGCCCGCAAGGGATTATAGGAGGGTAAGCAAATGAGCATATTGATAAAAGGCGGATTAGTAGTTGACCCTGCCAATAAAATAGAAAAAATAGCAGACATTCTTGTCGAGGATGGGAAAATTTTAAAGGTTGCGGAAAATATAGAAGCAAGTGGTGCGGAGGTTATTGATGCTAAAGGTAAAATTGTTGCACCGGGACTTGTTGATTTGCATGTTCATTTCCGTGAGCCTGGTCTTGAATATAAAGAAGATATAACAACCGGCAGCCGTGCTGCAGCACGGGGAGGTGTTACAACAGTTGTTTGTATGCCTAATACCAAGCCTGTTATAGATAATGGGGCTCTGGTTAAATATGTAATGGACAGAGGCAAGGAAGAGGGACTTGTTAATGTACTGGTGGCAGGCTGTATTTCAAAGGGACAGGAAAGCGGAGAGCTTTCAGAGATTGGTGAACTTAAAGAGGCAGGCGCTGTTGGCATTACCGATGACGGCAAGCCTGTAAAATCTCCGTCTCTTATGAGAAAGGCTCTTGAGTACGCTAAGATGTTTGATATTCCTGTGTTATCGCATAGTGAGGACCTTGACTTGGTTGATGGCGGAAGCATGAACGAGGGATATATGTCAACATATCTTGGGCTTCGTGGAATTCCAAAGGCGGCAGAGAGTGTTGCAGTAAGCCGTGACATCCTTATAGCAGAAGAGGTTGGAGGAACAATCCATATCTGTCATGTAAGTACAAAGGGTTCTATTGATGCTATACGCAGTGCCAAAACTCGTGGAGTAAAGGTAACTGCAGAAACTGCACCTCATTACTTTACCCTTACAGATAATGCTTGTGACGGATATAACACGAATGCAAAAATGAATCCTCCGCTCAGGAATGAAGAAGATGTGGCGGCTATAATTGAGGCTTTGGCAGATGGAACTATTGATGCTATTGCTACAGACCATGCACCTCATCACAGGGATGAGAAGGAAATAGAGTTTGATTTGGCGGCAAATGGCATTGTTGGTATTGAAACATCGTTGGCACTTGGGGTTACTTATCTGGTTAAAACAGGTAAGCTTACCATGAGTCAGCTTATAGAAAAGATGAGCCTTAACCCTGCTGAAATAATCGGGATAGACAGGGGAAGACTTAACTGCGGCAGCATTGCAGATATTGTTATTTTTGATGCGGATAATACATTCAAGGTTGACGTAAACGAATTTGCATCAAAAGGAAAGAATTCACCTTATGACGGATATGATTTGTATGGTAAGGTAATTGCTACCATAACAAATGGGAAAATAGTATATAAGGCAGACTGATAAGAGAAAATAGGTTTATAAAATATTGCCCTGAAGAAAGGAAAAATAAAATGATAGATATACTGATAGATAAAATAACCGAGAAGAAAAATCCAACGGTTGCGGGCCTTGACCCAAAACTTGATTATGTTCCCGAAGATATCAAAGAAAAGGCGTTTAAGGAATATGGCGAAACCTTTAAGGGGGCTGCGGAGGCAATATTTGAATTTAATAAAATTCTTATAGACTCACTTTGTGATATAGTGCCTGCAGTGAAACCACAGTGTGCATATTATGAGATGTATGGCATAGAGGGAATTAACTGCCTTTATAAAACAATTCAATATGCAAAAGAAAATGGAATGTATGTAATTGCTGATGCAAAGCGTGGTGACATTGGTGCTACATCAGAGGCTTATGCAAAAGCTTTTCTTGGAGAAACCGAATTGGGAAGCAGAAAAGAGGCGGCATTCGGCGCAGATTGCCTGACTGTTAACCCATATCTTGGTACAGATGGAATAAAGCCTTTTGCTGAACAGTGTGCGCTGCATGAAAGAGGATTATTTGTTCTGGTTAAGACCTCAAATAAATCATCAGGCGAGCTTCAGGACTTAAAATCAGGCGGAAAGTTTATATATGAACACATGGCAGATATGGTTAAGGAATGGGGAGCGGATTTAATCGGCACACACGGATACAGTAGCATTGGCGCTGTTGTTGGTGCAACATATCCCGAACAGGCAGAAGAACTTCGTAAACGTATGCCTCACACATATTTCCTTGTTCCCGGCTATGGTGCACAGGGAGGAAAGGCAGAAGATGTTGCAAAGAGCTTTAACCGTGATGGTCTTGGTGCAATAGTTAATGCATCCCGTTCTATTATGTGTGCATATCAGAAAAACGGCGGAACATTAGGAGATGCTGCTCGTGCAGAAGCAATAAGAATGCGTGACGATATTATGAGCGCATTATAAATTAAGGGGTGAAACAGATGCTTTGCAGACTTGTTAAAAAGGAGAAACTGACAGACACTCTCTATGACTATACTGTTGAGTGTCCCGAAATGGCGGTAAAGGCAAAAGCCGGTCAGTTTTTACATATATTATGTGGAGGAGAGGCGTATTTAAGACGTCCTATCAGCATATGTGATGTAATTGAGGAGAAATATCTCCGTTTTATCTTTGAGGTAAGAGGAACGGGTACAGATGAGCTTTCAAAACGCGTGGTAGGTGACGATATTGATATATTGGGTCCTCTTGGCAATGGGTTTGATGTTCACCCGGAAGATGAGGATGCTGTGCTTGTTGTGGGCGGAGGCATAGGTGTGTTTCCGTTACTGAACTTAACCCGTAAATTAGAGGGAAAGGCGACAATGCTTCTTGGGTTTAGGAATAAGGATGCAGTGGTTATGACGGATGAATTTGAGAGTATTTGCAAGGATATGTTTGTGGCAACTGATGACGGAAGTTGCGGATATCATGGGTTTGTAACAGATATACTTAAAAAAATTCTGGAGTCTAATAAGGTATCAAGAATATATACCTGCGGCCCTACCCCAATGATGAAGTTGGTAAGCTCAATTGCTATGGAATATAATGTGCCTGTTCAGGTTTCTTTGGAAGAGAGAATGGGCTGTGGTGTGGGTGCTTGTGTAACCTGTACCTGTACTGTGGCAGGAGCAAGAAAAAGAGTCTGCAAGGACGGACCTGTATTTAACGGAGCGGAGGTAGAATGGAATGGCTGATATGAAGGTAAATATTGCAGGAGTTGAATGGAAGAACCCTGTTACAACCGGCTCAGGAACATTTGGCTTTGGCCGTGAATACAGTGAGTATTTTGATTTATCAAGACTTGGTGCAATTTGTCTCAAAGCTCTTTCTGCGGTTCCCCGAATGGGTAATCCATCACCTAGAATTGCAGAAACCCCAAAAGGAATGCTAAACAGCGTAGGACTTCAAAATCCAGGTGCTGAGAAGTTCCTTGAAACAGAACTTGACTGGCTTAGACAGTTTGATACAAAGCTTATTGCAAACCTTTGCGGTTCTACTATTGAAGACTATGTTCAGGTCGCAGAGATTTTAGGGGACAAACTTGATATGTTTGAACTTAATATTTCATGTCCTAATGTAAAAGAAGGCGGAATGGCATTTGGTACAAACTCAAAAATGATTGAGGAAATAACAAGCAAGGTGAAGGCTGTATCAAAGGTTCCTCTTATTGTTAAATTGTCGCCTAATGTTACTGATATAGCAGAGATGGCAAGAGCGGCAGAAGCAGGGGGAGCAGATGCAATTTCTTTAATCAATACATTGTTTGGAATGAAGATTGATATAAAAACAAGAAGACCTGTTCTTCACAATAACATGGGTGGACTTTCTGGCCCTGCTGTAAAACCTGTTGCTGTGCGCATGGTGTATCAGGTGCGTCAGGCGGTTAAGGTTCCCATTATCGGTATGGGCGGAATTACAACAGGTGAAGATGCAATAGAGTTTATGCTTGCAGGAGCTAATGCAGTATCCGTTGGAACAGCAGGAATTGTTGACCCGTATGCATGGATGAAAGTTATAAATGGTATTGAAGAATACCTTGACAAGAATAATATTGCCGATGTTAATGATATTGTCGGCACAGTTAAAATGAACTAATTTGAAAGGGGTAATTTAAAATGACAAAAGAAGAAATAATTGCAATGCTTAAAGAGGCTAATGTTTTATTGGAGGGACATTTCCTTTTAACATCAGGACGTCACAGTGACAAATATATGCAGTGTGCCAAGATTTTCCAGGATGCAAAGTACAGTATTCCGCTTTGTGCAGAGCTTGTTGCACAGTATAAAGATGATAACGTTGAAGTTGTAATAGGCCCTGCTATCGGTGCTATACAGATGTCATATGAAGTTGGTAAGCAGTTGGGCGTTCGCAATATATTTGCAGAGCGTGACAGTGACGGCAAAATGACACTCCGTCGTGGTTTTACTATTGAAAAAGGTCAGAGAGTTCTGATTGTTGAGGACGTTGTTACAACAGGCGGTAGCGTTAGAGAGGTTATTGACCTTGTTAACGAATGTGGCGGTGACATCGTGGGAGTAGGCTCAATTGTTGACCGTACAGGCGGAAAGATTGACTTTGGTGTTCCGTACAGAAGTGCGTTTGCAATGGATATTACATCTTACGAGGCAGACGAGTGCCCTATCTGCAAAACAGGTGCACCACTTGTTAAACCGGGTAGCCGTGCGGTAAAATAAAATGGATAAAAAAGAGCACGAGGGCCACAGAAAAAGACTTGACGAAAAATCAAATCTTTTTGGTTTTGAGTTTTTAGAGGAGCATGAGCAATTGGAAAAATTGTTATTTGTTCCTATTCCACGGGGAAATACAAATGTTATTGCCCATAATCTGATTGAGAGGTTTGGTTCGTTATTTGGTGTTCTTACAGCGGATGCGGAAGAACTTTGCAAGGTGGAGGGAGTGGGCAAACGTACGGCCCACTATCTTCATGATTTATATGCACTACGAGGCTGTATAGAAAGATCGGAACTTACAAAAGGAGAAAAGGGCGGGCCTATTTTAGATAGCCATGATAAAATGGGCAAGTATGCGAAGACTCTTTTTTACGGAAAACTTTACGAAGCCTTTTATATGATAAGCCTGAATAAGAAATTTCAGGTTTACAAAATAGACATGATATCCCGTGGAAGTTCAGATGAAACTCCTGTATACATTCAGGAGGCTGCAAGAAAAGCGTTACTTAACAGAGCGGCTAATGTTATAGTTGCACATAACCACCCACTGGGAGTTTTAACTCCATCTCAGGCGGATATTGATACGACGGTTGAGCTTGCAAGAGCTTTTAATACTATTGGAATCAATCTGCTTGACCATATAATAGTTGGCGGTGGAGAATTTATAAGCCTTAAAAAGATAGGTATTATCTGATTTGACTGGAGGAATGATAATTGGGAAACATTGTTAGTCTTAAGGATATAGTTGTCGCATTTGACGGAGAAACGATTTTAAACAATATCAGTCTGGATATTAAAGACAAGGAGTTTACTACACTTCTTGGCCCTTCTGGTTGCGGAAAAACAACTACACTCAGGATTATAGGCGGATTTATTGAGCCGGATAGTGGAACGGTTACCTTTGAGGGTAAGAAAATAAATAATCTTCCGCCATATAAGAGAAATGTAAATACTGTTTTTCAAAGATATGCTCTCTTCCCTCACCTTAATGTTTATGAAAATATTGCTTTTGGATTACGTGTTAAAAAAATGTCCGAAAAGGATATTCGTAAAAGAGTAGGTGAAATGCTGGAGCTTGTAAATCTGCGTGGATTTGAAAAGAGAAATATCAGTAGATTATCAGGCGGTCAGCAACAGCGTGTTGCCATTGCCAGGGCGTTGGTCAACCAGCCCAGAGTTTTGCTTCTTGATGAGCCATTGGGAGCACTTGACTTACAGCTGCGTAAAGAGATGCAGGGCGAACTTAAACGCATACAACAAAGCCTTGAGATAACATTTATATATGTAACCCATGACCAGGAAGAGGCTCTTACCATGAGTGATACCGTTGTAGTTATGAATAATGGTAATATTCAGCAAATTGGTTCTCCTGTTGATATTTATAACGAGCCGGAGAATGCCTTTGTGGCGGACTTTATCGGTGAGAGTAATATAATTCCCGGGATTATGATTAAGGATTATCTTGTTGAGATAAGCGGACGTCAGTTTGTTTGTGTGGATAAAGGTTTTGGAAACAATACCCCTGTTGATGTTGTAATACGTCCGGAGGATATTACTATTGTTCCTGAAGAATCTGCAAAAATTACAGGTGTGGTTTCATCAGTTACATTTAAGGGCGTTCACTATGAGATGGAGGTAGAAGCCTATGACTTTAAGTGGCTTGTTCAGTCAACCAAGGCCGCAGAAAAAGGCTCTACAGTCGGCATAAGCTTTACCCCTGATGATATACACATCATGCACAAAATGGAAGGATAGGTGAGAGAATGAAACGTAAACTCTTATCTGCTCCCTATCTTGTGTGGATGGCGGTCTTTGTAATAGTTCCGCTTGTTATGGTGGCGTATTTTGCCTTTACGGATGAGGATGGCAGATTTACCCTTGAATATGTTACAAATGTGGCACAGTATTCGAATATATTTATCCGTTCTATATGGCTTGCTGCATTGTCCACGGTGATATGCCTTGTTATTGCATATCCTGTTGCCTTTATTCTTGCAGGAATGGATTTAAAAGTGCAGAGTACCATGCTTATGATTGTAATTCTTCCTATGTGGATGAATTTTCTTCTTCGTACCTATGCCTGGATGACTATTTTAGGTAATGAAGGAATTATAAATACTGTCCTTGGCTATATTGGTCTTGGACCTTTTAAGATGCTCAACACTCAAGGAGCGGTTGTGCTTGGAATGGTATATGACTATCTTCCTTATATGATTTTACCCCTTTATACCGTTATGGTTAAAATTGATAAGAGCGTGCTGGAGGCGGCGTCCGACCTTGGATGCAATAATACGAAAACCTTATTTAAGGTAGTTCTTCCCCTTAGTCTTCCTGGTGTAATGTCAGGAATTACAATGGTTTTTGTTCCGGCGATAAGTACGTTTATTATTTCAAGAATGTTGGGCGGCGGTTCTAACTTGCTTATAGGTGACCTTATTGAGATGCAGTTTTTGGGTAACTCTTATAATCCCAATTTAGGTGCGGCTATTTCTCTGGTTCTTATGGTTATAATTCTTTTGATTATGACCCTCATGAATCAGTTTGATTTAGATGATGATGACAGAGTGCTTATGTAGCCGAAAGTGAGGGGAAAAATGAAAAAATTATCTAAAATCTACATGGGTTTGGTAATGATATTTTTATATCTGCCAATTATTGTTCTTGTTATATTTTCATTTAACGACTCTAAAAGCCGTTCGGTTTTTACCGGCTTTACCTTTGATTGGTATGCAAAGCTTTTTAATAATGAGTTGATAATGACTTCGCTGCGTAACACTCTTATTGTTGCAGTAGTTGCATCACTTGTTGCGACATTGTTAGGTACCGCTGCTGCAATAGGTATTGTAAAAATGAGAAAGAGCACAAAAGCGGCAGTTATGCAGGTTACAAATATTCCTATAATGAATCCGGAAATCGTAACAGGTGTATCTCTTATGCTTTTATTCGTATTCTTTGCGGCAAGACTCAATTTTGAGTTTGGTTTTTTAACTTTGATTATTGCTCATATTACATTTGATGTGCCTTATGTTGTCCTGAATGTAATGCCAAAACTTCGTCAAATGGATGCAAATCTCTATGAGGCGGCACAGGATTTAGGGTGTGGACCTATAAGCTCATTTTTTAAGGTAATTCTTCCGGAAATTATGCCGGGCGTAATTTCAGGATTTTTAATGGCAGTAACATTTTCCCTTGACGACTTTATTGTAAGTTATTTTACAAGCGGAGCGGCATCACAGACTCTGCCGATTACCATTTATGCAATGACACGAAGAAAGGTAAGTCCCGAAATAAACGCTCTTTCCACTATAATATTCGTGGTTATTATTGTAATTCTTGTGGTGAAGAATATGATAGAGAGCCATAACATTAAGAAAGGAGCGACACGATGAAAAGGTTTCTTTCTTTATTGATTTTAATGATGATGATGGTTTCTCTTGCAGGATGTGAAAGTGAAACCGAAGTTGAAGAAGAGGTGTTTGAAGAGTTTGGCATAGAAGATGTTGATACTGAATATTATGAAAAATTTAAAGGTAAAAATATCTCTATAAACGTATATAACTGGGGTGAGTATATTCCTGACGGAAGTGAAGACGGTGTTATAGATTTAAATGCAGAATTCACCAATCTTACTGGAATTAAGGTAAATTACAGCACATACGCAAGCAACGAGGAGTTGTATGCAAAGCTTAAAGGCGGCGGTGCAAGTTACGATATAATTATTCCGTCGGATTATATGATATCCAGAATGATTAAAGAGGAAATGCTCCAACCGCTTAACCTCGAAAACATTCCTAATCGCAATAACATAATGGAAAATTTCAGGGAATCTGAATATGACCCGGATGGAACGTACTCTGTTCCATACACCTGGGGAACGGTTTGTATTATCTATGATAATACTGCTATTGATATTCCCGAAGAAGAAATCGACTGGGATATTTTATGGAACGAAGAATACAAGGATTCGATTTTGATGTTTGACAATCCAAGGGATGCTTTTGCTATTGCCGAACTTATGTTGGGCTATTCCCTGAACACTGAAGACCATAAAGAATTAAAAGAGGCGGCTCAATTGCTCGTTACGCAAAAACCGGTAATTCAGGCGTATGTTATGGATGAGATTTTTGACAAAATGGGAGCAGGCGAGGCGATAGTTGCACCTTATTATACAGGTGACGGACTGACCCTTATGGATGAGTTTGACCATTTAAGCATTGCTCTGCCAAAAAGTGGAACCAATCTGTTTATTGATGCAGCGTGTATTCCTGCTAATGCAAAAAACAAAGAGGCGGCAGAGATGTATATCAACTTTCTTTGTGAGCCGGAAGTCGCTTGTCAGGTGGCTGAATATATAGGTTATTCTACGCCAAATCAGGGGGCGTTTGACCTTCTTGATGAAGAGATAACAAGTAATAAATATGCGTATCCTGATGATGAATTTATCAATAACAAGACGACTGTTTTCCGCAATCTGTCAGATAATGCAAACGACAAAATGCAAGAACTCTGGACCGACATGAAGAGCGCGCAGGTTGAAAAGGTTAACCAATGGATAGTTCCTATGTTCATGCTTATATGTGTTCTTTTGTCAATAGGTATCCTGATTCGAAGATATATAAAGAATAAGAAAGACATATTCTAAAAACGGTGCAGATTTTTCTGCACCGTTTTTGTCCAAATTTCAATATTTGCATATAATATTTAGAGAAAATTTCTAAAATGCCAAGGATATGGTTGAAAAGAAAACTTAAATGTGCTAAAATAATTTGTTAGAGGTTTGGAGGAAGAGGAATGGAACGATATTTAGATAACAGTGCAACTACCCGCCCCTATGATGAGGTAGTGGATAAAATAGCCGAGGTTATGAAAGAGAGATACGGGAATCCGTCCTCTTTGCATCGTCTTGGTATTGCGGCGGAGAAAGAAATTAAAACTGCAAAAGAATATATAGCGGCAACCCTTAAAGCGAGTCCCGGTGAAATCTATTTCACCTCAGGCGGAACAGAGTCAAATAATCTGGCAATTATGGGAGTTTGCGGGGCGTCACGGGGAAAGCATATTATCAGTACACCTCTAGAGCATCCTGCAACCATGAACACTCTTGCTAAAATGGAAGAGCAGGGCTACAAAGTTGACTTTGTGCCGGTAGATAGCGATGGAGTTGTAAACCTGCCTGCCTTTGAGGATATGATTAGAGAGGACACCGTGCTTGTAACTGCAATGGTTGTAAATAATGAAATCGGTTCGGTTCAACCCATTTCACAGATGGCGAAAATATTAAGAAGGAAAAATCCAAAAAGTGTGTTTCACGTTGACGCTGTGCAGGGATATTGCAAGGTAGAATTTGATGCACGAAGTCTGGGTGTGGATTTAATCAGTATAAGTGGTCATAAGATACACGGGCCTAAAGGCGTTGGAGTTTTGTATATAAGAAAAGGCGTACGTCTTGCACCTGTTTTGTATGGTGGCGGACAACAAGATAACATCCGTCCCGGAACAGAGAATGTGCCGGGGATTGCAGGATTGGGACTTGCGGCAAAGATGTGCCATGAAAACATGTATAAATCTCTGCCTCAAATAGATAGATTGAGGAAAAAGCTTGAGAGAGGAATATGTGATAATATTTCAAATATAAGAGTAAATACTCCCGAAAACTGTGCACCTCATATATTAAATATTTCCTTTGGTGGCGTGAGGTCAGAGGTTGTTCTTCACTCACTTGAAAACGAAGAAATATATGTATCAAGCGGATCTGCGTGTTCAAGCCATAAAAAAGAACCAAGCTATGTGCTTACGTCTATTGGCGTAGACCGGAAAATGATTGACGGAAGTATAAGATTCAGCCTTTCGGAATTCAATACTGATGAAGATATTGATGCAACTGTCGAGGCACTTATAAAGATTATTGGCAGATTGAGAAAACTTAATTTATCATAAAGAAAGTAGAGAGTGCAAATGAGGAAAATTGATATTGTTCTTTTAAAGTATGGAGAGATTGTATTAAAGGGACTTAACAGACCAATGTTCGAGCAACGTCTTCTTAAAAATATTCAAAGAGTGCTGGACCCTATTGGTAAGTTTAGTATAAGAAAGTCACAATCCATGGTATATGTTGAGCCTCTGGAAGAGGGAGCGGATATGGAGATGGCAATAGAAAGACTTAAAAAAGTCTTTGGTATCGTCAATATCTGTCCTGCAGTTTCATGTGAAAAGGATTTAAAGAGCATAGAGGAAACAACCGTTGAATGTCTTAAGAATATGGATGTTGAGGGAAAGAGCTTCAAGGTTGAGGCAAAGCGTGAGGATAAGCAGTTTCCTTTAAGTTCCCCCCAGATTTGTCAGCACATGGGTGGTTGTATTTTAAAGAATGTAAAGGGGCTTCATGTGGATGTTCACAATCCCGATATACTCGTTCAGATTGAGATAAGAAAAAAAGCCTATATCTTTACAGAAAAAATTATGGGAGCAGGCGGTATGCCTGTGGGAACTAATGGAAAAGCGGCATTGTTGCTCAGTGGCGGTATAGACAGTCCTGTTGCAGGCTGGATGATTTCAAAGCGCGGTGTATCCCTTGATGCGGTGCATTTTCATAGCCATCCCTACACATCGGACAGAGCAAAAGAAAAGGTTATTGACCTTGCAAAAATAATCTCTAAATACACAGGGACAATTAATCTTCATGTTGTGCCCTTTACGGATATTCAGCTTGCAATCATTGATAAATGTCCTAAAAATTATCTCACATTGATTATGCGTAGAATAATGATGCAGATTGCGGAGAGAATAGCAGTAAACAACGGTGCAAAGGCGTTGATTACAGGCGAGAGTATCGGCCAGGTAGCAAGCCAGACCATGGAAAGTCTTGCGGTGACCGACAATGCAGTAAATATTCCTGTTTTCCGACCCTGTATCGGTATGGATAAAGAGGAAATTGTTCAGATTTCCAAAAGGATAGATGCGTACGAAACCTCAATTTTGCCTTATGAGGATTGTTGTACAATTTTTGTACCAAAGCACCCTAAAACAAAGCCGAACATTGAAGAAATAGTTGAAGCCGAAAAGGCACTGACCGATTTGGAAGATATGATAAATGCGGCAATCGAAGGCGATGAGGTTATTAAGATTAAACCTTAGGAGAGTGTAAAAATGAATTTTGAGATATTATCAGTGGGAACAGAGTTGCTTTTGGGACAGATAGTAAATACAAATGCACAGGTTATAAGTCAGATGCTTAGCGAACTTGGATTTGGAGTATACTTTACCACTGTTGCAGGAGATAACCCCGAACGCTTAAAGTCTGCCTTGAAAATTGCTGCCGAACGTGCTGATGGAATTATAGCAACAGGCGGCCTTGGACCTACAAAGGATGACCTTACCAAGGAAACCATTGCAGAGTTTTGTGGGCTCAAATGCGTTATGCATGACGAGAGCAAGCGCAGACTTGAAGAGCGGTTTTCTAAAATGGGAAGATATATGACAAAGAATAATCTCAAGCAAGCAGAGATGCCGGAAGGATGTATCGTTCTTGAAAATGACAACGGAACTGCACCGGGGGCAATTATAGAAACTGATAAAAACGTGTTTATTATGCTTCCGGGTCCGCCTAGGGAAATGCGCCCTATGCTGCTTGATAAGGTGCGTCCTTATCTTCAGAAAAAAGCTGATTGTGTTATACATTCAAAGACACTCAAGGTCTTTGGCGTAGGCGAATCTGCTATGGAAGAACAGCTTGAGGATATAATAAAAAATCAGTCAAACCCTACGATTGCACCTTATGCTAAAACAGGGGAGTGCGAGTTGAGGTTGACTGCAAAAGCTGAAACAATTGAAGCGGCAGAAGAAATGTTAAAACCTTTGGAAAAATCTGTTCGGGATATCCTCGGGGATTTTGTATATGCCGAAGGAGAAAATGCAAACCTTCAGGAAACGGTCGTAAAGCTTCTTAACGAAAAGCAGATGACTCTTGCTACGGCAGAAAGCTGTACCGGTGGTTTGATTGCAAAAAAGATTACTGATATATCAGGAGCATCAAACTGTTTCCATTGTGGAATGGTAACCTATTCAAATGACCAGAAAGAAAAGCTTCTTGGTGTATCTCATAGTACTCTTGAAAGCTATGGGGCTGTGTCTGAACAGACTGCTTTGGAAATGAGCAGGGGCGTTATGGAACGCACGGGAGCTGACATTGGAATAGGTATTACAGGGATTGCAGGTCCGGGTGGCGGCAGCACCGAGAAACCCGTAGGATTGGTTTATATAAGCGTTTGTTCAAAAGATGTACACAGAGCCTACAAACTAAATCTGACCGGGGACAGAGATATGATAAGAGAGCGTGCAAGCCTGTACGTTCTGGATATGGTAAGAAGATGTGTTCTTGGAATACTGGGAGCGGATTATATTTGGTAAAAAACAACCACAAGGAAACGTAGAGTTTTCTTGTGGTTGTTTTTACTTTTGCTTTATAAATGCGTCAATACCATGTGCGATTGCCCGACCAATTTTTTCGCTTTCGTTATTAAGAATTTGTAAATCTGATGGGTTATCATAAAATCCAATTTCCAGATATGCAATAGGAATTGGTGATTTGCAGAATAATACAAGTTCGGGATATCCGCTATATTCCCCGTTGCCACTTGATAATAAACTTGTATCGTTGATGATTTTGTCGTTTATGGTTTTTCCCAAAGTGTTGCCCTGTGCAATATAATCTTCGGGGATACCCGCCTGGTCATATAAACCTGAAAGGGAGATATAACATGAGCCTTTTCCGCCGCCAGCATTTGAATGGAGACAGATGAAGTAATCAGCATCAGGTTCTTTTGTTATATCGCCGTTTGGGTAACAATATGTCAGACGTTTGGTCATAGATGGATTTGTGTTGTTGGTTTCGCGAGTAAGCCGAACAGTATACCCTAACTTTTCAAGTTCCGCCTTTGCGGCAAGAGAGTTATGCAGGTTGATGTCAGGCTCGGTGTCCCGATCACCATGTCCAATAGGATACCAGCAACTGCCTCCTTTCGGAGCGCGTCCTGTGCAACCTGTCCCTTGACAGTCTTTCCACATAGCAGCAGACTTCCAATGCCGCCACTCGCCCCAACTATTGCTTGCGGAATTAAATATCCAGCCATCAGCTCTCTTTTCTGTTTCGGTCATAGCAGATGAACTTTTACCGTGCCCCGGGTCAAGAACGACAATTACTGAATTTTCATTTGGATTGTCTGCTATATTATATGTGGGTTTTGTCTCAGCTATTGTTTCTGCAGTAGTGTTTAAGGGCTGCTTTGACAGTTGGTATCCCAATATACAAAATATAATTGCAAGCACAAGTGTTATGCAAAGAATTATAATTATGTATCCGAGTTTTTTGTTCATCTTAAGTACTCCGTTTTTGAATAGCCGAAAAGTCCGTTCCATTCTATTTCAGTAAAGGTGTTGTTGGGAGTGCTTATATACCTTACCACGCTGCCAACAGGAATTTCACAAATAATGGTGCCGTTGTCGTTTGGTGCCTTGCGAAGATAGATGGAATGTTTAACATTGCTGACAGTAAGATATATTTCACCGGGCGATGTATTAGGGTGATTGCCGGAGAGATATTCGGTTTTACTGTAGCCGATTTTTCCGTTATAATTAATTTTTGAGAATGTGTTGTTTGCCTGTTCAATAAATCCAACAGGAGTACCCAAAGGTATTTCGCAGATGATATTTCCGTTATCCGACGGGGTTTCACGCAAGTATATGGAGTGTTTAACGTTTGCTACATAAAGAGTATAGAGAACCTTAGTGTTGGCTGAACTTGTGGCAGCCGGAGGAGTTGATGAAAGATACTCTCTTTTTACATATCCGGTTTGACCGTTATACATTATTTTAGCGAAAACGGCGTCTGTGTTTTCCAGAAATGATACGGCTGTTCCCAAAGGTATTTCACATACTATGTTGCTCTGTGCTTCTGCAGGTGCAGAACGGAAATAAATACTGGTTTTAACATTGGCTACATACATATTAACGGGAGTAGATGTGGAAACAGGGTCGGTTGTTTCAGCAGATTTAGGACCAATTGTTCCTGTAAAAAACAAAGTACCAAATATAATTAAGGCAATAATAAGTACGCTCAGAATTGCAATTACTGCAACCATCACAGAGCTGCTTGATTTATCCGGTGCTTGATAATTATTATACTGTTTTTCTTCGTGCATTTTTAAGCCCTCCTTTTTTATACAATATACCAAAAAAATGAATGCAGGTCAATAGAGCAAAGTGGACAAAAAATATCAACTTGTTTTTTAAAGTTGTCATGTAAAATCAAGTGTGAATATGTTAAAATTATATAGACCATAAAAGGGGGAATAGAAATGTTTTCTATAAGCGAAAATTTTAGTTTGTATGATAAAGAAAAGCAACCGTATAATATGGAGATAATTAAAAATTCTTCTTTTACCCATAAACACGGTTGCGTTAAGGAGAGTGGCTATGCGATTATATGTTCAGGTAATAATTGTATGATTCATTCGCCTGAATTAAAGGATTTTGATTTAACTGCTACAATCCGTTACGGCAGGGTTAATCTTCGCAACACGAAATGGCGTTTTTATCCAATCGGTGATGCAGAGTGGATGATATTCTTTGGCTATGACAAGGATACAAGAAAAGGTACAGCGGTCAGCTTTCGTACCTGCGTTGCGGATGGAAGTCTTACTGCACGGCTTTTAGAGGTTGGCGGCATATACAGGAATGTAATTTGTGAACAAAGATTTGATAATAAAATTCTGAATTGCGACGATTTTTATAAAGTTAACATAAGTGTTAAAGATAATAAGATTACAGGGACTTTCGCAGATTGTGACTTTGCTTTTGAGGCAGATGTGCCAAGAGGTAGGGTCGGTTTTATGACCGCGAACTTCCCGGGTGAGTTCTTTATAAGGGAGTTTGAATTAAAATCAGATGAAAAGTTTGATGAAGAGGTTCTCTTTAATAAAAAATTTACTATTCCAATGATGAATGGCGGTAAAGTTCCTTATGAGTTGACTCTTAAGGTTATCAAAATTGGTGAAACATTATATCTTGACCAGAAGTTCTATGGAGGATGCTCCAGCAACCCTGTTGACGACACCTGCGGAAGCTGGGGGCAGTACGGCGTTGAGTGGGACAGATTTACCAATCCGAGAATTATTATAAAGAATAAAAGCGGACAACAGGAATACTATATAAAAAATGGAGTGCTGGTTGTTCATGACCCTAACATTCATTGGGAGTTTCTTGAAGAGTGTGTCAGTGTAGACCATCTTCCTTTTGAGAAGCGTTCAGGTCTTATGGCTGACCTCTGGAACGAGGATACAGAGATTATATTTACGTACGACCATTTAGGTTGTAAAGGGTATGCCATGCAGCAGGGCGGAGCGGAATTCCGCTATAATGTCAAGGGAGAACCGGTGTATGCGGGTAAACCCATTTGTGACGGCCTGATGGTAGCAAGGAGTTTTGGTACAGAGGCGTTTAAACTTGTACCCGATTGTTTGCCTGAAATGGACAAGGTTAAAAAGCATTTTGAGCTTAACCACTATTTTACAATTGATGAAAGTCTTGATTTCAATCTGGAGCTCTATACCAACAGACCTATTGAAGGTCTTACAGTAAAGGCTGAACTTACGGATGCTTTCGGCGACGAGGTTTTAGCTGTAGCAGATGCGGAGAGAGTATCTGTTAAAGATAGTCTTGAAAAAGGAATAACATGTGCCGAATACAGAACTTCTCATAAAAGTATGCCTCACGGTGTATATCGTATGATGTTCAGAGTATATTCAGAAGGCGTTGAGGTATATTCAAAACATTCTACTTTCGAGGTAATTGACAAAAATGCAGAAATTTCACCTGCAAAAGCATCAGGCGTTCCTTTCCTTTATTCTACACCTAACGAGGATATCGGGCTTGAAAGAGATGCTTTTGATATTTGGAATCCTATGCCGGATTGTGACCATGGACACTACTTTACATGTATGGCATATACTCCGTCAGTAGGAATGAAAAAGATGACGCCTGAAGTTCAAAAGGCGTTTAAGCGTCAGTGGTTTGTTTGGCTTGGTGGCCGTACAGAGCCTGATTATACGAATTTAGAGAAATTCAGGTATGCCCTTGAAAATGCAGATTATATTCAGTATCCTGATTGTTGCGGATGTAATATTTGGAGAATGCCCAGCGCTATGGCAAGAGAATTTTTGAATGATTTCCTTGATGAAAATCCGCAATGCAGAGAAAAACTGTCCTTTGATAAAGTTGACAACAACTTCACAAAACAACAATACGAAGAAATTCTATCCTGGAACCAATGTCGGGAGGCGTGGTTTACTTATGCAAACTTTAGAATGAACCCTGCAATTGTAAACTGGGATAAAAAACACTTTGCACCATATACAGATAATTTCAGACGTACAGGCTACGGACCTATAAATACCTATACAATCCCTTATGTTACATATTACACTATGCGACACTTCGGAAGAGAAGCAAATGATAAAATAAAACCGTCAGATTTCTTTGGGGGATATTGTCAGTTTGAAGATTATCCTTACTCATGCTCGTATAAATCATATAGAGCGGCGTTAGGCTTATCATCAATTAAGCTTTGGGACAAAGACCTTGTAATGTATCCTGAAATGTATCAAAACGGTTCGGGAATGTGCCCTGACGGTGCAGTTGCCTTTGCAAATCCGCCTTATGCATCATTTATATGTCCTACATACTTCCACGGAACCCAGGTGTTAGAGGCGGCGTTTGGTACACCAATCAGACGCGATAATGGTTATGACTACTGGAGGGATTACGGATTCATGGCGCGTGACTTCCCTGCATTTCGTCTGAATGCTTTGCTTGATGCCTGGAAATATGTTAAGAGACATGAACCAAAGCAACCTGTTAAGACTATTGGGTTTGTAACAGATTTTCCTTATGAAGATACCCGCTACGAATCAGCTTTCACAGAGCCTGAACTAAAGGATGGACTTATATATAACATCAGCGAAGAAGGTTGTGGGTTCCTCTTTGGCTGTGCAAGAGAGGCAGGTCAGCCTGCAGGCTCGGTATTAAAGCTTGAAACCATTAAAAATCTTGATGCAAGCGAAGTTACTATGCTGGTTATTCCATCCCTTCGCGGTGTAGATAAAGAGATTGTGGATGCAATACGTAAGCTTTACGAAAATGGCGTGAGCCTTTTTGCCACAAGCTATATTGATGGGCTTGAAGATTTATTCGGAGTTGAGCTCGATGACCACGACGTAGTAATGGCAACAATTACAGATGGGGAGATTACCGAGAGTGTCTATCCAATCAAGAATGAATTCCGCTATAAATCAAATGGTGCAAGCACTGTTGTATGGGCAAATGGGAACGAGTCTGCGATTTTTACAAATGAAAGAACTGCACTTTTAAATGCATCTGTTTCTCATCTTGCTCTGGATGCTTTTGTAGACCGAATTCAAACAGGCAGGGAATGTATCAGTGAAATGATAAAAATGCACTGTCGCAACATTATTAACGAGTTGTCAAATGGTCCTGTATATGCAAAAGGTTGCGGACTTGCGGCGTTTGTTGATAAAAATAACGAAGTTATAATAAACGCTGTAAACTATGCTCCTTATGACCAGGATAAGCTTTATGATTTGTATCCTGCATCAATATATGTAGAAGACTTGAATGTATCGGGTGCAGAAAGCGAACATGAACTTAAATGCTTCTATGAAAATGGTAAACTTATCAGAATAGAGCTGGATCTTTTACCTCATCAGTATGCCGTTATAAAACTTATAAAATAACATAAATGTATCAAGCGCCCCAAAATAATTTATTTTGGGGTGTGCTAGTATAAATAGGAGGATGTTTATGAGGAACAGAATATTGGCACTTTTTTGTGTGGTTGCAGTATTGTTTGGGTTGCTCTCTTCAGGTACAGTAACAGCTGTAAATGCACCTGCAAAGATTTTTGAACTTGATTTAAGTGCTTATAAAGACGTAGCATACGAAACATCGGCAGATGGTTACGAGGTGTCGATTAAGCCTGGGCTAAAAGCAGATGGAAGTGCAGGCGGAACCATAAAAAAAGAAAGCTTTGTAAACAAAGCGGGCGAAACTGTTGAGTATATCAAGATGACGGAAACGTCAAATGTAACCGGTGGGATTGAAAGAGCAAACAGGGTTACAGTATCGGGAACAGGTATATCGAAAAATATTACCACGGAATTCTGGGTTAAATATACTGCTATGGGCTGGAGACATTTCCTTGGAGTTATGCCGTTTGATTCAAGTGGCAACGCAATAGATGCTCAGGGAATAGATTTAAAAACCAATACCTCAACACAGCTTCTCTTTAAAGGAGCAGGAGATTCCTCCACTAAAGGCTGTGTTGCCAATAATGACAAGTGGCAGCATATAGTTTTTACAAAAGAATATAACGCAGACCATACTTCGGCGGTAAGTAGATATTACTGTAACGGTGTTCTTGTCCACACGGCTACAAAATCAGTTTCCGATTATAAAGACGAAACAAGCGGAACAGTATATGTGGGTGGCCCTGGGTTTAATTCAAGCTGGACAAGCGGTAATACTTACACAATAGATAGCTGTGCACTTGCAAGACTGAATGTGTATAGCGGTGTTTTAACAGAAACAGAGGTTCAGAAACTTTATGGCGACCAGAGAGCTGATTTTATCGAGGGGGGTCAGGCGGTTGTACCCAGTGTAACAGGTGAACTTGCTAAAGTAGATTATAATACATATAGTGCAGGAACATATACATCGGCACAGTTAACAGAATTAGATGAAAAAATAACATATTCAAAGACAGGTATATATAATGTAGTAAATACAATTGCAGGTAATGCGCTTGCTCTGGCGGGGAAAAATGCATCAGGACAGCGTGAAGCTTCGTGCAATCTTGCCCTGTCAAACAGTGTTACTTATGGCAGAATTGTGACAGATGTAACCTTTAAGATGAATGGGTCATCAGCGTATCGCTCCTTATTTGCCATAGGTGGAAAAAAGAGTGACGGAAGCAGTACAACCATAAAGACAATAAGATATGACGGCGGTAAGTTCAAATATGATGACGGTAGCGGAAGAGGCATAACTTCTGCTGAAACTGACGGGTTTGGGTTTTATCAACTAGCATTTGAACTTATATCTCCTGATGAGCTTTCTGATTGGAAATTGTCAGTTTATGATAAGACATCAGATAGTGGAGTGCCTCTATGTACTATTACAATTGCACGCAGCGCCCTCAATGAAATAGTATCGGCAAGAACAGGTTATATATATGTAGGTTCGGATGCCCAGGAGGAAGAAAACATAACCGTAAAAAGTGCAAAGGTAAACGCTACTGCTATTGGTGGGCTTGAAGAAGTAGGCAAATATGATTCTGCATCAAGAAGTATAGAGCTTAAGTTTAATACTCCTGTGGATATACCCAAAGGACAGATAAGTGCTGTCAGCTTAAGCGGATATAAAGCGTATACCAAGGTATCTAAAGGCAAAACAAATAAAGAACTCCTTTTCTCTTTTCCTTTAGGATTACCTGAAGTTGGGGAATACACACTGAATTTGGAGAAAATTCCATATAATAATGAGAAATTGTACTTCAGCGAAGAAATTATTTTTGAAGCCGAAAAAACAAAAGCTGCATTATATAATGTAGTGATAAAAAATGAAGAAGGAAAAACGATAGATAATTTAGATGGTGCACTTGAGCTAAACGTTTCCTATGATACAATGAGTGATGCAGAGGGCAGAGTTTATCTTGTAAAGCATGACAAAGACGGCGTGGTGTTAAATGCTTCAACAGCAGACATTCAGGCTAAAAGTCTGTCTGCGGAAATAGCCGGAGCAGAATTTTTCAGAATTTACCTCTGGAATGAAAATAGCCTAGAGCCTATGTCGTTACCTCTTGAAATAGGTTATTCAGATGATGGTGAAAGAGTAGTTGTACCACTTACGGTTCAGGGAGCTTTCTACAATGATGATGATGAAAGCATAAACTACATGAAGGGGCAGACAGGAATTAAGGCAAAAGCCAGACTGACCGCAGGAGAACCTCCTGAAAATATCACGGCAACTCTTAAGCTTACAAGAGACGATGAAAATATTTATAGTAAAACAGAAGATGTAATATTTGACAAAGCAGGAAACGCGGATGTAAGCGTTGTTCTGGAAAACATTGAACCGAAAAGCGGAGATATACTTACATTCACAATTGCAAACGGTAATTTTGTGTATCTAACAAAATGGATGAGTTTTGAAGATTTATCCAAAATTGTCGATATTCTCCTTATTGCAGGACAGTCCAATGCAGAGGGACACATGGGAAATGCTAAAGAGAGTATAAAAGTTGAAAAAGATACTGTCTACTTAAACACCATGGGGAATAACACTCTTGCAACAGAAGGGATAAAGGGCTGGGCAGGTTCTCTTGGCAAAACATGGCATGACAGAACAGGTCATACTGTTGTGGTTATTCGTGCGGCAAAGGGTGGCACAGGCTTTGCTGACGGAAATTGGGTTACAGACGGAGCATGCTATAAAAATGCAAAAACCATGTATCAGGCGGCAATAGCCTCTGTACAGGCAAAGAGTGGCTTTGAAATTGGCGAATGTGTGTATTTCTGGCTTCAGGGCGAGAATGAACAAAGTGCTAATTGGACAGCAGAGCAGTACGAAGATGCCTTTATGACACTTCATAAGGGATTTACCGAAGATTTTGGAACAACGGCCGAAACAAAGCTTACGCAGTGTGGCATTTTACCTGTAAGAAGCGGAAACTCAACATTCCCTGCGAATTTGATTTCAACAGGGGTAAGAGCAGCGCAATACAAAATGGCGGCAGAGAATGAGGATATAAGTATAGTTTCGTCAGCTACTGAATATTGGAACAGCGATGAAGGTGTATCCGACTGGTTCGAAAAAACTTATGATGATAAGTTCTATCCATCCGGAGATTTGCCAATGATAATGTATGATGTGTTTATGAATGATAATGTTCATTATGCGCAGCTGGGTTATAATGAGTTGGGTATTGAGGCAGCAAATAACATGCTGGACTATATCGAAGGTAAAAATACATGCACAGGCATAGCTGTTATGTCATCGGAGGGATTAAAGGTTTACGAGGACGGAGCAGATATACATCTGTCTGCAAAAGACAGCCTTATAAGTATATATCCATTGGGAACTGCAAAAACTGTAGAATATACTTTATCCGGTAATATTGCGGCCGATATGACAGAATATGGCGTAATTACACCTAAAAAGGCGTTCGCAAACATCTATACCACATTAACAGTTAAGACAGACGGCAAAAAAGAGATGTCACTTAAACTGTATTCACCAATTGCGGATGATTCTATATCTATTGCAAGTGTTAGGGACAATAAAAAAGCGATTTATACATTTATAACTGATGACGGGTACTGGGATTCTACAAATTTCTATCAAGGTGAGTTTGAAAGACTTGGAATGTCAGGAACGGTAGCTCTTATTCCCGGGCAGATTGAAGAGGGTAAGGCTAACAGAGGAACATGGGAAGAATGGGAAACCCTGCTGTCAAAAGGTAACTTTACGGCGGCTAACCATACCATGAACCATGTAACCAATACCTACATAAATAATATATCAGGGCTTACAGATACACTCTTAGAAACAGAAATAAATGACAGTCGAGAGTTGATTATGGATAAATTGCCGGGGCAGCGAGTACTTGGACTTGTGCTCCCTGGAAACTGGGCGGCATCATCAATTGTAAAAAAGGCAAGGGAGCAGCACTCTGCTATACGTTCAGGAAGCGGTAATACAGCTCTGCCTATATCCAACGAAGATGATTTATATGCACTTCATTTTCAGACTTTGCAGGATGAAACCACGGTTGACACAATGAACGGCTGGGTTGATACATCTGTTTCAAAAGGTCAATGGGTAATTGAAATGTGGCACGGAGTACGTGATGGTGAAGATGCAAACCCAAATAGTCAGGGGTATTCACCTGATAAGAAAACCGCAACGGCACATTTTGAATATATTTCAGGACTTGAGGATTTATGGATTGCATCGTGGGATGATGGGATTGCATATAATAAAGAAAGACTTCGTGCAAAGATTTCTATGCTGTCACAAACCACAACGGAAATGAAAATAGAACTAAAAGATGACCTGGATGACAAATTGTTTGACGTTCCTCTGACAGTTAACATAGAACTTCCGGATGGATGGACGGGTGCAGAGGTGACTCAAAACGGAAAAGTGTTAAGCGGAAAAATTGTGTCAGGAGTTTTGTCAGTTAATATTATTCCGGACTCCGGAGCGGTAACGATTAGAAAATCCTAATTTAAAGCACAAAAGCACTTCTTCTAAAGAGGTGCTTTTTTGTATATTTCGACAAAAGAAAAAAAGTTTTCAAAAAAGTGTTGACAAATTCCCAAAAAATGATATACTAACAAAGTCGCTCGCAGGGAGAACTTTTTAAGGAAGACAACTCGGGAGAGAAAAAAATTAAAAAAAGTTAAAAAAAGGCTTGACAAAGAAAAGCAGCTGTGCTATAATGGTCAAGCTGTCCCAAGAGAGAGACAGACGCAACAAGGGTTGCGGAGTGATGTTTGAAAAGTAAA
>JAZQKJ010000044.1:0-10026 GCA_045542095.1 Ructibacterium sp.
TTTGCACGTTTTGATTGACAACTAAATAGGAACAGTTTGGGGGCGTGGCACTTTTTGTGCGAAAATAGTTAATGGGGATGCACGGTTTTGTGACGTCCTCATTTTTTTGTGCGGTGTTGCATTTTCAAATAAAGTATGTTACAATATAAGTTGACTTTTTTATGGAGGTGCATAAAATGCTTTGCTGTAAATGTCAGAAAAATTTGGCTGTTGTATATATAACAAAGATGGACGAAACGGGTAAAACCGTTAATGAGGGATATTGCCTTACCTGTGCAAAGGAACTAAATCTTGGACCTGTCAACGAGATGATGGATAAAATGGGGCTGAATCCTGAGGAAATGGACGGTCTTAACCGTGAAATGTCTGCCATGATGGAAGAAATGGGTGGAGAGCTTCCGGAATTTGATCTTGACGGGGATGAAGACGATGACGGCGAGGAGAATATGAGCCGCAGTATGCAGAAAAATCCCTTTGAGATTATGAACCGCCTGTTCGGTCAAAGCGGTGCTCCAAAAGATCCAAAGGCTGAAAAGACAGATGGGGAAAAGAAACAACCTAAAGAGAAGAAACCGAAGAAGAAAAAGAACCTTGATATGTATGGGGTTAACCTGACCAATAAAGCCCGAAACGGCGAGATTGACAGGGTTATCGGCAGGGATAAGGAAATGGAGCGAACCGCCCAGATACTTAATCGCCGAACAAAGAACAATCCATGCCTGATAGGTGAGCCTGGGGTTGGTAAAACCGCTATTGCGGAGGGACTCGCCCTTAAGATTGTCAATGGTGATGTTCCTGCAAAGCTTTTGAACTACGAAATATATCTCCTTGATATGGCGGCAGTTGTTGCAGGAACACAGTTCCGCGGTCAGTTTGAGTCAAGACTTCGTAATATTATTGAAGAGGTGAAAAAGCTCGGCAACGTAATTTTGGTAATAGACGAAATTCACACAATAGCAAAGGCAGGGGATGCCGAGGGCGGAATGAATGCGGGAAATATTTTAAAGCCTGCTCTTTCCAGAGGCGAAATTCAGGTAATTGGTGCAACTACCATTGAAGAATATCGCAAGCACATCGAAAAAGATGCAGCTTTAGAGAGAAGATTTCAGACGGTTATGGTGGAAGAGCCAACCGTTGATGAAACCATTGAAATATTAAAGGGAATTAAGGATTACTATGAGGATTATCATAAAGTCAGAATATCCGATGACTTAATTCGTACAGCCACAGTTCTTGCAGAGAGGTATATAACCGACCGTTTCCTGCCAGACAAGGCGATTGATGTTATAGATGAGGCGGCATCAAAAGCAAATCTTGACAACGCTGTTTTGGTTGAAATTGCGAAGATGAAGAGCGAGCTCAACAAAATTCAGCAAGAAAAAGAAGAGCAGGAAAATGATGCTGAGAATATCGACTTTGAGAAAGTGGCAGATTTAAAGAGCCGTGAGCTTAAGCTCAACGAGGAAATTTCCGCTTTGGAGAATAGTTCGTTCAGCGACCTTACTGCGGACGATATTGCGGCGGTAATTGAGCTTTGGACAGGTATTCCTGTAAAGCATATAAGCGAATACGAAACAAAGAGACTTGTTAACCTTGAGGAAAGACTTCACAAACGTCTGATCGGTCAGGATGAGGCTGTTTCCGCAGTATCCCGTGCAATACGCAGAAAGAGAGCGGGAATAAGCCTTAAGACAAGACCTGTTTCATTTATATTTGTAGGCCCCACAGGTGTTGGTAAAACCGAGCTTGTAAAGAGAATAGCAGAAGAGGTTTTCGATGGGGAAAACTCACTTATCCGTTTGGATATGTCGGAGTATATGGAGAAACATTCTGTTGCAAAACTCATCGGCTCGCCTCCGGGATATGTGGGCTATGACGATGCAGGACAGCTGACAGAGAAAATCCGTCGGCATCCATACTCGGTAATACTTTTAGACGAGATTGAAAAAGCCCACGAGGATGTTTTCAATATTCTGCTTCAGATAATGGATGACGGCAGAATTACCGACAGCCACGGCAAGACGGTTTCATTTGAAAATGCCATAATCATTATGACATCAAATGCAGGCAGTGACCAACGCTCCAATGTAGTTGGCTTTAACGAGGATGAAGAGGCTGTAAACATCAAGATTGAACGTGCCCTTAAAAACCTGTTCCGCCCCGAATTTTTAAACCGTGTTGACGAAACCATAATCTTTAAAGAACTTAAAAAAGAAGAACTTATAAAGATTATTGATTTAATGCTTGTGGATTTGTGTCAGGGCCTTAAGGAAAAAGAAATTTCCTTGACAGTAACCGATAAAGCAAAGGAGCATATTTTAGAGAAATCCTATAAAAAGGAATATGGTGCCCGTCCTATGAGGAGATATATCGAGCGTCATATTGAAGATAAGCTTGCACAGTTAATTATTGTGGGCGAGCTAACAGGTGGCATGGAAGCCATAGCCGATGCAGATGATGAGATAAAAGTGGATATAAAATAAAGAAAGTAAATATACTTTGGAGGGGAATTTATGAGAAAATTTACGTGTATTTTGCTTGTTTGTGTAATGCTTACAATGGTGTTTGGGTGTAGTACCACTGTTTTTGCAGGAAGCGAGGGCGTTTGGGAGAATTTAAACTGGAGGTTGTCGGACGAGGGTGTATTGACCCTCTGGGGCAATGGACCGTTGCAGGGATGGCAATTTCCGTGGACAGAAAATATAGCTGACATAAAAAAAGTTGTAATCAAAGAAGGGGTAAGTTCTGTTTCGTATGGTGCTTTTGAGAACGGAACTTCCATTGAAGAGATTACTATTGCAGACAGTGTAAAATTTTTGGACAGTTTTGCATTTGCAGGCTGTACTGCCTTGAAAACAATAAACTGGGGCAATGGGCTTGAAATAATTGGTGCCAATACTTTTTCTTGGAGTGGACTTGAATCTGTGGTGTTGCCTGACAGTGTGAAGGTTATTAAAGGTGGAGCTTTTTCGGGCTGCGAAAGCTTAACAGCGCTAACATTACCTGATGATATAGAATTCGTGGACGGAACATTTATTGACGAAACACCTTTATATAACAGTTTGTATACAGATGGTGACGAGGATGTATATTTTGGCGATGTACTGCTTAAAGTTAATTCGAGTGATGAAAGCTATACAATAAAAGACGGAACAAGAATAATTGCTGCATATTCATTTCATTGTTACAGTTTAACAAATCTGGTAATTCCCGATAGTGTTGAATACATTGGGAATTATGCTTTTGACAAACACGAGGCTCTAAAATCTGTAACCATAGGAAAGGGAGTAAAAAAAATAGGGGATTATGCATTTTATCGTGCAGGACTAACGTCTGTTGAAATTCCCGGAAATGTTGAGGTTATAGGTGATAGTGCATTCAGCAGATGTGCAGATCTTAAGGGTGTTACTTTTAATGAGGGCTTGAAAAATATCTGTCGTCAGGCATTTTCAGTTTCAGGTGTCACAGAAGTAATTATTCCGGATAGTGTAACAAATATTGACCATGCAGCGTTTAACGGATGTGATTCTCTTAAAAATGTAGTCATAGGTGACGGGGTGTTATTCTGTGACGGCGGTGCGTTTGAAGGTGAATCCGTTGAAAGTCTTACAATAGGAAATTCTGTGGCGGATTTCAGTGTAAGCACTTTTTTGTCGGATATGCCTGCTCTTAAAAACCTTGTAATAGGTGATGCTATAAAAGATATGAGTATCATAAAAAATCTTGATAATCCTGAGTTGCTTGAAAGTTTGACTCTTGGTAAAGGCATTACCATAATAGAAGAAAACGTTATGGCTGAATTGACAGGCCTTAAGTCAATTGACATTTCGGATAACGTAACTGTTATAGGAATAGATGCATTTATAAAGACCGCGTTCTATAAAGACTCTGCAAATTGGGAAAATGGGGCGCTTTATGCTGACAATTGCCTTATAGATGTAAAAGCAGGGACTACAAGTGTTAATGTAAAAGAAGGCACTGTTTGTATAGGGCCAAATGCCTTTGAAAATGCGTATGATACGTTATCAAGCGTGACTCTGCCCAAAAGCTTAAGGTCAATAAACAGAGCTGCTTTCGTTGGATGCTACAACCTGAAAAGCATTAGTTTGCCTGATGGAATTATTGAAATAGGTGATTCCGCTTTTAGTGGTACAGGAATATATAAAGATACATCTAATTGGGACAATGGTAAATTCTACATAGGAAAATATCTTGTTGGCAGTGATGCTACCGTTAAGGATTTTTCAATAAAGGCAGGAACCTTATGTATTGCAGGCAAAGTGTTTGAAAAGACAAGAAATAATTTTGCTGAAATCATAGTGCCTGACAGTGTTGTTTCAATCAGCGGCCGTGCATTTTATAACTGTGGTGCTCTTAAAAACATTGAGTTTGGCAAAGGTCTTAAATACATAGGCGAAAATGCTTTTTACAGATGTGCATTTGAAAGTATAACCATTCCAGAAAGTGTTGAACAAATAGGTGAACAAGCGTTTATATCATGCGATAAGCTCAGAACTGCAGAGATAAAAGGTGGAGAAATCGGAAAGGAAGCCTTCTCTAGATGTACTGCTTTGAATAAGATGATTCTTGGAGACAAGGTTACAGGTATAGGAGAACGTGCTTTTAACCAGAATGTATTTGAGAAGATTATTATACCCGACAGTGTTACAAGTATCGGAGATAAAATCTTTGGAAGTACAACAACCCTGAAACGTGTTTCAATTGGCAGCGGAGTAAAGTATCTGAATGATATTATAGAGAATACACCGGTGACAGATTTGATTCTTACAAATGGCATAATTCAGGTTGAGTGTGATATCATTCATAATAATGGTAATCTTAAGAACATATATTATGGCGGAACAAAGGCAGAGTGGCAGGACATAATTCATTCCACACATTATGCAGATGATATGGTTTATCCTGTTGTTCACTTTGATGCAGTTGATGTTCCTGATATATATGACGTTACTATTTCGGGCAACGGAACCTATACACCAATAAGCGTAAAAATTGAGCTTGAAAATCCCGAAAACGGCGGTAAAGTTGTGACCGTTATAAAGAAAGACGGGGTTATACAGAGAGTTGTCACAAAAGATGCGGCAGCGGTAGTTGAGGCAAACTTTGAATTGGGAGATAAGGGTACAAGCCTTGAAATCTTCTGGTGGGACGGTTTGAAAAATCAACCTTTGTGTCCTGCTGTATTAAAAAATATTCAGTATCTTTAAATAAAAGAAAGGCTTTCGGGTTAAACCGAAGGTCTTTCTTTTTGTTCTTCTTTGTATTCTGCAGGGGAGATCCCCATGAATTTTTTAAAGTTTCTGTAGAAAGTGCTGAAATCATTAAAACCGCACAAACCATATATGGCACTTATTTTATAACCATTTCTAATATAAACGACCGATTGTTTAATTCTGCATAGGTTAAGATAGTTTTTAAAAGAGTGACCTGTTATATCATGAAACAAATTACAAAAGCAACTTTTAGACATTGCACAGCGGGAAGATATTTCTTCCAGAGAAATGTCTTCTGTAAAATTTTCTTCAATGTATTGGATGCAGTGAAGAATAATCTGCTTGTTGTTTTCAAAATGTTCTGTGATGTTCTCAATGGAAGTAAAATAGTGGCGGGAAAACATGGTAAGAAGTAAAATAGAGTATGCACGGACAGTTTCGCCATAGCCAAGAGGTTTTTCGGTAAACTCGATGAGGATATGTTCCATAATGCTTTCTATATATAGAATTTCATCTGCATCCACAGTGATTTTTGGGCGGATTGTTTTGTTTTCCTGAAGTGTTTTCATAAAGTTGATTGCAAGGCGATTGTTTTGCGATAATTCTCCTATAAAGTCAGGCATAAATGAAAAAGAGTAGAAAACAGTGTCAGCTCCCATTTCTATATAATGAGTGACATGGGGTGGGATTATAGACATATTACCTCTTGATAAATGAGAGGACTTGCCATCAACGTAGTGGACAAGATTTCCCTTTATTACATAGTAAATCTGAAAATAGTCATGGGTGTGAGGTTTACTTGCCTCGATACTCTTTTCCACCTTGTGTATATGAAAACCGTCTGTTGAATTTTTATAATATGACAAAACGAAATTTTTAATATCCATATATATGCCACTCCTTTTTATAGTAGCATATCATTCTTTGGAACAAAATGCAATATTAAAACTACAATCTGCAATAAATGAAAGAAGATAAATGGTAGAATAAAATTAAAAGGGGGTATTTTTATGTACGCAGATAAAGACTATATAATTAAATTAAGGCGGGAAATTCACGAATATCCTGAGATTGGCTTTGAATTGCCCAGAACAATTTCGGTTGTAAAGAGAGAACTGGAAACTTTAAATATTCCATATACTGAAGAATATGGAGAGAGTAGTGTGGTGGGAATAATTAATCCCCGTAAAAAGGGTTTCACCCTTGGTATTCGTGCTGATATGGATGCATTGTTGATAGAGGAAAAGACTGACCTTGAGTTTAAATCAAAGATTAAAGGACAGATGCACGCCTGCGGTCATGATGCCCATACAGCTATGCTTTTAGGGACGGCAAAGGCTCTAAAGGCTATGGAAGATAAAATTGCTTGCAGAGTTATGCTTGTTTTCCAGCCAAGCGAAGAGGGAATACGGAGCGGAGCAGAGGCTTTGGTAAATGGCGGACTTATGGACGAAATAGACATAATAATCGGGATGCATATAGAGAACTGGCTCCCATCGGGAAAAATAGGAGTTTGCAAAGGTAGCTCCATGGCGTCAAGCCGAAACTTCAGACTTGATTTTTACGGAAGAACCGCTCATGCAACCCTGCCGCAATCAGGTGCTGATGCTCTGGCGGCGGCTGTTCGTACATATAATAACATTCAATATATGCTCACACGTGAGATAAATCCGTTTTCCAAATATGTATGCTCGGTAGGCAAGTTGGAGGGCGGTACATCACAGAATATTATTGCAGACCGTTCGTATATGCTGGGAACAATAAGAACTTTTGATATGGAGCTTGACAGCTTTTTAATCAGAAGAATTGAGGAGATTGCAAAAAATACTGCCGCCGAAACAGGTGTAGAGGCAGTTTTGGATACAAGCCTTAAGGCGTACGTTGTTTATAATAATCCGTATATTTCGGATTTGGTGCTTGACTCCGCATCAAAAATAGTGGGTCAGGGCGGAATTGTAGACATGCCAGAAAAACTAAGCTCCGAAGATTTTTCACAGTATCTTACAAAGAAACCCGGTGTATTTATTCGTCTTGGTACAAGGAATGAGGAAAAGGGATGCACAACTCTGCCTCATAATAACGATTTTATGATTGATGAAGATGCTTTCGTAAAAGGCAGTGATACCTGTGTTCAGGTTGTGCTCGACAATATGAACGGAATTGATATAGATAAAGCTCACAAATCGGACGAAAGGAATGTTAGATAATGAAACAGATGATTTGCTCTGTAGGCGATGCTATTTTATTGAAAAGATTTCCTGAAAGCTATGATGTCGCTCCAATAAAAGAAATTGTAGAAAAGGCTGATGTAAAGCTATTTAATCTTGAAAATGTTTTATCGGACAGGCGGATTTACGCATCAAGTTACTGTGGTGGTACGTGGCTTTTGGCAAAAGAAGATACTCTTGATGACACATTGAAATTTGGTTTTAACGGTTGTTCCTTTGCCAACAATCATACCATGGATTTTTCGTATGATGGCCTTTTCGATACAATAAATGCTGCTAAAAAGAGAAATCTTCCAATCTGTGGGGCAGGTAAGGACTTGGAAGAAGCGTCGGATTACGCGGTAATAGAAACAGAAAATGGAAAATGTGCCCTTATTTCAATATGTGCAACCTTTAATGATGCCGCACGTGCAGGGAATGCATCAGATTATTTAATTGGCAGACCTGGCCTTAATCCTTTAAGGTTTTCTATTGAATATCACATTACACCGGATCACATGGCTGCTCTTAAGGAAATGTCTGCAGGTACACATATTGACGGTAGAAGAAATCGCTCCCGTATGGGTGGATATACTCCTATGCCGCCAGAGGGATGCTTTGGATTTGGGGAATATAATTTCCGTGAGAGCGAAACAGAAGGTAAATTTTCAAGAGTTAATCCCGTTGATATGCAAAGAACAGAAAATACAATAAAAAGGGCGCTTGTGGAATGCGAAAACGTTGTTGTGAATATACATTCTCACGAAATTAAGCATGACACAGATGATGAGCCGGATGATTTTCTTATAGAGTTTTGCAGAAGATGCATTGATGCTGGGGCGGCCTGTGTAATAGGGACAGGTACACATCAGCTGAAGGCTGTTGAAATATACAAAAACAAGCCCATTTTTTATAGCCTTGGAAACTTCATTTTTCAGAGTGATATGGTATTTTGTATGCCTGATGATTTCAGAGAAAAATATAATATGCAAATGGGACTGACTGCGAAAGAACAAATAGCAGAAAGAGCAAAATTAGGTAATGGCGGATTGCACAACGATGTCAACAACTTCCGTTCCCTTATGCCATTTATGATATTTGAGGACGGAAAGCTTATGAAATTTGTTCTTTATCCCCTAAGACTTGATATGCACACAGGTTTTCCTGCACTGGCTGACCAAAAGGAAACCCAGATTATTTTTGATTATTTATGTGACAGAAATAGGCAGTTTGGAACAAAAATAGAAATTAAAAATGGCGTTATCGAGGTGCAATTAAATGATTAAAACGGAAATATACGAACAGGTGCTCTTTGAAACCATAAAAAGAGGTGCTACAAAAATCTCTGACGATGTCAGAGAGGCTTTTGAAAAAGCAATAGCAATAGAAGAGAAACCTGATGCAAAAAAAGGTTTAGAGGCCACACTAAAGAGTATGGATATGTCGGCAACCCGTGAGAACCCTTTGTGTGTGGATACAGGATGGCCAATATTTTATTTTAAGGTGGGTAATAACTGCGAAATAGAGGGGGGATTTGTGGAGCTTGAAAATGCGGCACGAAGAGCGGTTGCAAGGGCTACGGAGATGGGCTATATAAGAGCGACCATGAAGCATCCTCTCACAGGTTATGACCCGGGAAATAATATAGGAATGAACATTCCTGATTTTACATATCAGTTTACAGATGGGGACTTCATAGAGATTTCCTATGCGGCAAAAGGCGGCGGAAGTGAGTGCTTTGGGGGGACAAGACACAGAGTTGTGGCATTTGCGGACGGAATACAGGGAATCGAAAAATTTGTAATAGACAGTTTTGTTGCATCTGCCCGTGCAGGAGCGGTATGTCCTCCATCGGTATTGGGAGTAGGCATTGGCGGTACTGCCAATGTTGCAGCAAATCTTGCAAAAGAGGCAGCATGTCTCAGGACAGTAGGATCTAAACATCCTGACCCTATGTTTGCAAAAATTGAAGAAGATTTATATAATGCCTTAAACAGTCTTGATATTGGCATTTTAGGAGCAGGTGGAACCACATCTGTTCTGGGGGTTAATGTGGAATATGCCTACACTCATATTGCGGGAATTGCAGTTGCTACAAGTACTAACTGCATGGTTGCACGCCGTGCATCATCGCGAATTGATGCAGACGGCAGGATAACAGTTATGAAAAGTCCGAATTGGTTTGGGGACAGATAGGAGGGGAATATAGTGGCAGAATATCATTTAACGGCGCCTCTGACAGATGAGGATGTTACAAAGCTCAAAATAGGTGACATTGTGTATTTAAGAGGAAAGGCTTTTACATGTAGATCAAGACTGCAAAAATATATCTTTGATGAAAATAACACTCTTCCATTTGAAACCACCGACCGAAACATTTTAATACATAACGGTCCAATTGTGGTTAAAGAAGATGGGAAATGGAGATTGGTTTCGTTTATGCCCACATCAAGCATCCGCTTTGAAAAGTGGGGCGCTAAAAGTGTGGAGCAGTGGAACCTTAAAATGATCGTGGGCAAGACCACGATGGGCGAAAATACTGCCCAAATGATGAAGAAAAAGAAATGTGTTCACGTTTCTCCCCG
>JAZQKJ010000045.1:0-3244 GCA_045542095.1 Ructibacterium sp.
GACCTTGACGGAAGCTTAACTGCTCCTGCCAAGGCGGAGAATATCAGGCGTCCGCAAAAGGGGTTTGAGGTGAAAATCACCATTCACGAGGGGAAAAACCGTCAGGTAAGAAGAATGCTTGATGCAGTCGGTGCAAACGTAATGAGCCTGAAGAGAATATCCGTCGGCTCTCTTACTCTCGGTAATCTTCCCGAGGGTAAATGGAGAAAATTATCTGACGCTGAAATAAACAAATTAAGAGGTAAGAGTAAATGATTCGCGTAACAGTAATAGATGATGAAAGAATAATAAAATCAGTGTCCGACATCGAAAATGACGGTATTATGATGGCATGGGCGCAGGAAAACGAAAAGAGTCCTGGTCATTGCATTTTCTCCAAAGAGGGAGAAATATTCAGCATTATTGACCGTGATGATGTGTTCGAGCTTCTTGTCAGGGCAACACTTAACTATCTTGATTTGCAGGGTGTTAAGAAAAGTTTCTGCAAAAATGAAACACTGTCCGGTGGACTCAAACGCCTTGGTTTTACCGAAAAAGACGGTATTTGCGAGGTTGATATAACAACTTTTTTCAAACCTTGTTGCAGTCATAATTAATTCTTTCGTTTTTGTTTCGGTATATTGACAAGTGAAAACAAAACTGCTACAATGTAGCTGTATAAATAACGCATATTATTAGAAAAAGTCTATTTTGGAGGTTTAAATTATGAATAGTCTTAAAGCAGGTTTTGCCCGTGTAAATATAAATCCACCTATGGGTATATTTGTCAGCGGATATTTCATTCCCCGTTATGCAGACGGAATCTTAGATGACCTTGAAGCAAATGCTCTTGCAATAAGCTTGGGTA
The DNA here is from genome assembly GCA_045542095.1 of Ructibacterium sp. GTDB lineage: Bacteria > Bacillota > Clostridia > Monoglobales > Monoglobaceae > Ructibacterium. Next base: position 848 of record JAZQKJ010000045.1, read on the forward strand.
ACACAACTCAGCTTTTGATAAATGTTGACAATGCAGGTATCAAACAGGAAATAAGCACATCATACAGAAAAATGGTAAGTGAAGCTACTTCTGTTCCGATGGATAATATAATAATTTCCTGCACACATACACATACAGGTCCCGAAGTAAACGGCAGGGATGATGACCCCCTTACTATTGAATACAGAGAATTTCTCGGAAAGCGTATCAGAGATGCAGCTGTTTTTGCAATTGCAGACCTTAAAGATGCAAAGATGGGTTACGGCAAGGGTAAAGCGGAAAATGTTGCTTTTGTTCGTCGCTTTATTATGAAAGACGGCACTACAAAGACCAACCCCGGTGTAAATAATCCAGACATTGTACGTCCCGTAGGTCAGATTGATGACAGCGTAAATGTTATCCGCTTTGACCGTGAGGGTGCAGATACAATTGTGTTTGTAAATTTTGCAAACCATCCTGATGTAGTGGGCGGAAACAAAATTTCAGCTGACTGGCCGGGACTTCTCAGAACAAGTGTTGAAAAAATCCTTGACGGTACAAAGTGTATTTTCTTTAACGGTGCACAGGGCGATATCAACCACGTAAATGTACATCCCAAGGGCGGCGACCTTAACGGAATGTTTATTGACTTTGACGACGTGGCAAGAGGATACTCACACGCACAGTACATTGCCCGTGTTGTTACAGGCGCTGTGCTGCAGGCTTTTGATAAGGTGAATTACATAGATGTAGATTCGATAGCAGGAAAACTCGTAACCATCAATGTTCCCTCCAATAAGCCCACTCCCGAGGAGCTTCCCGAAGCACACAGAATCAATGACCTGCATCTTGCAGGAAAGGACAGCGAGCTTCCCTATGAGGGAATGATGCTTACCACAGTTGTTGCGGAAGCACGCAGAATGGTTCGTCTTGAAAACGCTCCAGACGCGTTTGATATGATTCTCTCAGGCTTCAGAATCGGACCTGTTGCAATCATTGGTATCCCCGGTGAACCCTTTAATGCAATTGGCAGAGGACTTAAGGAAACCGAGGGTTACGATATGATAATTCCCTGCTGTGTAACAAACGGATATCAGGGATATTTCCCTATGCAGGATTCCTATGATGAGGGCGGCTACGAAGCAAGAAGCTCCAACTTCAAGGCAGGCGTAGGTGAATTTATAATAAAAGAAGGAAAGAAGCTTCTTGAAGACTTGAAATAAAGTAAAAATTGCTGATGACTCAGTCATCAGCAATTTTTTGTTTTACCCTATTGACAATCCAGAATCCGCATGCTATACTAACTGTACTAGAACACATAATACAGTTGAAAGGAGGCAGGAAAATGATAAGTCTTGACTACAGGGACAGCAAAAGCATATATGAACAGATAGTAATGGGATTTCGTGAGCTTATTATAAACGGCATCTTAAAACCTGACGAACAACTTCCGTCAGTCAGGGAGCTATCCATAAGTCTTACGGTAAATCCGAATACAGTACAGAAGGCTTACAAACAACTTGAAACAGACGGCTATATATACAGCATAAAGGGAAAAGGAAATTTTGTTTCAACTGCTTCAGTTGTTAAGACAAATCACAAAACAGACGAGCTTTACGAAACTCTCAGGAAAACAGTAAGTGAGCTGATGTTTTTGGGAGAGAGTAAAGAAAAAATCAGAGATATAGTTTCTGACATTTATTCCAAAAAGGAGGAACAGTAATGATAAAGGTAAAAAATGTTACCAAGTATTTTGATGATTTCAAAGTGCTTGACAATCTTTCGCTTAATGTTCCAAAGGGTGCTATTTATGGACTCGTAGGGCCTAACGGAGCTGGAAAGACGACTATCATAAATCATATAAACGGTGTTTTAAAGCCTCTTAGGGGTGAAATCACAATAAACGGTGAGCCTGTTTATGAGAATGTAAAAATAAAACAGACAGTAATAAGCATTGCTGACGACTGGTTTTATTACAGTACATATACGGTAAAGCAGATGGCAAACTTTTATAAAAACATCTATCCGCAGTTTAACAGTGAACGCTATGAAGCAATTAAAGAGGTTTTCAAAATTGATGAAAAACGGCAGATAAGAAAGCTTTCCAAGGGTATGAAAAGGCAGGTTGCATTTTGGCTCAGCCTTTCGGCTATGCCCGAGGTGCTTATCCTTGACGAGCCTCTTGACGGACTTGACCCCGTAATGCGTAAGCAGGTTTTAAATCTTGTGATAAGCGACGTTGCCGAACGTGCGCTTACCGTTTTGGTTTCCTCCCATAATCTTCGCGAGCTTGAAGATATCTGCGACTGGGTAGGGATTCTGCATGAAGGGAAGGTTATTGCCGAAAAGCCGCTTGATGATTTAAAGGGGGGCGTATGCAAATATCAGATTTCCTTCTCGAAAGACCCTTTAGACTTC
>JAZQKJ010000046.1:0-135519 GCA_045542095.1 Ructibacterium sp.
GAATTTCTTCTTTTTTCCTGCTAAAGCATATGCATTGAAGAAAGAATTGCATAGAAATAGCAAATCGCAATAAAAGATTATTACTAAAATACAAGAACTTTTTCTTTCATATTAACAGAAGGCATTTAGAAGAACAGATTATTAAAAAACAATTAACACAGACGGGAACGATGAGATGAAAGGGAATTTTAAAAAGTGAATATAGACTTTGATAAGGGTGAAATTTACTCGTGTCAAGTCTAGCAGTTTTAAAAGGTTAGTTTGCCGATTTTGATATTTACATATATGAACATGCTATAATAGGGACAAGCTCTGCCTCTCCGGTAATTTCAAGGATTTCAGAGCTTGTCGCCTTTTATCAAGTTGATTTTTGTCTTATATTTCAAGAATTGCTCCGTTTGATTTTAATTTTTCTCTCAAAATGTCAGAATCTAAAGTGTGGGCATTTGTGTTTGTTTGCTTAGCTATAGCTATAGCTAAGCCTGCTGCTTCGCCCATACAGGCACAAATCGGCATAATTCTTACAGATGCCTGTGCTTCGTGTGTAGCCGAAATGCAGCGTCCTGCAACAAGTAAATTATCAAATTCTTTAGGGAGAAGAGATCTGTACGGAATAGAATAGTATTCTCCGGCTTTAAAATAATAATGACTCGTGCCGCTTCCTGCGGGATTGTGTATATCTATATCATAATTTCCCAAAGCTATGCCGTCTTCAAATTTTGTACAATTTTTTAGTTCTTCTTCCGTTAAAATATGTTCTCCGCGCAATTTCCTGCTTTCGCGAACACCGATATCGGAAGCAATGGAAATAATATTGCTGTTTTTAAATGCAGGGGAAACTTCCTTTAAAAAGTTTACAAGTTCAAGAATTTGTCCTCTCGCAGCTTTTTCTGCTTTGCTTACATCGAAAGGATCGGTTGGATTGCGTTTTATAATTCTTGTTGTATTAAAATGCATAATCCCCTCTCCAATTCCCAGAAAACATAAAATGTTTTCTCTCGGATTTGATATTTTCCTGGCATTCTGATATTCCTTATATAACTTTTGAATGTTTTCCTTTTCTGCATTAAAACGTTCTATGTCGACTCCACTCATACGAAAACAAGTTGTCATAGGCTGACATAGATTGTCACTTTCCCGACCAAGCGCATAATCACAGCCTGCCATATAGAATAGATTTCCGTCCCCTGTTGTATCGATAAAAAAGTCGGCACTGAGCGAGAACTTTTCACTGCCGGCGATAACCTTGATGCTTTTAATTCTTCTGTCGTCTTTCATAACGTCGTATAAAACAGCGTGGAATAAAACATCTACGCCTGCATCCTGCGTCAATTCATCAAGGATAAATTTAAAATACTCCGGATTAAAATGCGTATCATTTGTATTTAAACCCAGTGCTTCCTGCATAGTCAGCATTTCTTTGAAAATACCACCTGAAAGATATTTTTTCATGTTTGTTTCCTTATCATTTGTCCAAAACGCCATAAATGGATAAACCAGAGAATTTGACATTGCGCCGCCGAGTGTTCCTGATTTTTCGATTAGGAGAACAGATAAGCCGCCTCTCGCTGCAGCAACGCTTGCACTCACACCGGAAAGACCACCGCCCACAACGATTAAATCATATTTTTTCATAACAAATCACCTCACAAGTATATTATCACAAAATTGCCATAAAATCTTTAAAATATTGGACTTCCTATTGCACAAATCATACTTTTATGGTAATATATATAAATAAATATGATTTGGAGTTTAATATGGAGTACAATAGTCTTTTTGATTTGATTACTTATCTGCAATATGGAACTAAATTACATATTGGGGTTTTATTTTTTGGAAATTATGGGAATGAAAAGTGTATTCTGCCACGGAAGCAAACAATTCATGCAAGTAGAATATGCGATGAATTTAAGAGTTGTGCAGGTGGTCTTGAAAGATGTTTCAGATGCAAAAATGCAGCAATCAAAAAGGCACATCGTACAAAAGCAGCTTTTGACGGCTTGTGTATAAATGGTGTATATGAATATACCAGACCTGTTGTAATAGGAAAAGAGGTGGCTTGCATCATTTACATAGGCAATATTTTAGAGAAAACGAATGGATATGAAAAACTCAAAAAAGGTTTAGATGATAAGGATTACTTGCTCGATAGTTTGGAAAAAAATTTTACTTATGACCAATGCGAAGTTGTCGGATCATTGCTTGAAACGTATATTCGTACATTGTTGGAAAATATACCTTCAGAAAATTTGAATGATTTTAATCCGCTCATTGAAAATATAAAAAATTATATTGAAACAAACCTTGAATATGATATAAAAATTTCACAAGTTGCAAAAATTTTTCACTATAATGAGCAGTATTTGGGCCGTCTTTTCAAAAAGGAAACTCACATGACCTTTAGTAACTATGTAAATAAAAAAAGAATTGAACGTGCAAAGCTACTATTAAAAGAAACGGATCTTTCTGTCATTAATATAGCAATTAAAGTGGGATTTAAAAATGTTACATATTTTAATCGTGTATTTCAAAAATATGTAAAAAAGACGCCGTCAGAATTTCGGATGAACAAATGTGTGATTATCAGAAAATAAATTTTTGTTCACCTGCTTGACATGAGCATACTATCGGGAGCGAGAAATTCCAGTATTATCGCGGGTTCTAAGGAAAAGTGCTAAAGGAAAAACAGTTGAAAAAATAGGGAAAAGTTAGTAGGTCTTATTATTCACTGTTATCCCAACTTGACAAAATCATATAAGGGATGTCGAATGTTGTCGAAAGTATTGGTGTGGAATATATGCGTATATGATGTGCATAAAATACACAGAATATATTGACAAATGCAAGTTTATGTAATATTATAATAATGAAAGGATGTGTTTTATATGGCTAAAACTTCAACTAATATTTCTATTGATGCAGATATCAAAATAAAAGCACAGGAATTATTTGCTGATTTCGGTTTGGATCTCTCGACTGCAATTAATATGTTTTTAAGACAATCTGTAAGAGAAAATGCAATCCCGTTTAACATTTCAAGAGAAGTGCCGAATAGCGACACAATAGCAGCAATAAATGAATTTGAAGAATTTAAGAAAAATCCGAGTAATTATAAAAGATATTCTTCTTTTTCAGAACTTTTGGATGAGGTAAGAAACGATGCTTAAAATTGTTTCATCTAATAGATTCAAAAAAGACTTGAAATTAGCTTTGAGAAGGGGCTATAAAATTGAACTTCTCGAAGATGTTGTTAATAAACTTGCAGATGGTATTGCACTGGAACCGAAATATAAAGATCACGAATTGTCAGGGGATTTTAAGGGCTTAAGAGAATGTCATATTACTCCGGATTGGCTATTAATTTATCAAGTTATTGAAAATGAGCTTGTGTTATACTTGTCCAGAACGGGAACTCATAGCGATTTGTTTTAACTATAACCGATGTAGAAGTTTCTGCTTGCATCGGTTAAGTTTTTACTTTTAACTTGTTATAAATATGATGCTAAAAACATTGGTACCTAGAATGTACAGTCTTTATAAAATGCTTTAAAGTATTACAAAATATGGGGCGAATAGTATATATGAAGAAATTAAATTTTGAAATGATTATCTTTTATACTGCAGTTTTAATAGGCGGTTTCGGTGGAGGATATGCAATGCTGCGTTGTGGTATATTTGCATCGTCCCAAACTATGAATTTTATAACCATGCTTGTAAATATTATGGGGAATAGTTTCGGGGATTTACTTATACGCCTTGCAATTGTTCTTTTGTACGGAATGGCGATTGCATTTGCGGTGATTATTCCTAGATATACTAAGTTAGACAACAGAATAGTCAGCGTATACATAAACATATTTGCTGCAATTATTATGGCGGCAGCTCCTGCAGACTATGTGGGCATACCCGTGCTTTTGCCTATGTTCTTTGCTATGGCATTTCAATGGAGTAGCTATAAAGGAGCTATAGGTTATGTTTCTACTTGTATTTTCAGCACAAATAACTTCAGAATGACGATTGAGGGCATTGTCAACTATTTTTGTACTAAAGATAAAAAATACTTACGCCAGTTTATATTTTATCTTGGAACGCTCTTGTGTTTTTTTGCAGGTGTGATTCTATGTTGTATAAGTGTTAAAATCATGGGATATCGCTCTATTTCCCTGGTAATAATTCCTGCGGTTTTAATGCATATAATGTTGATTAAAAACAAAACAGAGGTAGAATAAATGAGTAAAAAAGTTATAGTAATCGGCGGAGGAGCGGCAGGAATGATGGCGGCTGGCACAGCTGCAGAAAGAGGCTGCAACGTAAAGCTTATAGAACAGAATAAACTTCTTGGTAAAAAGCTCATGATAACAGGCAAGGGTCGTTGTAATGTTACAAATGCCTGTGATGTACAGGAACTTATTGGTAACGTAACCGCTAACAGCAGTTTTATGTATAGTGCCTTTTATGGATTTACAAATATACAGACCATGGAGTTTTTTGAAAAACTCGGTGTCCCTTTGAAAGTTGAGCGAGGGGAAAGAGTGTTTCCGGTTTCCGATAAAAGTCTTGATGTTGTACAGGCGCTGCGCAAATTTCTTACTGATAATAATGTAGAAATTATAACTGACAGAGTAGATGATGTTTTATTTGAAAACGGATGCATTAAAGGCGTTGTTGCAAAAAAACGGGGAGAGGTTTATGCGGACAGTGTTATTATTGCAACAGGCGGACTTTCTTATCAGAATACAGGATCAACAGGTGACGGTTATACTTGGGCAGAAAATATGGGGCATGATATAACAAAGCTTGTTCCGTCTCTCGTGCCTCTACGGGTTGCAGAGGATTGGGTCAAAGACCTTGCAGGACTTACTCTTAAAAATGTAGGACTTACGGTGAAAAACAGTAAAGGTAAAAAGATTTATACTGATTTTGGAGAGATGATGTTTGCTCATTTCGGCTTAACTGGTCCTGTGATTTTAAGTGCAAGTGCACACATGAGAGATATGAGAAAAGAAGAGTATAGTGTTTTAGTAGATTTAAAGCCTGCCCTTGATGAAAAACAACTTGATGCAAGAATTTGCAGAGATTTTAGTCAGAATTTAAACCGAGATTTTAAAAATTCTCTTGGTGGTCTTTTGCCAAGCAGCCTTATACCTGTAGTTATAGAGCTTAGCGGAATTGACCCTTATAAAAAAGTAAACTCCGTTACCAAAGAGGAGCGGAGCAGATTACTTGAAATATTAAAGAATTTAAGGTTTAATGTAACGGATTTTTGCCCTATTGAACAAGCTATTATAACCTCCGGAGGTGTTAATGTAAAAGAGATAAACCCCTCAACCATGGAGTCAAAGCTCGTAAAAGGTTTATACTTTGCAGGAGAAGTCATAGATGTAGATGCCTATACGGGCGGTTTTAATCTACAGATAGCGTTTTCTACGGGCCGCCTTGCGGGCTCTTGCTGCTGAATTACGTTGACGCTTTGCTTTGAAGTTTGCGTATATAGTTGCCTGGAGCACACAGAGTATTATAGACAGTAGATATGTAATAAAAGCGGTAATTCCAAAACGCAGAAGAGTGTTTTCGATTTCTATTTCCGTAAGGATATGATTTGTCACTATGATGATAAGACAGTGAATTAAGTAAATATCGTATGAGGCCTGTGATATACTTGTCAGCAGGCCTTTTCCGCGGCTTTCTAAAGAAAGTGTCAATTCCCTTGCATAGGAATAAAAACCGAAGATAGAAAACAGACAGAAAATAACTACGACAATTGGGGAGAGCGTATATTTTATAAGCCCTCCAAACTGCATATACGAAAGGACACAATGCAACACAGCGAGAATTAACCAGCTGATGTATATAAAGAGCTTGCTCTTTACAAGGAATTTTTCGAAATCTTCATAGTTAAGTCCAGCATACATTCCTAAGAACCAAAATACAAGATAAGATGGGAAAATTTTATGAATTCCGGCGGTATATGGGAAATACATTCTGAAAAATACTGTCAGAATGAAGGTTATTATAAGCAGAGTTATCATAGATGCCTTACTGTCAAAACGGCTTGATGTCAGCCAGATAGGCATAAGAAGATAGAACTGTATAATGAGTATTACAAAATAGAACTGAGCAGAAATGTTACCTGAAATTACAAAGCCTAAAAGCTGTTCCCAATCAAATTCGTAAATGTTAAGACTCCATACAAAAACTATGTAATAAATAACAACCCAGAAAAGGTACGGACAACATATTTTAATAAATCTGTCCTTTATAAAACGAAAATATGAAAAGCGTTTGATATCGCCGTATTTATAGAAAAGTTTAAGCGAACTTGTAAACACAAAACCCGGTACTGCAAAGGTTGTAATTCTTGTAAGTGAAGAAAAAAGAACAGACCAAAAACTCCACTTGGGGAAGGTGTCAATGCCTTCGGATAACAAGTGGATTAAAATAACAAACATACATAGAAAAAATTCAAATACTGATACTTCTGTTATTTTACGTTTCATAGCCCAAAATTCCTTTTAATATACTAAATATTTTACAATACCTTGTGGTGCATGTCAATGAAAAATCCGAGAAAAAACTTTCTCGGATTTTTGGTATGCCCGATGCGATTCGAACGCACGACCTTCAGAGTCGGAGTCTGACACTCTATCCAACTGAGCTACGGGCACAAATACGACTTGTATTATAGCATAGCTCTACTATGAATGCAAGAATTTTTTTACTGAATTTTCTCAAAAAAGTGTTGACTTCAAGGAAAGGTAATGATATACTTGTTTTAAAACAGATACGCATATCGGTATTGATTGCGAAATACGGAACGGTGAAGGGGTTGATAATAAATGGCTAATATTGGACATGGGAAAAAGTATGAAGAAAACAGAAGAAAACTACTTTTTTCAGCGGCAAGGCTGTTTCTTGAACAGGGGTATGCCAATACATCCATTAAAGAAATTGCGGCAAGTGCCAAAACAAGCGTAGGAGCTTTTCTGCGGATTTTCGGAACAAAAGAGCATATTCTGGCTGACCTTGTAAGGTATGTTATAAACGGGCAGTTTGAAACAACAAGAAGATTACTTGAAGGAAAATGCGATGACAAGATTTTGTTTTATGCGGCAGAGACTGCTCTTCAGCTTCATATGGCAGAATCCAGTGAAAATATCAGAGAATTATATGGGGTGGCATATTCATTGCCTATTACAACTGATATTATTCAGCACACACTGACAGAAAAGCTTGAGAGTATATTTAAAGAGCATCTTCCCAATCTTGAAACAAAGGATTTCTTTGAGCTTGAGATTGCGTCAGGTGGAATAATGCGTGGCTTTATGACGGTGCCATGCGACATGTATTTCACTATGAAAAGAAAGGTGAGAAGATTTATAGAGACCACGTTTCTTGTGTATAGAGTCTCGGATGAAAAAATCAAGGAAGCAATCGAATTTATAGAACAGTTCGACTTTGAAAAGATTGCTGAAGAAACAATAAATGCAATGGTTATAGAAGTAAGTCAAAAGGCATAGATAAATATTATTAAATAAAGGAGATGACAACATGAGTTTTAAAAGAGTAATCAGTTCCATTCTTGTAATTTGTATGTTAGCCACAGTATTTCCTCTGGCAGTATTTGCCAGGCAGGAAGAGGACGATCCTGTTGTGTGGGAAGCTAAACGTATGGAGAAATTGACAGTAGAACAAATGGGAGAGGGTGTAATATATGCAGGAACTCTCGGCGGTAGCGCCGAAGAGAGAGGTAAGTATGTAATTACCCTGTTTCGTGACGGATATAGTGAAAATGAAGCATCCATAGAACTTCATACAATTGATGTATCCGCAAAAATTGGCGTTGACTATGACATAATAGGCGAAGAAACTACATATACAGACCTTGGCGGTACGGTTCTGGAACGTAACGCTAATTATGATGCAAACGAGAGCATCGAAAATTTCAACAACTCAATTGAAGAACTGCAGGCTATTGAAGAAGATAAAGATGGAGAGAGCGAAACTCCCGAAATCAAAGAAAAGAGTAGTCTTGCAAAGATTAAAGAAGAAAAGACTGGGATAGAAACACGCGATATTATTAAAAACGACACAAAGAAAAACACAAATTTGGCAGAATCGGTTGTTAAGATGGTAACCCCTGAACAACAGGAGATGAGCGAATATCTTAACCAATATACCAAAGATAATATGGGTGAGTACGTGGAGGGAAGCAGTGTGACTTTGGTTACATTTGCCCCCGGGGAAACCCACAAAGAGATTACAGTTGAAGTATATGAGGATGAAGAGGCAGAAGGTGACGAAGCTGCATATTTTTTATTGTCAGGTGTAAACGGAGCGATGATGGGTGGAGAGCCTACAGTTTCTATAAATATACTTGATGATGAGGAAAGCGAAGATGCTTATTTAAGTCTGTCCGATGATTTTTATCGTTTTGATGAGGGCGAGGACAATATTGTTATAGTAAGAACCGGTGCCCTTTATAAAATGGCAACGGCGGATGTACGTCTTGAGGACGGAAGTGTGCAGACGGTTACTTTTAAACCTTTTGATACAGAGAAGAAAATTGCTCTTACTGCTACAGGTAGCGGAATAATGGATGTTAAGCTTGAAAACTTTAAGGGCTGCTGTGAGGGCGAGATTACAGAGGCGAGCGTTGTTTATGGTGAGGAAAAAGAATTTGAGCTTTTATCAGAAATAGACGGCGGTAACGAAATCGCCAACGACTTTGACCTTATGGCAGATGTAAGAACAAGTAACTGTTCATTCATTTTAAAAACAATTAAGGGGCATAACGGAGCAAATCTTCGTGTAGATTATGTGGCAAATCAAAAAGATGAGGATGGTCACCTTTACGGAAAGATTATGGATACAGGCAGAAACCCTGAGGCTTATATCGGAAATTATTATTTCCCGCAATCTTTCAGCTATGGTATGTATACCGGACATGATGACCCGAATAAAAAAGAGTCATATCATGGTTATAATTCAGAGAATAACACGGAAAGTATAACAGACGAGCCCGGCGGCTATGCACGCCTTTATTGGTATGATGCAATTACAGGGAAAAAGGGGAGCAGTTATACAAGACTTTCTAATATAAATCATGGTTTGTATAAGTACTATGCAGGTGATATTTACCAGAATTCAGGTGACTATGGGCATGTGTATTTTAAAGTATTTAAAAACAATGGCGAAGAATTTAAGACAAAAAAAGGCGGCGAGTTTGATAGATGTCTTTCTATGCAACACACCTCGCTTTTGCGTGAAAGAGAATATCTGGATGAGGATAAAAAAGAGTATATAGATCACTATTTACCACAGGCGGATGGCGGATATCTGGAAATTCATGCTGCTGATGAAGAAAAGAACAGAACACCTCACACAGGGGTTTATGCGTATGGCATAGCGGCATTTTTCAGAGAATTTGAGGTAAGTATAAATCAGCCCGGCAAGATGAATTTTTTGAATTCAGACGGAAGCTATTCAAGTGTGCCTCCTGTGGTTGTTAATACGGGTGAAGGACACGGTTTAAGATATACTGAACAGTCATTATCCATAGTGCAGAGCCCTGCATTCAGTAATGGTATTATTCCTGTTGAGCTTATAGCATATAAAGTGGAAACCAATCCAATGGATAATAGTAATAAAAAGGAATTCTATTACATTGCGCCGGGAAAAAGCGTTTCGGATATATCTGGATATAAATTCGGCGATATATATTATAACGCACCCTCTGGTACTGACATGGAAAATATTCATTTTAACGAGGATTTTATTGTAAATAAAATAGATAAAAATCTCACCAAGGTATCAGGCAGTGGAATTGATTGGTCCACAGAAGTCAGATTTACACCAATTTATAAAAAAAGACCTGCGACTGTACAGTTTATTGACGGTGATAATGGAAAATTGAAAAACATTTTCGCTGGCACATATAGCACTAAATACTATTTAGGCGATACAATTGGACTTACAGGTGAACCTGAGGAAGGTTATTATTTCGCAGGCTACAGAGTTATAGGGAGGGCAACATCTAACCTTAATGAAACGCCTTTGATAGACAGGACAGAGTGGAGTCAGGGTGGTAATAGTCTTTCGTTATTACTTGGGGAAAGCAACTGTACCCATTATCAGATACAACCGGTATTTCAGAAACTTACGGGTAACTATATAACTTTGGACGTCAAATCCGGTGCAAAGGTAAGACTAAAAAACATACTCAGCGCCGGTGAGTTGGATATTTTGATTAAAAACTACCCTAATGATGGATTTAAGAAGGATCAAAAGATTTTAGTTGTAAATCCATCAGTAAAAAATAGTGCTGATGCCAAGAGTATATTAGATTCCATTACGGTTAAAGCGGGTGAAATTTATAAAATAGAAGCAGATGAATACCTTGAAGGAGCAACTCATCATAGACCTACTTTTTATAATAAATATTTCAGCGAAAAGACAATTACATCAAATGTGTTTTATTATGTCGCATCAAGTGATCTTTTGAAGAACAAAATTGAGGTTGGTTCCGTTCAACGCTATTATGAAGAAGAACCCCGAATGAAAATTATGGGTAAAATCTCTACCGCAGATTTTGTAATAAGACAGTCTGCCACAAACCGTGAAAATGTAGGAGTAGAAAACCTTAGTGTTTTAGCAGGTGATAAAGGATATTACTATAATTGGGTTACGGTAAAGGAAAATGGGAATAATGTTTCCAAAAAACTCAAATTATTGGCAGAAGCAGCCGGTGTTACTGATGAAAACGGTAATTTTGAAATAAGCGGAATCAGTGCTATGCCAGATGATGTTATCACTATGTACTTTAATGGTGGAGAAAATGAAGGTGTACGCATCATTGATTTTAGTGAACTCGTAAATGATAAGGGCGAAAGTGTTAAAGAAGAGGATGAAATAACATATAGTATTATTGTGACTGATGATGATAATAATGTTAATAGTGAGGATTTTAAGACTGAAAATGGATTTAGCTATGACTTGAATAAAGTTTCGTCAGAGTACTATAGTCTGATTACCACACCTGTATATCCTACCGGTTCGCCGACTATAGAGAGTGTTGATTATACTTATTTTAGCGGTTCAAACATTGAAACCTTTGGTATTACAAAGAATAATATAGCAATAATTGATGATAAACTGTATATTACTGTCAAAATAGATCGCAATGGGCATCAGTTATCAAATGTTGAGTTCTTTGTTGATAAGAAATATAGTAAGGATGCAAGCTATTTTGTCAAAGGTGAAGTGGATAAGGATGTATATACTTGTGACTTTAATGGATATAGCATGAAGGATATATTCGAACCCGGGGACAGAATATATATACGTCTGCATGATGCTCAAACCAGAAAAATAACTACAACAACCTATGATGATAATGACAAAGAAATAGTTGTGGAAACTGAGGAACCAATTGTATATAACAAGCTTTATACGGGACTTAGTATGTATGTTCCAATGCTTGATGCGGTGGTTCAGGTGCTTGAATTCCCTGATTCTGCAACAGTAGAGGCTCCTGTTGTGGGACATATAATGGGCAGTTCAACATCAGGTATGCTGACATTCAGCGTCAAGGATTGGAAAAACGCAGACGGCGGTATTGATGGAATATCTGTTATTCTCGATGCTAATATTGCTGCGTGGGAGCATAATGCTCAAACCAACCCGGGACGAAAAATACTTGAGAAAGTTAAAGAAAACAGAACTACCGGTAAAAATGAGGCAGCACAGATACATGACCCAACCGATCCGCTTAACCTTGAAGATTATAAAAAAGCCGCAAGATCCAATTGGAAGAATTCCCTTAATGATACATTTAGAAAGCCAATTGTCAAAATTAATGCTGTTTTCCTTATGCAATTGGAATTTGCCTTCAAAGATGGTGATTATTTCTTTGTAGGAGGACAGATTGCAGTAGGAGCCAGTGCCTCGGTTAAAGGTTCGCTTTATTGGATGTTAAGCGGTGTACCGATATATTTGATGCTGAGTGGAGACTTTGCTGTTCAGATGCAGGCGAATTTTGGATATAGTGAAAATACGTTGAGTTATAATGAATTTAAGCAATATGAGAATGTATATGATGCTCTGAGTTTTGAAGGAAGTGATTTAGGAATATTCATACAGATATGTGGACACCTATCTGTTGGTGTAGGTGTTTGCGGAGTTCTTGGCGCAAGAGGAATATTTGATGCAGATTTACTTATATATACTTCATTCTTCCACATTACTGATAACAGCGGTATCATGGCAAGAATATTGGGCGGAGTTGCTATTGATCTTGTTCTGTGTTCACTGCAATATCAGGCAGGTTATCAGATGGGTTCAGGTATTTATGAAGATGAAACAGGCTGGCTTGCATCGGATGAAGAGGATATACAATTTAAGGGTGTAAGTATTCACAAATCCGGTGATGGAAGTCAGGTAGGCGATGAAATAATTGTAGAAGAAAATTACGATATTTTAATCGATAACTCAGCTGAACGTGTAAAACCAAATGTCATTACACTAAATGATGGAAGAAAGCTTCTGGTTTATATCGGCTCTGATATCAATCGTAATGTCGAAGCAAATCGTAACTGCTTGTATTATAGCATATATGAAGACGGACAGTGGCAACCTGCACAGATTATAGAAAACGATGGTACAGCAGATGCAGCACCGACTGTTGAAAAATACGGAGATATGGTAATTATTGCGTGGCCGGATGCTAAAAGAGAGTTTACGCAGGAAGAAATCGCTCAGGAAAATTATAAGGAAATACTATCCGAGTTTGATATTTCTGCCATAGTGTTTAATAGTGTTGACAGTACATTTGGCGATATAATTACAATTTCAAATGATGAAGAAGTATACGGCGCGAAATTCCTTGATTATATGCCTGTAATATCAGCAGATTCAAAGGGGGAACAAGGAGCGGCATTCTTCTATATCAAGAGAGAAATTCTCGATTCGGAAAATCACGAGGAGATGGCTGATATAACCTCAGTATATGAAACAATTGCCCTTACTGTTATGAATAACAATAAAGAGGTTCTTGCGGAGCAGTTTATACCGATTGAAGGCGACCCGTTAATGTTTAATCTTGACAGTGCTATGATGCCAATTGTGATAGACGGTGAAGAACATGCCTTTGCAATATGCACATACTTGACAGATAAGGACGGAGAAATATCCGATAACAGCGATTGGGACGCATATTTGTTATTCCACGATGTAACCGCTAATAAAACCTTTGAACCGATAAATCTCTGTAATGACTTTGTGCCGGATGTTGAGCCAAAGCTTACAAGAGTTGACGATAATGTATACTTGACATTCGTAAGCTATAGCCCGGCAGTTTCAACCGGAAAGAATGAGAGTGTTCTCAATTATGTAAATATAACAGAGTATATTGATGCTTTGCAGTATGGTTCAGAATCTGAAGAGGGTATAAGAGAGTGGAATATTGATATGGGAGATTTGTTCTTCGATGAAAACCCTGATGATGATATTCCATGGTATAAAAAGACTGCAACAGAGCTTGGAATAACCGAAGAACAATACGAAACAAGTTTGTTTGCTGATTTATTCAATAGTGATATTCCGTTTAACCACGTGGGCATGAATAAAAATGAAAATGAACCATCTTCATTGGGAAGCTATCAGATTGTTAAAGGCGATGATGGAAGAGTATATGTTCTCTGGTTAGATAATGGTAGCACAGCGCAGGATGATTATTCTATTGAACTTTACGGAGCAGTACATAGTGAAGATAAGGAAGTAGGCGAGAGAGCCGGTTGGAGCAAACCTGTTAAACTGACAAACTTCAGTGATGTTGTCGATAATACTGTTATTGATGAATTCACGGTAGCGGTTGATGAAAATGGTGAGTTTACTCTGGTTGGTAATATGTACACACAGAATCTTGTAAATGGTGAAGTAGAATATTCTCCCAATAAGCTTGTTGCATTCACGTTGGACGAAAGTGGTGAGATAAAGATAGAGGACAATGCAACATTTGATGTTGCATATCCTGCGGCAGGTAATGAAACCGAGCTGACATTCAACGTAAACAATGATGGACTTCAGGAAATAAAAGTAACAAAAGCTATTGTTTCTATAGACGGAGGCGAAAATGTAGAGGTTGATATAAACAAGACTCTGTTCGGTGGTGAAAGCAGTGAGGTTAAAGCTACATTAATGATGCCTGAAAGTATTGACGAAAACACAACGGTAACCGTAACTGTTGAAACGGAAGATGGACAGACAGCAGTTTCAGAAATTCCTGTACCTTATGGAGCAAATCTTGTTTTCGTATCAAAGAAGATTCTTGTGCATGAAGATGGAGCTCTTGAATATGTAGCAGAGATTAGCAATGTGGGAAACAAGCCAAGTGGCGAATTTAATCTTGATGTTCAGCAGATTAAAAACGGCGAAGGTTTAATCGGTCAGGTATCACAGCAACCTGTAGACTCAATTGATGCGGATGAAACCTGTCAGGTGAGTGTAAAACTCAGCGAGAAAACTCTAACAGAGGCAGATTTTGAAAATGGTTTTGCAGAGCTTAAGGTTACTGCAAATCAAAGCGGTACAGAGCTTGCAAGTGCAATCAAGCGTGTGGGCAGCAATCTGTTAAATCCTGTTGAAGAAGACGAAGACGTGGAAGCTGAAGATGACAAACCAACAAGACGTCCGACGGGAAGTTCAGGTGGTGGAAGTTTAGCAGTGAAGCCTGACGAAACTCCTGACGAAAAGCCGGAAGTGCTCCCAATGCCATTTACCGATGTAGAGGTTGAGGCATGGTATTATGACAGTGTTAAGAATGTATACGAAAGAGGCCTGTTCAAAGGGACAACTGAAACAACATTTGAACCTGACAGTCCAATCACAAGAGGTATGTTTGTAACAGTTCTTCACAGAGCAGAGGGAGAGCCTGATGTCGTAGGTGAAATCCCGTTTGACGATGTATCGGGTGATAGTTACTTTGCGAATGCAGTAGTATGGGCGGCAGAAAATGGTATAATCACAGGTTACGATGAAAACACCTTTGGACCTGAGGATTTAATCACTCGTGAACAGATAGCAGCAATTATGTATCGTTATGCTGTTTATAAAGAGGCTGATACAAGTGTGGGAGAAAATACAAATATTCTCTCCTACGAGGATTATGCGGAGATTTCAGAATATGCAATTCCTGCGGTGCAGTATGCAGTAGGAAGCGGTCTTATGAAAGGTAAGTCAGAAAGTACATTCAATCCGCAGGATAATTCAACAAGAGCCGAAATGGCAACAGTAATGACAAGATTATCTTTCTAAAAATTACTGAAAACTGAGGAGTCCAAAGTTATGGGCTCCTCATTTTCTTGGGAGAAAATACAAATTTAAAATATAATGACAGTATTAGTTAATTCTAAAAAACAGGTTGACTTGATTTTTAAATAATGTTATTATGACCCCAAAAAAGAAATATATATTACGGGAGAGTATCAAATGGATACAAAAATTACTGCTATAAAAGACGGAATATACCATGTTCAGTCAACGATTGAAAAGGGGTTAAGAGAGAGTCTTTTAACTAAATACAGATTTATAAAAGATGATATAAAGGAAAATGTCAGCGGAAAAATTACAGGTTCTTTTTGCGAAGAAAAAAGCTCAGTTTATTTTCAGGGCGGAAAGCGAAATCTTGAATTTATTCTCTATGGAAAAGACGGCGGAGAGTATGACAACAACGGATACAAAATAGAAATTCCTGTTACAGAAAAGGAGCGTTTTTTCGGTTTGGGTGATGAAACACGCGATTCTGTCATGAAACGCGGAAGCAAGGCAACAATCTGGATTATAAACGAGATTTCTTACGGACCTGTGCCCTTTATGATAAGTACTGACGGTTGGGGAGTTTTGATCAACAGTACATATAAAAATGAGTTCGATATTGCATCTGATGTAAAAGATAAGGTAACCCTTTCATCCTCAAAGGGAATTATTGATTTTTATGTGTTTTTCGGCGACTCAATGATGGATATTGTTAAGTTGTATACCGATTTAACGGGAAGACCTGTTATGCTTCCAAGGTCGGCTTACGGACTTACCTTTGTAAATAACGAGGAAGTAGGGGCAAGGGATGCCCTGATGAATGCTCACATGTTCAGAAAGGAAGACTATCCATGTGACATTATGGGCTTTGAACCTGAATGGATGGAAACCCATTACGATTACAGCCCAAATAAGCGGTGGAACAGAGAAAAGTTTTATATCCCATTCTGGCGTGAAGAAGAAACTGCTGACAAAACATTCTTCGGGTTCAACCTTAAAAGAATGGGATTTCGGTACACCCTGTGGCTCTGTTGCGATTGGGACCTCCTCTGGAAAGAAGAGGGGAGAACCATGGAATATAAAAACTACGAGTATAAAGGCGTTACCATAAAAGATGTTAATTTTTCCGGCGACGTTATTATGGATATGGTAACCAAGCCCGGAGAGGATTGGTTTGACCATCTTGAAAAATATGTAAGGCAGGGAGCCTGCGGGTTTAAGCTTGACGGTGCCATGCAGGTTGTTCCGCATCCTGACAGGCTTTGGGCAGGTCGGTATTTTGATGATGAGGTCCATAATGTCTATCCGGTAATCTATGCCCGCCAGATGTATGAGGGATTTAAAAACTGTGAAAATAACAGACCGCTTATTTACACGCCGTGTTTCTATGTGGGGACCCAGGGGTTTGCGGCAACATGGGCAGGTGACTTAGGCGGTGGTGACGATATACCGGTGTACATCATGAATATGGCGTTTTGCGGACATTCCAACGCAAGCTGTGATATGGATATGGAAAACCCGTTCAGTATACATTTTTGTTTTCTGCTTCCATGGACACAGGCATTTTCGTGGCGTTACTGGCAGGAGCCATGGTTTATGGGCGAGGAAACAGAGGAACAGTTTATGTTTTATGACAAACTTCGTTCATCCCTTTTCCCATATCTTTATTCAATGGCGTACACTGCGTACAAAAACGGTATTCCCGTTGCAAGACCGCTACCTCTTATCTATGAAGAAACCGACAGGTACGACGGAGTTAAAAATGCTTATATGTTGGGAGATAGTTTTCTTGTTGGGGTATTTGACATGAACCTAGATTTGCCCAGCGGGAAGTGGTATGATTACTTTACAGGCGAATTCTATGAGGGTGACCAAAAGATAGAATATAATATTCCAAGCGGAAAGGGCGGAGCGCTGTTCTTAAAAGAGGGATCTGTGTTTGTTACACAAAAACCTAAAAAGTATCTGGATAAAAAGGTTCCGTCGAATTACAAGATAGAAGTTTTTCCGGGGGATGACTGTGAGTTTACTCTCTGCGAAGATGACGGTATTACAATGCAATATGAAGACGGAAATGTTGCTATAACAAAAATTACCCTAAATAAAGTCAGTGCTGATGAATACATCTTAACCGTTGGAAAGCGCTTTATGGAAAACGATTTGTATGAGGATATTGGTGAAAAAACAGGATTTGACGTTGTAATCTATAACAACAGACTTCCAAGAGAAATTATTTTAGAAGGCGAAAAGGTTGAATTCTTACAAGGTGAAAGGTCATCTGTTTCTTTCAGAATTCCAAAAGAGCTTCATGAAGAAAAAGAAGTAAAATGTCAGGTGTGTTACTAAAAAATAACAAGTCTGTTATAATGACTAATTAAAGCAAATTTTACCTATTTTTAGACCAAAATTATCATGGTTTTTTGAGTAATTTATGCTAATATACAAGTGTAATTATTTATGAAATTAATTTCTTTTAACTATTATTATAAAGGAGTGTTTAAAATGTTAAAAGTTGGTATTTGGGGATTTGGCGGTATTGCTACAATTCACAGAAGAGCGTATGCAACATTAGAAGAAAAGGGTGTTCCTGTAAAACTGGTTGCTCTCTGCGATATCAGAGAGGAAGCTTTCACAAAGGAAGTTAAAATCAACATCTCTGATCCTAATGCGAAACCTCTTCCTAAAATTGACAAGTGCTATACTGATATTGACGAAATGATGGAGAAAGAGGATTTGGATTTAATCGACATCTGTCTTCCTGCATATCTCCATGCTGATGCTGCTATCAAGGCGTTGGAAAAGGGCTATAATGTAATGAGTGAGAAACCTATGGCTCTTAACTATGCAGATTGCGAAAGAATGATAGAAGCTGCTGCAAAGGCAAAAGGAAAGCTTATGATTGGTCAGTGTCTGCGTTTCCAGAATCGTTATAAGTATCTCAAAGAGGCTGTTGAAACAGGTAAGTACGGAAAAGTTGTAAGTGCAGCATTTTCACGTTTGAGCGCTTCTCCACTGTGGAGCTGGGACAACTGGTATATGGATGTTAACCGCAGCGGTGGTGCAAGACTTGACCTTCACGTTCACGATATTGACATGATTAACAATGTATTTGGTATGCCTGCAAGAGTTTCCTGTGTTGCTAACGGAAAGGAAGGCTTATCAGGTGTTGACTCAGTATTTACAACAATGCAGTATGATAATGGAACTGTTATAAATGCAATTGGTGACTGGTCATATCCCGTTAAGTTCGCCTTTGACTTCCAGTTCAGAGTAAGCTTTGAAAAGGGAACACTTGTTTTAGATAACGACAAGGGACTCTATTTCTATGACGAGAACGAGGTAACAGAGATTGACTGTCCTCTTAATGCTCATGCTATTGCAAACGAACTCGAATATTTTGTTGATATTATCGAAAACAACAAAGAAAACACAGTTAATCCAATTCAGTCTACAGCTAATACCATTAAACTTCAGGATGCTATGAAGGAAAGTATGTTAAACGGCGGTAAGATTGTAGAACTTTAAGGAGAATTTATTATGAAAATAGGATGCAGAATTACATATACTCAAGATTGTAACAGCCCAAGATATGTTGGAAGTCTTGAACAGAAATTCCAGGAATTTATTGATATGGGAATACATACCTGTCAGCTTAACATCTGGAGTCAGGCTCTTATGACAGAAGAGAGTGCAGAACATATTAAAGCTTGTGCAGCTAAAACAGGCATGGAAATTACAGGTCTTTGGGCAGGCTGGTCAGGTCCTTGTGAGTGGAACTTTACCGTAGGACCTCAGGTTATCGGTCTTGTTCCTGCTGCATACAGAGGTATTCGTCTTCAGGAGCTGTTAAATGCGGCTGCTTTTGCCGAAAAACTTGGTGTTCCCGATATGATTACTCATGTTGGTTTTATTCCTGAAAATCCTAATGACCCTGACTATTCAGGTTTGATAGGTGCACTTCGCAGACTTTGCGGCGACTTAAAGAACAGAGGAATTAACTTCCTGTTTGAGACAGGTCAGGAAACACCTACAACACTTCTCCGTGCAATCGAAGATATCGGTACAGGCAATGTTGGTGTTAATCTTGATACAGGAAATCTTGTTCTCTACGGAAAGGCAAACCCTGTTGATGCTTTGGATGTAATCGGTAAGTATGTTCGTAATACTCATATTAAAGACGGTTTCTATCCAACCGACGGCAAGAACCTTGGTGCAGAGGCTCGTATGGGCGACGGTAAGGTTGACTTCTTTAACTTTGTTAAGAAACTCAATGAGCTTGGCTACACAGGTCCTCTTACAATAGAGAGAGAAAACTACGGTGAACAACAGAAGAAAGATATCATCTTTGCAAAAGAGATGCTTGAAGACATCAAAGAAAAGCTTGGTATAGGTGACTAATCAGTATATTTTAGGAGCGTCGATTGACGCTCCTTTTTTAAAAAATTTGAGGAGATAGTAAAATGAAAAGAGGAATAGCTATATTTTTATGTGCAGTGATGGCTTTTAGCACTTTTACGGCTGTTTTTTCGGCAGAAGATGAAGAAACCGTTACAGTAAACAAATCCGTATCCGATAAGGCATCGGCAGAGCTTTATCACGGAAACGACCTTATTAACCATCCAAACTACGAGGGAGATAAGATGTTTGACGGTGATTTGAGTACATTTGCTTATGCCAAACAGTCAAACCGAAGCGGTCATCTTGCGGTTGTTGATTTGGGACAGGCGTATGACATAACCCAAATCTCCATTGATTTTCCACAAGCAGATGCAATTCAGGAGGCGATTGATTCACTTTCCACGGCGGATAATCCCTTTAAAGCAACTGCTACGGATGCGAATATGAGAAGTGTTGTATTTTTGAGCAACACAAAGCCTACGACATCCATGATAGGTAGTGACAATTATACCTATACAGGCGAGGGAAAGGTCATCTGTGACGGCTCTGGGAGTATAAGATATTCTAAAGTCTTTACAGACAGCGAAATAGAAGACGGAAATGACTACCGTTACATTGGTATATGGACACCGTACAGCTATGGTGTTGCCATATCAGAGCTGAAAGTCTGGGCGGATGTTCTGGTTTCGGCAAGTGAACCGATAGAAATGCATTTTTCGTCAACAGAGGCATTGCTTGATGAGGCGGTAGAGGAATTCGGAAGCGGAGAACTCTACTTCAACGGCAGATTTGTAAACGACGGCTTAACGGATAAAGAATATAAGCTGATTATTGCAAGCTATAAAGATAGTGTTCTTAAAAAGACGGAGTTGGAAACTGTAACCGTTAAAGCGGGAGAAAGTAAAGATGTATCTTTGCAGGTATGGAATAAAATCGGTATGGATACTATAAAGGGTTTTGTCTGGGAAAATGACAATACTCCCATAAAAAAGGCAGAGGCGATAGGGCGGGTAAATGTTTCTTATGACCCGTTATTTGACGGAAGTATTTTAAACATAACCCCAAAAACCTATGATGCCCTTGATGTTATTGAGGAGCATAATAAAACTGCACAGACTCCACTTCCTACAACTGGCATATCTGAATTAGATAACGTAAAAACCATATTCTATGACGGCATAAACTACATGGGCAAGCCAACAAAAGCTTTTGCGTATGTGGGCATTCCCGAGGGAGCATCTGCTGAAAATCCAGTACCTGGCATAGTTTTGGTTCACGGCGGAGGAGGCTCTGCTCACGATAAATGGGTAAAGGCGTGGGTAGATCAGGGGTATGCAGCAATTGCCATGGATACCGAGGGCAGAATTAAAACCGCGGCAAACAATTATATGGGTGTAGGCAATCGTGTGGCATCTACCTTTGGACATCAGAACAATCTCTCCTACGATAACTTTATAGCAGAGGACGATAAACATTCGGATATGTGGTTCTATCAGGCAACGGCTGATGCAGTTTTAGCAGGAAATGTACTCAGAAGCATGCCAGAGGTAGACTCAAGTAGAATTGGCATTACAGGTATATCCTACGGTAGCTTGATTACCCTTCATACAATAGGTGTAGACAACAGATTTACCTTTGCAATGCCTGTGTACGGATGCGGATATCTGTGGGAGGGTCAAACCTATTTCGCAAACCGTATGACGGTGGCAAGAAAGTCCTGGGATCCATCACGTTTTTATATGCAATCCGGAGATGTTCCTGTTATGTGGTTTGTAACAAACCGCGATCAGAACTTCTCCCTTGACACCATATCCAAGTCATACCTTGACATATTTGACAAGGCGAATATGTGTATAATAGATAACTTTGCCCATACGGAGCAGGATGGAACAATCATAGACCCCAGAACCAGCAGTAACGGAACAAATGCGGCTATAAGAGAGAAAATGAAGAACACCATGCTAAACTATGTATGGAACGCCTTCGGGGATAATAATGCAAAGCCCCTCTCTAAACTGTCAAAACTTGAAAATAACAATGGTACACTTAAAACAACGGTTACTCTGCCGGAGGGAGTATCTGCAGATGGTGGAAAAGCCAAGCTTAAATATTTAACAGTAGAGAATTATTCTGACTGTTACTACCAGTATAGCGATAAGCAGACTTATTGGGTAATGGGTGCTCCCGATAACCAGACCAACAGCTACCATTATCCATGGCCAACAGTTGATGCAACGGTTGATGATACCACAATAACTGTAGAAATTCCAAGTGATGCAACCTATGGTTATATTGAGTACACTGATTCAAGAAATATGTTTACCACTACCGAAATGATAAAATTCAAGTAGAGGAATATTTGTATTAAAAAATACACTTTTTGTTTACAATAGTACAAAAAGTGTATACTTTTTATATTTAAATGATACAAAAAGTATTGTATTATATATTATAGGAGTATAAAAAAGGAGGAAATGAGAATGGGTTTATCGTTTTTTACGCACTATGCAATCAATCAGGTTGATTCAGGCAGATTTAAAACTGTTGAAGAAGCCTTTAGGCATTGCAGCGATAAAGGACTAAAGTACGGCGATTTGCTCGGCAGACTTGATGAATATCCAATGTATATGCATTGCGAGATGTTAAGAGATGCGGGAATTAAACCACAATGTCTTATTTATTGCAGAAATTTTGCAGCGTTTGATGAAAAAGAAAGAAAAGCAAACTTGTCTTTTTATAAAGAGCATATCGACCTTATGGACAAAATGGACATCCGTCTTTTAATGGCGGCACCAGGTATCCCTCTTTATAAGACGGAGGAAGACGTAAAAAGGGCACAGGCTTACGAGATTGAGGGCTTTTCAGAACTTGTTGAATACGCAAAAGGTGCAGGTATAACCGTTGCTATGGAAAATCAGTCCATGCACGCAAGGGGCGACTCTTATATAAACGATGTTAAATACATATTAGATAGCGTCCCTGGGCTTATGTACATATTGGACAGCGGTAACTTCTGGTGTGTTGGGGAGGATATGTTAAAGGCCTGTGATATGTTTATGGACAAGATTGTTAATGTTCATTGTAAGGACTGGAAGATTATACCTTACGGAGAATTTATCAGGTCAAACATTCCGCCGTTTACAGGAGCACCTATCGGAGCCGGAGTGCTTCCCCTTGAAGAACTCGGAAAGAAGCTTAAAGAAAACGGCTATAAGGGTAATCTTACCTTAGAGATAAACTCACCTGTAACAGGTGAAGAATTTGACGAATCAATAGAATTTATGAGGAGGGTTTTTAGTGTATAATTATGCAATAATTGGTTTTGGCGGACTTGGAAGAATTCATCTTTTGAGTATGACAAAAATTCAGGAAAGACGTAAGGATTTTCAGTTAAAGGCCATTTGCGGAACATCCCCTGAAAAGTTTAAGGAAAACGTAAGAACAAATCTTGGTTCTGCTGATATATCAATGATTGATTTTGGTGGAATAAACTTCTATGAGGATTACAAAGAACTGCTGGAAAATGAGAAAATAGATTTTGCTCTTTTGGTTTTGCCTACTTATTTACATGAGGAAGCTGCTGTATATTGTCTTAACAAAGGCGTTCATGTCTTTTCAGAAAAGCCTATGGCACTTACCCTAGAGGGCTGTGACAATATGATAAAGGCAGCTAAAGATAATGGTTGTAAGCTGATGATTGGTCACTGTCTGCGTTTTGATACAGCTTATGGACAGCTTAAAAGATACATTGATGATGAAACCTTTGGTAAGGTAAGACGTGCGGAGTTCCACAGATATTCGCAGACTCCAACATGGTCATGGAAAAACTGGCTTCTTGACCCAAAACTCAGCGGTGGATGCCTTATGGATATGCATATACACGATGTTGACCTGGTTAACTGGTACTTTGGAATGCCAAAGGCTGTAAGCAGTGTTTCTACAAGTGTTAAGGTAGAAGAAGAATCTATATTTACCCAGTATCTTTACGACGATATGGTGGTAACCGCAGGTGCTGACTGGTCAATGCCTGATGAATATCCGTTTATGGCCCGCTGTCTTGTTAATTTTGAAGATGCAACAGCGGTTATAGAGGGTGGAGAACTTACTATATATCAGGACGAAAAAGGATTTTATCCCGAAAGAGATATAGACACATATTTTATAAAAGAGATGAAAGCTTTCTTAAAATATGTAATTGACGGAAGAAAGTGCTATCTTACCGACCCTGAACAGATTCGTGAATCTGTAAGACTTGCTCTTGCTGAGAGAGAGTCCGCTAAAACAAAGCAGATAGTATATCTGTAAATTGTTAAAATAGTGTTAAATTTAATACATTTATTGTAAAATTTGAAAAGAATTGTTGACTTGAAATAAAATATAATGTATGATGTACAAAAATTATGAGCTTTGGGTATTTCATGGAAACGGTTTTGATTAAAATTATTCCCCGTGATATACTTATATCACGGGCTTTTTTTTGAAGGGTGATGATATATATGTATAGTTTTCCAATAGGTGTAATGCTTGAATCGTTTAAGGCAAAGAGAAGTGATTCAATAAAAAAAGCAGCCTTAATTGGTGCAGGCGGAATACAGATGTATGCAACCAATGGTGAAAATTCTCCTGAAAATCTAAATTCAACTGCGAGAAAAGAACTGCTTAACGAGGTAAAAGATAGTGGGTTGGTCTTTTCGGCACTATGCGGTGATTTAGGTATGGGGTTTGGGAATCGGGAGTTAAATGTCAAATTGATAGAAAAATCCAAGCGGATAATTGATTTGGCAAAAGATCTTGAAACAGATATTGTAACGACCCATATTGGTGTTGTTCCCGAAGATACAAATCATGACAGATATAAAGTTATGCAGGAGGCGTGCTTCAAGCTCGCTGAGTATGCTGATAAGTGTAATGCACATTTTGCGGTGGAAACAGGACCCGAAAAGGCGGTAACCTTGAAGAATTTTCTAGATTCGTTAGGTTCAAAAGGAGTGTCAGTCAATCTCGACCCGGCAAATTTCGTTATGGTAACGGGGGATGACCCTGTGAAGGCGGTTTATACATTAAAAGATTACATAGTACACACTCACGCAAAAGATGGTAATAAGCTAAAAGAATCTAATCCGGAATATATATATCGTGCTGTACATCCTGTACCTGAGGAAATAGCAGGAACAAGGTTCTTTGAAGAAGTTCCTTTAGGAACAGGCAGTGTGGATTTTAAAAGATATTTAACCGCTCTTGATGAGATTGGATATAAGGGCTTTTTAACTATTGAACGTGAAGTTGGGGATGAGCCCGAAAGAGATATTAGAACTGCTTATGATTATTTAAAAAGTATTATATGCTAAAACTATCAGGAGGTATAAACAATGCTTAAAGTTGGATTGATTGGATGCGGCAGAATGGGTACTACTCATTGTGGATGCTACGGATTGATGCAGGAGGCTGTAGATGTTGTTGCGGTTGCAGATTTACTGGAAGAAAGAGCTAAAAAAGTAAGTGCCAGATTTGGCGGTGATATATACAGTTCAGGAATGGAACTGATTGAAAATGCTGACGTTGATATGATAGATATATGTGTACCAACATATTTGCATACGGAGCTTGCCATAGCTGCTATGAAAAGAGGTAAGCATGTGTTTATTGAAAAACCTGTTTGTTTAAATATGGATGAGGCGAAGCTTCTTTTAGAAACTCAAAATAAAACAGGGGTTAAGGTGCAGGTAGGTCAGGTTGTACGATTTTGGGAAGAGTACGTATGGCTGAAAGAAACCGTTGAAAAAGGAACTTATGGTAAACTTCTGTCTGCAATGTTTAATCGCAGAAGTGCAAGACCGAAATGGGGCTGGAACGATTGGTATCATAAGCCTGAATGCAGCGGTTCAATGGCTCTTGATATGCATATTCACGATGTGGATTATATACGCTTTTTGATGGGCAAAGAGCCTGATGAGGTGTTTTCCCGTTCTGTTCGTAACAGTGCTGGAGTAATAGAACAAATCTTTACAACGTATTCCTTTAATGATGTAGTTATAACATCAGAGGGTTGTTGGGATTTTGCAGGGGACTATCCATTTGAAATGCAATTTAACGCTAAGCTTGAAAATGCTACAGTTATTTTTGACGGAAGTAGATTGGTTGTATATCCTCAAACAGGCGGTAAGTTTACTCCTGAAATGCCGAGAGACCATGCACGGGAATATGGTATTTTTGGAGCAAATATAACATCATTTGGAGCTTATTATACGGAGTTAAAGCATTTTTGCGATTGCATTTTAAATGGTGTTACAGATGATGTAGCTCCTTTGGACGAGGCAATCAAATCTCTTGAACTTACATTAAATGAAATCAACATAGCAGGTGGAGTGGTGAAAAATGACTAAAATATACGGAGTTGCACTAATCGGATGCGGGCAGATGGGTGCTGCGCATCTTGAAAATATTTACTATAAAGAAAATGTTCGCATCAGGTGCGTATGTGATTTAAACGAAGAAAATGCTCTTAAGTTTAAAAAGAGATATAATGCAGAAAAAATAACGTCGGATATAGATGAGTGTATAAGCGATAAAGAGGTAGATATTGTTATTTGTGCTACATATCCGTCGACACATCTTGAAATTTTACGCAAATGTGTAGAAAATGGCAAACATTTACTATGTGAAAAGCCTATAACCACAAATCTTGAAGAGGGGGAAGAGTTTGTCCGTCTGGTAAAAAGTCACCCTGAATGTAAGGTTTTAATAGGTCATATTCTAAGGCATAATCAAACATATAAAACAGTTGCAAAGATGATTAGAGAGGGTGCCATAGGCAAACCTATTATAATGCGAATGGCGCAAAATCATCATACAATGAATTGGCCGCGATATTTAAAACTTATTGAGGAAACGTCACCGATTGTGGACTGCGGAGTTCATTATATGGATGTAATGCAGTGGTTTACAGGCGAAAAAATTATTCATGTAAGCGGAATAGGTCAGCGGACAGAGCCTGATGTTCCTGATGATAAATATAACTATGGTTTAATTACTGTTGAACTCTCCGATGGTTCTGTGGGATATTATGAGGCAGGTTGGTCTAATACTATGTCATCAGATAATCTTAAGGAGTTTGTAGGTCCAAAAGGAAGTATTAAGATTGTGTATTGCAAAGACAGGCAGACTCATCAGGAAGAAGGGGACTTAATTGAATACTATAAATACCCCGAAAAAACCTATGAAATGATAAATGTAATGGGAAAGCGTAAGCCCACGGATAGTCAGTTTGACCACTTGATTAAAATGATTGAAGAAGATGTTGACGGAAATCCAAACATAGACGAGGTTTTTAACAGTTTTAAAATAGTTTTGGGTGCTGATGATTATATTAGAAAACATAAAATAGTGAATAAAACGGGGGATACAAAATGATGATAGATTTTGAATTAATTAAATCTGTTATTTTCAAAACCGTTGACTTTAAGGATGATATTGATATTGTCTTTGATGATTTTGATGGAGTTAAGGTTAAGTATGACAGGGAAAAAGCATGCATTGGTGCAAACAGCAAATCAGGCTTTGCCCGAGGTTGTTTTCTTCTTGCTATGAACATAACGGAGGGGAAAGACAACTTTGAGATTATTGAAAAGGCTCACATTAAAAGCTGCGGAGCAATGATTGACTGTTCCAGAAACGCTGTTATGAAGGTAGAGTCTGTTAAGAGATATATAAATTGCATGGCGGCGTTGGGACTTAATTTCCTTATGCTCTATACCGAGGATACTTATGAAATACCAAATCGCCCGAGATTTGGCTATTTAAGAGGAAGATATACCATAGAAGAAATCCGCGAAATGGTGGAATATGGTGAAAAATTTGGAGTGGAGCTTGTTCCATGTATACAGACCCTGGGACACATGGAACAGTATTTAAGGTGGGCACAGCCTGCAACAAAAGAAGATAAAGCGGAGCATATTTCAGCTATGAAAGATACTCCGTCGGTCCTTCTTTGTGACTATGAAGAAACTTATAGATTTATAGAAGATGCCATAAAAGCGTGTCGAAGTGCTTTTAAAACCAACAGAATACATATTGGTATGGATGAGGCACATGATATCGGGCTTGGCAGATATCTTGATATCAACGGTTTTAAGAACAGATATAATATACTGAAAAAACATTTAGGCAGAGTGGTAGAAATCTGTAAAAAGTACGATTTTGAGCCAATGATGTGGAGTGATATGTTCTTTCGGCTTGGTTCACCAACAGGTGCGTATTATGATAAAGAATTCAACTTCCCTGAGGGTGTAACAGAAACTATACCTGATGTTGATATGGTGTATTGGGACTATTATGGCTTTGAAAAAGAAAGATATGACACCATGATAGAAAGACATAAGATTTTGGATAAAAAGATTGTCTTCGCAGGGGGGCTTGGTACATGGGCAGGTTTTCTGGTAGAGCATGACCCAACTTTAAATTGCTCAATTCCTGCACTTAAATCATGTATAGAAAACGGCGTAGATACCGTTATGGCAACTCTTTGGGGAGATGACGGTCAGGAAGCTAATCATTTTCTTTCAATGCCTTATTTGCCTATCTATTCGGAATACTGCTATAAGGGATTGGATTGTTCTATGGAAGATATTAAAAGAGCAAGCGAGTTCCTAACCAAGATAAAGTTTGATGATGTAGAAAAAATGAGTAATTTGACATTCAGAATAAATGGAGATAGACTTATTCAGGGTAAGAGATTATTCTATGGTGATATTTTATATGATATGACGATTGACGAAGACTCCTGTGATACTGTTATTGAATTATTCAATGGCTATGCCGAGAGAATGAGAGAACTTATGGAAGAAAGTGATAAAAATTATGAATGTTATAGCTATGTAAATCTCGTGTATACCATCTGTTCCATTAAGGCGGAACTTCGCAAAAATCTAAGAAAGAGTTATAAGGCAGGGGATAAAGATTATCTTGTTAAAGTCATGGTTGAAATTCTGCCTGAACTTTTAAATCTTTATAGTGAATTTTCAAAGCTGCATAGTAAACAGTGGAAAGATACCTATAAGCCTTTTGGGTATGAGGTTTTAAGCTTCAGGTATGGTGGCGTGATGGCGAGGGTGCACGACGCCATTGATGTAATTGCAGAATATCTGGACGGCAAGATTGATAAAATAGAAGAGCTGGAAGAAGAGATATTGGATAACGAGGGATGTACAATGGGAATGACAGCAAAGCGTCTTGTTACTCCGTCGTGTCTGTTTTAAAAGTATGTAAAGGAGGGGAGCTTTCCCCTCCTTTTTCAGATAAATTTAAAAAATCTTCAAAAAAACCGTTGACAAAACAAAAAAAATATGCTATTATACTTTAGCAATGCGGGAGTGGCTCAGTGGTAGAGCGTCACCTTGCCAAGGTGAACGTCGCGAGTTCGAATCTCGTCTTCCGCTCCAAAAAAAGACTTGTCGATTGACAAGTCTTTTTTATTATGTAGGAAATTACGCAGTAATTGACGTAATAACAAGAAAGTGTTCACTAGTCCCCCAAGATTGGGGGCAGGGGGTTGGTGTGTTTGTTAAAACACTTTTTTTATTTATGAATACTGTTTCTGCAATTTTGATATTGCAGGGAAATAGGCAATTAACAATGTTATAATAGATAAAACCCATCCAATTGGCCAAACAAGATATAAGAATGTAAGATTTGGACAGAGTGGGAATATTCCGTAAACCCATACAAATCTGAAAAGACACATATAAAGAAGTGTTGCAATTGTGGGCAGAATTGGTTTACCCATTCCTTTAAGGGCTCCACCTATAATTTCATTAATTCCGCAAATAAAGTACGTACTTGAAATTATAATCATTTTTTGCTGAGAATATGCTATTACTTCAGGTGATGATGACATAATGGATGAAAGCTGTGCGGAAAAAAATGCAGAGAGAGATCCAAAGAAAACCCCAAAACCTGTTGTAATAACCATAGCTTTAAAGACTGCCTCTTTTACACGTTTAATATTGCCTGCACCCACATTTTGTGCTATGTAAGGAATAACTGCAAGGGCGGGCGCACAAGAAATCTGATATAAAATTCCGTCAAATTGATTTGCGATGGCAATTCCCGTTGTAGCAGCTGCACCAAAGCTATTGACTGCAGTTGTGATTACGGCGTTTGCAAGAGAGTAGAGGGCACTCTGCATACCAGTTGGAATTCCAATAAACAAAATGTCCTTAAACTCTGTAAAATCGAATTTTAGTTTCTTGAAGTTGATATTAACTACAGGAACCAACTGACGCATAGCAAGAAAAGCAAGAACGCTTGCAATAAGCTGAGAAAGAATTGTTGCATAAGCAACGCCGTCTACTGTCATATCAAAGATTGTAAGAAATAAAACGGTAAATATAACCTTTAAAAATCCGGCAAGAATTAAAAAGTACATGGGCCTTTTTGTATCGCCTGTTGCTCTTAAGATGGATGCGGCAAAATTATAGAATAAAATAATTGGCACACCGACAAAATATATCCTAAAATATAGGGTAGCTTTTTCTAAGAGGCTGTCAGGGCAGTTTATCATTCTTAAAAAGGTTTCAGCAAAGGTTATCCCGATTATCATTAAAAGAATTCCGCCAAAAATCGAAGTCAAAATGGCAGTTGAAGCAGCCTTATCGGTCCGTTCTCTGTCGCCCGAACCTATTCTTTTAGCCACAATAACATTTGCTCCGGAAGAGGTTCCAATAAGCAAACTTGTGCAAAGGGTAATGAGGGTTCCGCATACGCCAACTGCACCAACCGAACTATCATCAGAAAAAATTCTCAATGACGTCATATCCATTATGTTAAAGAGCGATTGCATAACATTCATTACCATAATAGGAATTGCCATTGAAAGCAAACCTTTAAATACCGAGCCTGATAGCATATCTACGTGTTTTTTTCGCATAACAATACCTCTTTAATATAATAACGAATTTTAATAAAAGATATATTACATTATAGGATTGTATCACGTTTTTTCAAAAAGTGTTAGACGTTTTCATAAATTAACTTGCACAAAAGATAGAAATGGTGTATAGTATAGTTGGGTGATGTAATGAGTTATAGTATAGATTTAATAGAAAAGGATATTCCTGAACATCAGCACAAGAATTATGAAATAAGTACATATATAAAGGGAACCGGTGTCATTCATTTCGACAATAAAGAGTTTTATATGTCACCGGGGAAAATCATTATTGTTCCCCCCGGTATTTTGCACCGTTCAACACGAACAAAAAATAGTAAAAGGATATATATTTGCGGGGAATTCGGACAGATTTTTAATTTTGATTATCCCGTGATGGTGCTTGATAACTCACAAGGAGAAGGGTCTTTTTTGGCTCAAATGATATACAACAATCGGTTTGGTAATCCAGAGTATGTTGCATCTCTTACTAACGCTTTTGCACATTTTCTTATGCAAAGTCTTAGATTGGATGATGAAATCGGACTGAAAATTCAGGAGATTATAGAGGAGATTACAAATAATTTTTATAATTCTGATATTAGTCTTAACAGTTTGCTGAACCAAAGCGGTTATGCCGAGGATTACATAAGAGCACACTTTAAAAAGTTTACAGGGAAAACACCTACAGAGTTTTTAACTTCTGTCAGAATTGCTCATGCCTGTTACCTGATCGATATATATAAAAATACCCGTTCGCTTAATGAAATTGCAGAAAAGTGCGGGTATGTTGATTACGTATATTTTTCAAGAAGATTTAAACAGATAAAGGGAATATCCCCAAGAGAATATATGAAGAATATTGTATAAAAAAGGGCTGTCTCATGAACCGACCTCCCAATCGTTAGATTTTTGGTCTAACTTTTTGGGGGCGGTTCAATAATTTATTGAGACATGCCCTTTTTGTATGTTGTATTTTTAGATTAAACCATAGGTTTTGCGTTAGCTAAGAGATATTTCTCTGCTTCTGGACACCATAGGCCGTTGTTTGCAGCAACGATTTTTGCAAGCTCTGCAAACATTGGGTCGTCCTTGCCCTTTTCTTCAAGCTCGTCAAGAGCGACAAGAGGCATGCTTATCTGGTTGTATATAAGCTTCTTGCCACCAGGGATTTTTGGAAGGTTAAGAGTTGTGTCAACAACTGCGTCAAGACCGCCGATATGTGTAACCATAGCAGATGGGTTGAGCTTACCTTCGTTAACCATAGCCAAAGCATCACGCATATCCTGTGTGTTACCACCGCTTGTACCTGTAATGTGTGTAGCGTTATAGTGAACATTAAAGAAGTTGAACTCTGCCTTGAAGTTGCTGTCGGTTGGGCCTGCAAAGAAGTTAAGACAACCGTCATAGCCAAGTATTGCATCGGACTGTTCAACAAGAGATTTAACAGGAGCAAAGCAGATAACATCGTCATAACCTGTACCACCGGTTAAATCACGGAGAACTTCAACAGGGTTATCAACAGTACCTGTGTTTACATAGTGGAGCTCAACGCCGTTTTTCTTTGCCTCTTCAACAGTGAAGATGCTTGCAGCACGGTCAAGTCTTTCCTGATTGATATCTGTAACAACAAGTAAAGACGGCTTTCTGTCACCGTGGATTGCAAGGTCGATTGCACCAAGTCCCATAGGACCAACAGATGCTAAAAGTGCCATTTTACCACCGTCAATGATACCCATATCGTGTACATAGGTGCCGGCTTTTGTATGATACATAGCCTTGAATGTACCAATGATACAGCTGAGAGGTTCTGCAAGTGAGCCATAGTAATATACGTCTGAATTATACTCAAGCAGACAGTCA
Organism: Ructibacterium sp.; assembly: GCA_045542095.1. Taxonomy (GTDB): domain Bacteria; phylum Bacillota; class Clostridia; order Monoglobales; family Monoglobaceae; genus Ructibacterium. The sequence continues at coordinate 32,498 of JAZQKJ010000046.1, forward strand.
GCAAGTAAGGTTTCGATTGGAACGTTAGCGTACTGTGCATCACCGCCGCACTCGGGATAAGAGTAGCCGGGAGCAAGGAGTGAACCCTTATAGAAGTGTGCAGGCTGGATTGAGAACTTGTCCCCAACCTTATACTTGTGCTTCCAGTTTTCGCCAACCTCAACGATTTCACCACAGAATTCGTGACCTACGATAGTTGGGTTTTCTTCAACATTATCGGGAACACGCTTGTGGTCGCCCCCCTCGATTGCGGCTTTGTATGTACTCATACAAATTGAGTCAGAAATTATCTTAATACGAACACCGTCTGCGGTGATGTCGGATAACTCCATATCATCAAGACGGAGGTCCATTTTTCCATGAATTCGAACTGCTTTTGTTTTCATAATTTTAAATTCCTTTCAGTATTTATAATATAATATTTCGTTCACGTTCAACAAGCTTCCATGCCATATCCACAAGATGAGAGAATTGTGGAAGTGTAAGCTGTTTACAAATCATACTCTGACGTGAAGAGTTTACGTCTTCACCTGATATCTCGGTCATGCCATAGCTGTGACAGAGCTTTTGCAAACGTTCAAGCTGGGGCAGTGTGTTTCTTGCGGGCATATAAGTAATGCCATTTACGCCCTCTTCTTTTAGCATCTCAAATAATTCTTCAAGATAGTCGTCTTCGAATTTAGCAGCTTTTTTATCTCCTGTTGCAGAGTCGGTAACGTCGCCAAGATATGGGTAGCAGAGAATTCCGCCAACCTGGTTTGCAAGACGTACAACCTCTTTAAGAGGCAGACACTCGTCTGTTGCGGGAATGTATATCTTCTCTACAAGCTGTGACTTCAAAATGCCAAGAAGGTCATACACCACATGGGGATTATCAGGCTCTGTAAGCCATGCCTCCTGTTTTGGTGAAATGGGAAGAGCCAGGGTGTTGCGGAGAAAATCCACACACTTATCTGCACCGCAGAAATCCATAATCTTAAGGCTGAGAGCATAGAGTAAATGTCTTTCTGTAACAGAGCCGCCCATTTTAAAGTTGGAAATTGGAATAATATCTTTATCAAAATCCAGAGTAATGCCATAAGGTGACATTATGTTGTTGATGTTATCAACCATTTTTCTGTTTCGGATATTTCTCTTTTCCCGAAGAGGTGCAAAAGCCTTTTGCAGAACATCAAATCCTGTTGCAGGAACACTGTGAATTGCCATATAGGCAACACCTGCCTGGTCAGGGTTGTTGATGTTGTAACCTGCCAGTCTTGTGTCGGACCAGTCAACTCGGCATTCCATACCGCAGGTTGTTCCCATACCTGCAATCTCTCCTGCCTTCCTGAATTCTTCAGCTCCGCCGATACTGTCATGGTCCATAATACCTGCAGTCTGCAACCCCTCGGCACGTGCCATATAGATTGCCGCGGTTGGTGAGTAAGGGGAGAAGGAGTAGATGGTGTGAATATGATTGTTCGCATATTCGGGCTTAACCTGAGGCTTTTCAGTTTCTTTTTGGAGAAGCATCTCAAGGTTAGAGAGTCTTTGTGCAGGGTCATCAACATTTAAAAGCTTGAGGTTTTCCTGCATTTCTACATACATACTCATTTATATCAATCTCCTATTTAAGCATTGTCTGTCCGCCTGTAACGGGGATAGCCTGACCTGTTTCGTAGCACTGCTCTACACAGTAGAAGATTGCCTTTGAAACATCAACAGGAGTACAACCTCTGCGGATAGGTGACTTAGAGAGATAGAAATTTTTAACATCCTCAACAGTCTTTGCACCGGGAACCTTTCCTGAGTTAAGGTACTGAACAAACAATCCGTTTACAGGGTCGGACCAGAGAGGGCCGTCATAGAAGTTACCCGGGCATACAGCGTTAACCTTAATTCCGTAGTCAACAAGCTCAAGAGCAAAGCTCTGTGTAAGACCTATGCCGCCAAACTTTCCGCCTGCATAGGCAAAGTTGTTTTTGGAGCCTGAAAGACCTGATTTTGAGTTAACCTGAATAATATCAAACCACTTTTCAGGGGCAGCCTCATGCTGTGCCTTCATAATGTCTGATGCATACTTTGCACAGTAGAAGTATCCCATATAGTTAACCTTTGTAACAAAGTCGAACTGCTGAGGGGTAAGCTCTTCAAGGCTTCCTGCCTTAACAACACCTGCGTTTGCAATAAAGATGTCAAGACCGCCGAAATGCTCAACAGTTTTTATGGTCATCTCTTCAACGGATTCAGGGTTGCTTACGTCAACCTTAATACCAACTGCTCTGTCGCCTAAGCTTGCGGCAGCAGTTTTTGCAAGGTCTTCGTTAAGGTCAGCCAGAACGACGCTTGCCCCCTCTTTGTAAAGCTCCTCTGCAATACCAAAACCAAAACCCTGTGCACCGCCTGTTACAACAGCGATTTTACCGCCAAGTCTGCCTGTGGTGTCGGGTCTGTTGTTCACGTTCTGCTTTGCATACTCTTTTGCTTCGATTAAATTCATAACGTTACTCTCCTTATATGTAAATATAATTTTATTAAACCAAATAATATACCTATTTAATTATATACTACAAAATGGTATATAGTCAAGGGATATCTTGACAAAAAACCAACGGAATAATGCCTGTTTGACATAAAAAATGCCATATCTTTTACGGATATGGCATCAAGAATGTTATTTAGTTGTTTTTTACGGTGCAACCGCCTGATCATTTTGAATATCGTCAATTGAGCGAACAACCGAATGCTTGATTGGTTTCCACTCAACCTTTTTAAACAAAGCCACAACCGCAATAGGAACATAGGTTAGCATAAACAGAGGGAAGGTGAAGAGATTTTTTATCTTCTTTCCCGTTGTGGAATGAATCTGATTCCACTCTGTTATGGTTGTGATTGTTCCAAGTATAAAGAACAGACCGTAGAAGTTGAAAATGGTCTGACCCAGAGCAAGAATAAGGGAGGTAGTTTCTTTTGCATCGTATATAAGTCCGATAGGAATTGCAATGGCATTTACAAAAGCACATACTAAAGTAAGAAGCATAGCAGGTGCGATTGTCATAAGCATATCAAAACAGGAGAAGCTACCCTTGAATGCACCATAGAAAAGCTGACTTCCGTAGTTTGTGAATACCTGATAAAATCCCTTTGCCCAACGAAGTCTTTGAGTATAAGACTGACGGAAGGTGGTGGGCTGTTCGTCATAGAGAACTGCCTCGGCACAGTAGCCGATTTTCTCTCCATGGATAACACTGTCAATGGTAAACTCGATATCCTCGGTAAGAAGATGATGTATCCAACCGCCGTTTTCGCGGATTATTTCAGCGCTTACAAGGAAGCCTGTTCCTGAAATTGCACAGCTTGTGTTAAGCTGCATACGTGAGTTGTTAAGGAACTTAGCCTCACGGAGGAACCAGAGTGAGTATCCCGCAGAAATCCAGTTATCTCCGAAATTCTTGGAGTTACGATAGCTTGTAATGATTCTGTAGCCGTTATCAAAAACCTTATTCATCTCTGCAACATAGTTGGGGTCTAAAATATTATCCGCATCAAAAATCATGAAAGCCTCATAACCCCTGTCTGCATAATCGGTCTTGATTATGTCAAACATCCAGTCAAGAGCATAACCCTTACCAACAAGCTGTTTGTTGAATCGTTCATGCACAATAGCTCCTGCCTCCGCGGCAACCTGTGCAGTGTCATCATCACAGTTATCTGCAATAACGAAAACATCAATCATATCAGATGGGTAATTCTGCTTTTTGATACTTTCAATTAACTGACCTATAACATCCCGCTCATTTCTTGCTGAAATAACAACTGCAAACTTATGTAACTCAGATGCAGTAAGCTTTTTGGGCGTCTTTAAAAGTCCGATGAAAATGTAAAAGAACTGATATGCATAACACAAGGTGAAAATAATCGAAATAAGAAAATTCAAATAAATAATGGTTTCCATAAAATTCTCCTTATTAAGTCCTCGGCTTGCCGCAAACAGCACAGCATCCTTATCTATATCCTATTTAATACCACTACATTTATACTATCATATTATAAATTATTTGTAAAGTGTTTATAAATAATTTATAAACAAAAACAAGAGCGTTTTACATTTTATGGGAAAAAAGTAATTGAAATGGATAAATATGGATAAAAATTGCAAGGTGTTTATATATACTGCACAATTTAACGCTTGTTTTATTATGTAAAATCTCTAAAGTGTTAATCTGTTAAATATTGGTTACATAATGATATATATTCTGTTCAGGCGGAAAAAAGATATTTTGGGGTATCTTTTTTTGAAAAAATGTGATAGAATGTAAAAATGAAAGGGAGCGAAGATAAATGATAAGAAAATCCTTGATTGAAACAATATTTGAGGCAACGTCCATAGAGAGATGGAATGACCATATACGTCCGTCCCGCGGGTTTACGGAGCTTGACAAGCAATCCCATAAAATGATTTGTGCTTACGTTCTTGGAAAACTCAATAAAGACACGGACTGGACATTACTGATTGAGGGGGGAATATTCGAATTCCTTCACAGACTTGTCCTTACCGATATAAAACCGCCTATTTTTCACAGACTTATGGAGGAAAAGGGAAAGGAGCTCAATAGCTGGGCGATAGAACAGATAAAACCTGATATTTTGTCAATCCCCGGTGGGTTTGCTGAAAGGTTTGAAAGATATTTTACAGATGAAAGCTATGCAAAAAGCGAGAAGAAAATCCTTGAGGCATCGCACTATCTTGCAACAAAGTGGGAGTTTGACATTATATATGATATGTGCCGTACTTATTATGCAATTGACAACACCAGACGGGAAATTGACGAAAAAATGAGAGAGCTGGAAAGCCTTGACTTTTTTGGGGAGTTTATTGTAAGCAACAACTATCGCGGGTTTACCAATATGTTAGGTCAGCTCAGGCTTCAGCAGAGGTGGTCAAGGTCACCCAGAATACCTGCTACATCTGTTATAGGGCACATGCTTATTGTGGCGATACTTTCGTATCTATGTTCCTGTGAAATCGGTGCCTGCAAGCAGAGGGCGGTAAATAACTTCCTTGGAGGACTTTTTCATGACATTCCCGAGGTTTTGACCCGTGATATAGTGTCGCCTGTTAAGAATTCTGTGGAGGGGCTGGATGAACTTATAAAAAATATAGAAAGAGAGCAGATGGAAAAGGTGCTCTATCCCCTTATACCTGTTGACTGGAAGGAGGAGATTTCCTACTTTACAAGTGATGAGTTCACCGAGAAGATAATTGAAAACGGCGAGATAAAATACACAACTGCAGAGGACATAAACGAGAAATACAACAGTGAGGAATACATGCCCATAGACGGAAAGATATTAAGAGGCTGTGACCACCTTGCGGCGTGTATAGAAACATATATGTCACACATATACGGAGTTACCACCCACACCTTAAGGGACGGAAACAGTTCCTTATGCAGGAATTATCGTAATGTTTGCATAGGCGGAATGGACTTTGGATATTTGTTTGACTATTTTAAGATTTAATCAAGGTTAACCACCAACACCCTTTTTGCATATTATAGTGCAAAGGGGTGTTTTTATGTATTCAGTTTTTTTGTTTATTATGTCTTTCTTCGCTGTGTACGGAGTTTTACAGATAATTGCAAAATCCATATTCGGATTTAACAGGGAAAAGAGCGATGCTATCTTTGTTCACAGAGTTATTGGGGTTTCAGACTGTCAGGAAACTATTGAGGGAATGATACGCTCTGTGGTATGGGAGGATATACGGGAGGAGCTGATAGTTGTGGATATGGGCTCTAAAGACGAAACCCCTGAGATACTTAAAAGGCTGGAGGAATATTATGATTATTTAAAGGTAATGACTCTGGAGGAATACCTTGGATATCTGCAAAAGAAAGGTTAAATTAAAGTTACAAATATTGACAAAGAAATGGGAATGTTATAAAATCATCAGTGGGTTGTGCACGAAAGGAGAAAAATTATGAATCACTGGAAGGATAAGTTGTGGTACGTGTACGGAACATCCATGAGCAGTTATAGCTGGGGAGAGTATATTCAGGTTGTTGAAAAGCTCTCGGAAATGAGGGTTGTAAACAAGGCTATCCCAGGCGGTTGTCTTACCCCGGACGGGCTTAATAACTCAAATGTCAAAGCATCTGTTATGAATTTAGACGATGGTAAAGCTGATGCTGACCTTATAACTCTTGAGGTTTTGCCAAACGAGGGTAAGGTAATAGGTGACATATTCGATACAGATGACAATACTTTTTGCGGTTGCCTTAACCAGAGTATAAGATATCTTCAGGAAAACACCAAGGCACAGATTGTGGTTATCGTCATGATTGGCTCTAATACTGCACCGCCCGAGTCCCTTAACGAGGGCAGGAAGGTTCCTGATTTTGTTCTGGCAGAAATGGCAGAGAAGGTGGCAAAGGTAAACGGTGTTCCTGTTATAAATGTGTTCACCGAATCGGGCTTTGGTTATGCAAGGGTAAAGAACAGGGATTATCAGAAGGATAATATCCATTTAAATAAGCTTGGCGGAATAAACATGGGTAATTTTGTGTGGAGCAAGCTTAAAAATATTCCCCTTTGGGAAACAGAGGTGGAAGAATAATATATACAAATGAGAGGGAGAGAGTAAATGGGATTTTTAAACAAGCTTAACGATATCGTTATAAGTATAAACGATATTGTATGGGGACTTCCGCTTATAATATTTATTATGGCGGTTGGTATATGGCTTACACTCAGGACAAAGGTTCTTCAGATAAGGCATCTGCCAAGGGCACTTCGTTATATGGTTAAAAACGAAGAGGACGGAACAGGCGAGGTAAGCAGTTTCGGTGCACTTTGTACTGCACTTTCTGCAACAATCGGTACGGGAAATATCGTAGGTGTTGCAACGGCAGTGTGTGCAGGGGGACCGGGTGCACTTTTCTGGATGATAGTGGCAGCATTTTTCGGAATGGCTACTAAATATGCAGAGGGTCTTTTAGCGGTTAAGTACCGCACCGTTGATGAAGACGGTCACGTTCTTGGGGGACCTTTTTACTACATAGAAAAGGGTATGGGTGCAAAATGGAAATGGCTTGCTAAGTTATTTGCGTTCTTTGGCGTGCTTGTTGGCTTGTTGGGTATAGGTACATTTACTCAGATGAACGGAATTACTTCTGCAGTTCAGGGATTCTTTGACCCTATGAAGTCGTATACAATAAATCTTTTGGGTCAAGATTATTCATGGTCTGTGGTTATTTCGGGAATTGTTATTACAATCTGTGTTGCCCTTGTTGTAATCGGTGGAATTAAGAGAATTGCCAAGGTTACAGAGATTGTAGTTCCATTTATGGCAATTGCCTATGTATTATTCGGCATTATTCTTGTTGTTGTGAATTATAAGGCTATTCCCGATGCAATCGCTGTAATTGTCAAGGGTGCATTTAATCCGTCGGCAGTAACAGGAGGAATTGTGGGCTCTATGATTGTCGCGATGCAAAAGGGTGTTGCAAGAGGTATATTCTCTAATGAGTCGGGCTTGGGTTCTGCTCCTATTGCCTCGGCTGCTGCTCAGACAAATGAGCCTGTTCGTCAGGGACTTGTTTCTATGACAGGGACATTTATCGACACAATAATAATCTGTACCATGACAGGTCTTGCAATTGTTGTGACAGGTGCATGGCATGTTGAGGGAATAGAGGGCGTTGAGGTTACTATGTATGCTTTCCAGAACGGTCTGCCATTCCCTAATTGGATTTGTGCGTTTGTTCTGATGATGTGTCTTGTGTTCTTTGCCTTTACCACAATCCTTGGCTGGAATTACTATTCAGAGCGTTGTCTTGAATATTTATCCAACAGAAACTATGGTGCAATTATGACATATCGTGCCCTCTTTCTTATAGCTATATTTATAGCTCCTTATATGAAGTTATCACTTGTATGGAATATTGCTGACGTTGTAAACGGTCTTATGGCATTTCCTAACCTGATTGCACTGGTTGCTCTTAGCGGAGTTGTTGCATCAGAAACAAAGAGATACCTTAACAAAGACTTATATATTAAGGAGCGTAACGAGAGAAAAAAAGTCGCATAAGGAACTTGACATAGGGCGGATTCAAAGGAATTCGCCCTTTTTCCATTAGCCTGATTGATTTTGAAAGGAAGAGAGAAATGAAAAAGCTTCATGTAAATATCCCGGGCAGGGAATATGATATATTCATAGAAAATGGTATATTGGACAGTACGGGCGGTATAATCAAAGATATTATAAGCCCGTGCAAAGCCGCAATAGTTACCGATTCCAATGTAAACCCCCTGTATGGGGAACGACTTGCCCACAGTCTTATCAAAGAGGGATTTTCTGTCTGTATAATTGAAATTCCTGCAGGGGAACAGAGCAAGTGCCAGGAACAGCTTTTTGAGATTTATGACAGGATGCTGGAATTTGGCATCACAAGAACAGATGTTGTAATCGCCCTTGGGGGCGGTGTAGTGGGGGATATTACAGGCTATGCGGCATCAAGTCTGCTAAGAGGTATTCCCTATATACAAATCCCCACAACCCTGCTTGCACAGGTGGATTCAAGCGTGGGCGGAAAGGTTGCTATTGATTTGCCCAGAGGCAAAAATCTTGTAGGGGCTTTCTATCAGCCAAAGACTGTTATAATCGACCCAAAGTGTCTTAATACTTTGACAGACAGGGTGCTGTCCGATGGTATGGCAGAGGTTATTAAATACGGAGCAATAAGAGATGCAGAACTCTTTGAAACTCTTGAAAAAATAAAAAACAGAGAAGAACTCATTGCAAAAAGTGAAGAAATCATATATAATTGTTGCAGAATAAAGAGTCAGGTGGTAGAAAATGACGAATTCGACACGGGAGAGCGTATGATTCTTAACTTCGGGCATACCTTTGGACATGGAATCGAAAAGCAGTATAACTATGAAACCTATACCCATGGCGAGGCTGTGGCGGCAGGAATGGTTATGGCTTGTAAGTTCGGTGAAAGGGCAGGAGTTACAGAGAGAAAGACCACCGAGAGAATGACAGAAATCCTTAAAAACTTTAATCTGCCAACGGAAATTCCAATCAGCTCTGATGAACTGAAAAACGCCGTAAAGGTGGATAAAAAGGGCGATGGAAACATGCTTAATCTTATTTTGATTGAAGAAATAGGTAAGGTGTGTATTAAAAAGACGGATAAAGCAGAGCTTACTTAAAGGACTGAGAAAAATGGATATTGTAAATATAGAGGCTAAAATGTTAAAAGGCAGGGTGACAGCGCCCCCATCTAAAAGCGTGGCGCACAGGGCTATTATAGCCGCGGCATTGTCGGGAGAGAAATGCACCGTTTCAAACTTGAGCTTTTCGGAAGATATAAAAGCCACTCTTAGATGCATGAATGAGCTTGGAGCGGAATTTGAAGTTATTGAAGAGGAAAAAAAGGTTATATTCAAAAAGAAGAAAGATGCGGAAAATGACCTGATTCCAATTCTTGACTGCGCTGAGAGCGGTTCTACTTTGCGTTTCCTGATTCCTGTGGCTCTTTTAAATGACAGGCCTGTAACCTTAACGGGCAGAGGCAGACTTATGCAACGGCCCCAAAAACCATACATAGATTTATTTTCCAAAAAGGGAATAGAGTGTATACAAACCCGTGAAACCATGAGCTTTAAAGGCAGACTTGCCCCTGGGGTTTTCAAGCTTCCCGGAAACGTAAGCTCACAGTTTATAACAGGACTTTTGTTTGCTCTGCCCCTTTTAGATGGTGACAGTGAAATTATCATAACAACCGAAACAGAATCAAAGGGCTATATAGATATTACCCTGTCTGTCCTTAAGGATTTTGGGATAGAGGTTATTAACAAAAACTATAAGAAGTTCACAGTACCGGGCAACCAGAAATACAAGGCTGTGGATTATGTAGTAGAGGGTGACTATTCTCAGGTGGCATTTTTCCTTACTGCAGGGGCTTTGGGTTGTGACATAGAGTGTGCGGGACTTCGGAAAGACAGCTTGCAGGGTGATAAGAAAATTCTCGATGTTCTAAAAGAAACAGGGGCAACAGTAACGGAGCTTGATGACGGAGCCATAGTGGTTAAGCGAAGTGAGGATATGCACGGAATTACAGTGGATGCGGCAGAGATACCCGACCTTGTGCCTATTATTGCGGTGCTGTGTGCGTTCTGCAAAGGCGAGAGCAGGATTATAAATGCAGGCAGACTAAGAATGAAAGAAAGTGACAGACTTGCGGCGGTTTCGAGCGAGCTTAAGCATCTGGGACTTGACATCACCGAGGGAACGGATTATCTTATAATAAATGGAACAGATGTCCTTCACGGAACGACGGTTTCAAGCTGGAACGACCATAGAATTGCCATGGCACTTTCCATTGCGGCGTGCCGTTGCGAGGGTCAGGTTTCCATTATGGGGGCACAGACAGCGGTGCTCAAGTCGTATCCGGACTTTTTTGAGGTGTATAATTCAGTTTATAAAGGACCCGAGTCCCTTATGAAATTTGGAGGGCAATAACGTGAAAAATCACGTTACTGCCTCCGGCGGATTTAATTGCACCGCCGAAATTTTCGCACCGAATATGGCGCGAAACGGCGATGTGCATAAGTTGCATATATACGCCTTATCTGCCCACGATAAGCGCATATAATATTTTCATTCCTATTTGTGGGCAGAAAGGCTATGGAAATAATATGAATATCTGGGGAGAAAAGTTTAAAGTAAGCATTTTCGGCGAGTCCCACGGCAAGGGAATTGGCGTTGTTATTGACGGAATTCCGTCGGGGACAGAGCTTGATATAGAAGAGATAGAAAAAGAGATGGCAAGAAGAGCACCGGGTAAAAATCTTCTGTCAACACAGAGAAAAGAGGCGGACAAGGTAGAGATTTTGTCAGGCTTTTTCAATGGAAAAACCACAGGCACGCCTCTTGCCGGTGTTATATATAATTCAGATATGAAATCCCGTGATTATGCCCCGGAGCTTATAAGACCAGGACATGCCGATTTTACAGGCTTTGAAAAGTATGGCGACTCCCACGATTACAGAGGTGGCGGGCATTTCTCGGGAAGAATAACTGCTCCCTTGGTTTTTGCGGGGGCAATTGCAAAGCAGGTTTTAAAGAGCTATGGTGTAACAATTGGGGCGCATATTTTGAAAATCGGTGATGCAAAGGACAAGCCCTTTGATGCAGTAAATCTCACAAAAGAGGTTTTAGAGGAAGTGTCCGCAAAGGAATTCCCTGCTTGCGATGATGCCATGGGAGAAAAAATGCAGGAAAATATTCTTGAAAAAAGGGAAGAGGCAGATTCAATCGGCGGAATTATCGAATGCGGAATTACAGGGTTAAAAGCTGGAATCGGAAGTCCCTTCTTTGGCTCAATAGAGAGCAGAATTTCATCTATGATGTTCTCCATACCTGCAGTAAAGGGAATTGAGTTCGGTGCAGGATACGGGTTTACCGATATGTGCGGAAGCGTGGCAAATGATGAGTTTTATATTGAAAATGGCGAAATAAAGACCCGTACCAATAACAATGGGGGAATAAACGGAGGTATCTCAAACGGTATGCCTGTTGTTTTCAATGTGGCAGTAAAGCCTACCCCGTCTATTGGAAAAAAGCAGAATACTGTCAACACTGATACCATGGAAAATTGTCAGCTTGAAATAAAGGGCAGACATGACCCCTGTATTGTTCACAGAGCAGTTTGTGTGGTAGAGGCAGGAACTGCAATTGCCGCTTTGGATATGATGTTATAGTTGTATTCTGGAGGAGAATAATGGATAAGAAGGACTTGATTTTAATAGGAATGCCGGGCTGCGGTAAATCGGTTATAGGAAAGCGTCTGAGCTACGAGCTTAAAATGGGATTTGTGGATCTGGACACGGCAATAGAAAACCATGCAGGGTGTAAAATCCCCGAAATTTTTGAAAAAGACGGAGAAGAAGAATTCCGCAGAATTGAAACCCGGGTCTTTGAAAAGAACGTAGGCGTCGGCAGGATAATAGCAACAGGTGGCGGAATTGTAAAAAAAGAGGTCAACAAGGCTGTTGCAGATTGCGGAATAGTAATATTTATCGACAGACCCCTTGAAAATATCATGGGGGATATAAGAACCTCTACCCGTCCGTTGCTGGCAGGCGGTAAGGAGCGACTTATAGAATTGTATAACGAAAGATATGAGCTTTACCAAAACTGGGCGGACATTCGTGTTGTAAATGACGGCTCTCTTGATGATATAACAGATAAAATAATTAACGAGGTGAAAAATTATGAAAATAATGGTAATTAACGGACCTAACTTGAACATGCTCGGCATACGGGAGCCTGAAATATACGGCGGTAAAACCTATAGCGACCTGGAGGCGTATATAGAAAGCTATGCAGAGGAAAAAGGGGCAGAGGCTGTTGTTCTTCAAAGCAACGGCGAGGGTGAGATTATAGATTTTATTCATCATGCCCTTGGCAACTATGACGGCATTGTTATAAACCCCGGCGCGTATACCCATTACAGCTATGCAATTTTAGATGCCTTAAAAAGTGTGGACTTACCAACCGTAGAGGTTCACCTCAGCAATATTCATAAAAGGGAGGAGTTCAGGCAGAAGTCCGTTACGGCTCCTGCTTGTATCGGTCAGATATGCGGACTTGGTTTCAGAGGCTATACCCTTGCTATAGACTATCTTGCAGAAGAGGTTAAGAAGAATGATTAAGCTTGCAGTAATAGGGGACCCTATATCCCACAGTCTGTCCCCTTTGGTTCACGGCTCTGCCCTTGAAGCCCTTAAAATACCATATCATTATGAAAAGGTACAGGTTAAAAAGGGGGAGATTGAGGAGTTTTTAGTATATGCCAGAAAAGAGGGAATTGACGGGTTCAATCTTACAATGCCCCACAAAACGGATATAATAGAGTATCTTGATTGGATTGATAAAGAGGCAGAGCTCTTTGGCTCTGTTAACACGGTTAAGGTAAAAGACGGAAAGCTCTTTGGCTATAACACCGATTCCGAAGGATATGTCAGAGCCTTGAACATGAAAGGCTATACCTTTAAAAATGCAAAGATTGTAATCCTTGGTGCAGGCGGGGTTGTGTCAACTCTTGCCCTTAAAGCAGGGGATATGGGAGCTGATGAAATTACTGTCTTAAACCGCACCCCTGAAAAAGCCGAGGCGGTGGCAAAATACGTATCAGGCAAAACGGGCGTTACAGTAAAAAGCGGAAAAATGTCAGTTGACAATATTTCGGAAAAGACAGGCAACTGTGATATTTTGATAAATGCGACTCCTTTGGGTATGCACGGCGTGGATGGGGATTATGAGGATTTGTCATTCTTAGACAGCCTTAAAAAAACAGCGCTGGTTTCGGATTTAATTTATAATCCACCAAAGACAAGGTTTTTAAAAAGAGCGGAAGAGCTTGGCTATTCAACCCTTAACGGGCTTGGAATGCTGATTTTTCAGGGGCTCTTAGCCGACCAAATCTATCTTGATATGGACTTTGATTTAGAAAAAATATATAAAGAAGTCGAAAAAGCCTATCATAAATAATAAAAATGCCATTCCAATTAAATGGAATGGCGTTGTTTTTGCAGGCTTCCCCTTGAGGAGAAGCTGTCACACAGTGACTGATGAGATGTAGATTGCGGATGCAATCGTTGGATAATCTAAACTTTTATTGCACCACCTCATCTAGGTTTTGTATATAAACTATTCCACGGATAGAATATTTGTCATGGGGGCGTCACAGCCTGTCAGGGTGACTACCTCCATATTCAGGATATAGTCGGTGTTTGGCTCTAAAACAAACTTTTCTGTTGTGGTGTATTTTGCAGGCTCCAGACGTTCTTTCGGGTCTGTTTTTGATTTTGGATTTTCCCCTGGGTCCATGTCAAATTTCTTCATTATGTACCGTCCCCCGTCATCTTTTATAAGGGTATTGCCAGAATACAGAGAATATCTGTAAACCTGTCCTGAAACAGAGTTCATTGAAAAGGAGAATATCCTTTGAACAGATGATTGATTGTTCAGCTTAAAGGTATACTGATACCTTACACCGAAGTTGCCCAGGTTAAGCACGTATTTACTGTAAAAATCCTTTGGAGTTTCTTTATTTCCCATAGGATAGTTAACCTGTGACATGGGGATGTTTGGCTCAAAGTCAGGGTTTCCTGCATCATCATACATACTTGTATAAAAAGGGTCAAAGTGCCATATATGGTTTTTATCTGTGATGCTTTCTCCGTACAAATCAAGCTTTTTGCTGTCTTTATAGGTTAAATGCATTAAATCGGATTCGGCAGATTCTGCCTCTATAAGCTCTTTTACCTTCCATGTGTTTACGTTTGTGCCAAAAGCACCGTCCTTTGCTATATAACCCTCAGGATGTCTTTGGTTAAATATTCTTATGGGCAAAGCACCGGGCTTTGTGGTGTCATCAAAGGTATAGGAAAGCTCTGCCTTAACAATAGGAGCACTATCAGCTATGCCTTTATACTGTGGTTCTTTTGCAAGAGAGCCCTTTTCCATGGTTTCAAAATTGGCTTTTGCCTTTTCCAAATCCGTATAGGCAAGAGTGTCTACGGTCAGCTCACCTGACAAAATTTCAAACTCCATTATAAGCCAAATTGGTTCATCATATCCGCCGTGACGGATTTCGTTTACTCTGTCCTCTTTAATAACAGGTATTTGTTCGCTAAGGAGAAAGGACTTTTCGGGGGTGACCACAGAGGTAATATTTAATCCCTGATAATATCCGCTGTTAGATTTTGTAAGTTCATCTTTTATGGTACATGAACAATTGGAATTATTACAAGCTCCGTCAGGTTTTAAGCATTGACTGTCAGTACAAGTGCAGTTATAGGTTTTCAAATACTCAGGAGCATAAACGTCAACGCCGGTAAAATCTGCCCAGGCTTTATTCCATTGCCAGTTGTGGTCAAGACCTATCTTTGTGATTTTATATTCAGCCTTTTGTGATGCACGGAAAAGAACATCAAAGAACATATCTGTGTCCTTAGCAGCAGCACTGCCTCTGTGGTGGTAGCTGAATATGGTATAAACCCCGGGGGCAAGAGAGTCAAAGTGTGCAATGGAAGAGGGAATTTCCCCGTCAGCCAGATAATTCTTGTTTAAATGCTCGGGATTATCGTCAAAGAGATAATAACAGGGCTTTCCGTCATGGGTGTATTTTACGTGGCTGAACTTTAAATTGGGGATTTCCCCAAAGTATGTTTGTTCAGGAGTGCAGGAACAAAGAAGTATACCTATACAAATAAAGCATAAAAGTCGTAAAAAACGCAAAATAACTCCTCCTTGTAATGAGATTACACAGTTATTCTATCATATAATATACTAAATTTCAAATTAAGTTTAAAATACACTTGACAAAATTTGTTTTATGATTACAATTATAATTAGCACTCTATGATTTAGAGTGCTAATTCACTTCGGAGGCGATTTAATTGGCAAAATTTGAATTTAAGTCCGAGTCAAAACGACTTTTGGATTTGATGATTAACTCAATTTACACACATAAGGAGATTTTTCTTCGGGAGCTGATTTCCAACGCGAATGATGCGTTGGACAAGCTTTATTATCTGTCACTGACTGACGAGAATATAACCTTTGATAAAGAGAATTTTTATATCAGGATTACTCCTGACAAAGATAACAACACTTTGACCATAACCGACAAGGGTATTGGTATGTCCAAAGAGGAGCTTGAGGAAAACCTTGGCACCATTGCAAAGAGTGGCTCCTTTGCTTTTAAGAATGATATGGAGAAGAAAGACGACGTTGACATTATCGGTCAGTTCGGCGTTGGCTTTTACTCTGCGTTTATGGTGGCAGACAGTATCACCGTAAAGAGTAAGAAGTTCGGAAGTGACACGGCATACCGTTGGTATTCCGAGGGTGCGGACGGATACGAGATTGAAGAGTGCAACATGGAAGCTTGCGGAACAGAGATTACATTAAAGCTTAAAGCTGATAAAGAAGAGGAAAACTACAGCGATTTTCTTCAGGAATATACCTTAAGAACTCTTGTAAGAAAGTACTCTGATTACATTAAGTACCCAATCAAGATGATGGTTACAAAGCAGAAATTAAAAGAAGTTGAAAATGCTGATGAGAATGCACAGCCTGAGTATGAAACATATACAGAGGATGCAATCTTAAACAGTATGGTTCCATTATGGAGAAGAAACAAGTCCGAGATTACGGATGAGGATTATAACAACTTTTACAAAGAAAAGTTCTTTGATTTTGAGGACCCCATAAAAGTAATTCACACAGGGGTTGACGGAGCGGTAAGCTATAACGCTCTGCTCTTTGTTCCGTCACGTCCACCTATGGATTATTATACAAAGGAATTCAAGCGTGGACTTACCCTGTATACCAACGGGGTAATGATAATGGAGAAGTGTGAGGATTTGCTCCCTGACTACTTTGGCTTTGTAAAGGGCCTTGTGGATTCGGCAGACTTGTCACTTAATATCTCCCGTGAAATTCTTCAGCATGACCGTCAGCTTAAGGTTATTGCATCACATTTAAAGAAGAAGATAAAGAGCGGTCTTCTTGATATGCAGAAAAATGACAGGGAGAACTATGAGAAATTTTACGAGAATTTCAAAAGACAGCTGAAGTTTGGCTTGTATGACAGCTTTGGAGCGGAAAAGGATTTCCTTGTTGATTTGATTATGTTTGTGTCATCCAACGAAAATAAATACACATCCCTGAAAGAATATGTGGAGAGAATGAAAGATGATCAGGGGGCAATCTACTATGCCTGCGGTGAGACCCCTGAACAGATTGAACGTATGCCACAGACCGAGGCGGTTAAGTCAAAGGGCTTTGAGGTTCTTTATTTTACCGAGGATGTGGACGAGTTTGCAATAAAAATCCTTGATAAGTACATGGAAAAAGAGTTCAAGTCTGTAACAGATGCAGACCTTGATTTAGAGGACGAGGCAACAAAGGCGGCAGAGGCTGTTGCCCAGGAACAGAACAAGAGCTTGTTTGAGGCAATGAAAGAGGCTCTTGATGGCAAGGTTGTAAATGTTAAGGCATCAGCCAAGCTAAACGACCATCCTGTATGCATGAGCAGTGAGGGTGAAATCTCTCTTGAAATGGAGAAAACTCTTAACTCCATGCCAACGCCGGGGGGTATGGTAAAGGCACAGCGTGTACTTGAGATTAACATAAACCATCAGATTTTTGAAAAGCTTAAAGCTTTAAAAGATGATAAAGACTCTCTTAAAAAATTATCAGGGGTTCTTTACAACTGCGCATTGCTTTCTGAGGGCTTGCCTGTTGAGGATACCGCTGCCTTTGTAAAAGATGCATGTGACTTTTTCTAAAACCTTAAAAAAAGTCTGTACAAAACGAATTTGTTGTGTTATAATGTATCAGTTATAAAGAGATGTAATGGAGATACAAAGTATGGATAAAAAAGTATCAATATCTGTAATAAATCGTTTGCCGAGATATTACAGGCATTTGTCGGATTTGGTTAGCAGCGGGGTTGAGAGGATTTCTTCAAGAGAACTCAGTAAAAGAATGAATGTAACCGCTTCGCAAATCCGTCAGGACTTAAACTGTTTCGGCGGTTTCGGTCAGCAGGGCTACGGATATAATGTCAAATTACTCCAGAGCGAGATAGCAAAAATATTGGGTATTGATATGGGCTATACCGCGGTAATGGTTGGTGCCGGAAACATGGGCAGAACCTTTGCTACAAACACCAAGTTCGAGTCTAAGGGTTTCAAGCTTATAGGAATATTCGATGTTGACCCTAAAAAGATAGGCACCCGGCTTACCAAACATATTATTCAGGATTATAGTACCATTAAAGAGTTTATTGAGAAGCATCATCCCCAGATGGCAATTCTCACCATTCCCAAAAAGGAGACAAAGGTTGTTGCAGAGGAACTTAAATCCTATGGAATTAAAGCTTTTTTAAACTTCTCCTACACAGAGCTTTCTCTTGACGAGGATATTGCGGTGGAGAATGTTCATTTAGGTGACAGCCTGATGCGTCTGTCTTATAAGCTGATGGAACTCGAAAAGAGCGAGAATGAGGAAAAATAAATGAAGGTTTATGCATTGGTAGGGAAATCGGGTACAGGCAAAAGCCATCACAGTATGCAGGTGGCGGCGGAAAACCAGATTGACTATATAATTGATGACGGGCTTTTGATTTCGGATAACCGCATTATTGCAGGGAAGTCAGCTAAGGCAGAGCCAAATAAGATAGCCTCTGTTTACCGCGCTATTTTCAACGACCCTGACCATGCGGCAGAGGTAAGAGCAGCGCTCAAAAGGGAGGGGGCAGAAAACCTGCTCCTGATTGGGACAAGCGTAAAGATGGTTAATCGGATAGGAGAGGCTTTGGGGGTTTTACCTATCGAGAAGATTGTTTATATCGAAGATGTGGCAACTCCCGAGGAAATTCAAAAGGCTTACGATATGCGGAATAAACATGGAAAACACGTTATTCCCGTGCCTACCTTCGAGCTTAAGCGTCAGCTTTCGGGGTATTTTATTGACCCCATAAACCTCTTGTTTAAGAGAAAAGGCGAAACAGTTATGGAGGAAAAATCTGTTATGCGGCCTGTGTACAGCTATCTTGGTGAGTATAAGATTTCGCCCCGTGCAATTGCGGATATCTGTGAGTACGAGGCGTATCGGTTTGGGTTTATCAACCGCGTAATCAAGGTGAAAAGTGCCACTGCTCCCAATAAAAACCTTATAATCGACATTGATGTTTCAATGAATTTCCCCTGTCGTGTAAGAGAGAATGCGGCGGCGGTTTCTGATAAAATAAAAGAGGTTATTGAGGATTTGACGGCTATAAATGTTCAGTCTGTCAGAATAAATGTAAAAGACCTTAAGTTGAGTGATAGAAAATGATTTCCTTTAGCGATTATGAATTTGACTCTGTTGCCACCTTTGAATGCGGTCAGTGTTTCAGATGGACAGACGACGGTGACGGATATACAGGAATAGTTGGAGATAAAGTTTGCAGAATAAAGGGTATGGAGCTTATCTGCCCTGATGAAGATAATGAATTCTGGCGGGAATATTTTTGCCTGGATTTTGACTATGCAGAAATGAAAAAAACGCTGCTTAAGTCCGACTTATCTTTAAAAGAATGTATAGATTTCGGAAAAGGGATAAGAATTTTAAAGCAACCCCTTTGGGAAACTGTGGTTTCATTTATAATTTCTGCAAATAACAATATTCCCCGAATTCGCAAAATAATAGATACTCTGTGCAGTATGTATGGTGATGAGGTTATATTCGAGGGGAAAAGCTACTACACATTCCCAAGTGCAGAATGTCTTGCAGGACTTACTGCAGAGGATTTGGCACCCCTTAAAGCAGGGTATCGGGATAAATATATTCTCGATGCGGCAGCAAAGTTTGCCACAGGTGCCATTGACCCTGAAAAGCTTGACACACTTACTCTTGATGAGGTGGAAAAGACCTTGCTCAGCATAAAGGGAGTGGGAAAAAAGGTAGCGGATTGCATAATGCTGTTTTCACTTGGCAGGTACGAGGTTTTTCCCCAGGATGTGTGGATTAAAAGGGTTATGCTTGATGTTTACAGCGTCAGCGAAAATCAGGCGGGGAGCTTTGCTAAAGAGAAATTCGGGGAGTTTGCAGGGTTTGCCCAGCAATATCTGTTCTATTACTACAGAGAAAATAAATAAATTTTATATATATTTTTTTGGAGGTATAACATTATGTTAGTTTCAGCAAAAGAAATGTTAAACAAAGCTGTTGAGGGCCACTATGCAGTAGGTCAGTTCAACATCAACAACCTGGAGTGGACAAAGGCTATTTTGCAGACTGCACAGGAAAACAATTCACCTGTTATCCTTGGTGTATCTGCAGGTGCAGGTAAGTACATGACAGGCTTCCGTACAGTAGCTGCTATGGTAGAGGCTATGATTGACGATTTGGGAGTTACAGTTCCTGTTGCAATCCACCTTGACCACGGAACCTATGAAGATTGCTATAAGTGTATCAAAGCAGGTTTCTCTTCAATCATGTTCGACGGTTCACACTTCCCAATCGACGAGAATATCGAAAAGACAACAGAGCTTGTTCACGTTGCTCATAACTTAGGTTTATCAATCGAGGCTGAGGTTGGTGCAATCGGCGGTGAAGAAGACGGCGTTATCGGCGGCGGCGAAATTGCTGACCCTGAAGAATGTAAGAGAATTGCTGATTTAGGCGTAGACTTCCTTGCTGCAGGTATTGGTAATATCCACGGTAAGTATCCTGAAAACTGGAAAGGTCTTGACTTTGGCGCTCTTGCAAACATCAAGAAGTTAGTTGGTGACCTTCCTTTGGTACTTCACGGCGGAACAGGTATCCCTGCTGAAATGATTAAAGAGGCAATTTCTTTAGGCGTTGCTAAGATTAACGTAAATACTGAATGTCAGCTTTACTTCCAGGAAGCTACAAGAAAGTATATCGAAGAGGGTAAGGACCTTGTAGGCAAGGGCTTTGACCCAAGAAAGATTTTAGCTCCTGGCTTTGAGGCTATCAAGGTTATCGTTAAAGAAAAGATGGAACTTTTCGGTTCAATCGGCAAAGCTTAAGATTAAAAATGACAGACCGCGGTGGAAACAAAAATCCACCGCGGTTTTTTGTTGCTTTTTTGATGTAGGTAGAGTATAATGATTTCGTCGAAGATGAATAGCAGTATCTAAATCGTATATTAATTTTAAACTTTAATACACAAGGGAGAAAAAAGGCTTTGTAATCGTATGAATTTATCGGTGGATTTGAAAACCGCCGATAAAAAAGTGCTGATAAACTACTAAATTTTTTGTCCCTAACTTGACATAAGTAATAATGAATTCATCTGATTGAATGGTAACTGAAGTTGTAGGGAAGGGGCTTGCTCCTTCCGAAAAGACAGAAGGGAGAAAATAAAAATGGAATTATTTGAATTTGATACTGAATATTTAAATAAATATGAATACATAGCAGGTGTAGACGAGGTCGGCAGAGGTCCACTTGCGGGGCCTGTTTGTGCTGCGGCGGTTATTCTCCCTAAAGGTCTTGTGATAGACGGGGTTAACGACTCTAAAAAGCTGACGGAAAAACGCCGTGAGGCAATCTTTGAGGTAATCAAAAAGGACGCACTTGCCTGGTCGGTTGCTTTTGTGGAGCCTGAGATAATTGACGAGATAAACATACGTCAGGCAACACACCTTGCCATGCAAAAGGCGGTAGACGCCCTTGAAATCAAGGCTGATTTTCTCCTTGTTGACGGAAGTGACAGAATAGACTTTAACACCCCGTCTGAATATATTATAAAGGGTGACGCAAAGTCCCAGTCTATTGCGGCGGCATCGATTATGGCAAAGGTCACAAGGGACAGATACATGGTGGAAATGGCAAAGGAATATCCATACTATGCCTTTGAGAAAAACAAGGGCTATGGCACAAAACTGCACATGGAGGGAATTCGTGAAAAAGGTCTGTGCCCACTCCACAGAAGAAGTTTTATAACTGCAAAGGTGCTGGGAAAAGAATGAGAAGATATAACAAGAATTTAGGAGACTTCGGTGAGGGTATGGCAGAGTCGTTTTTAAAGGAGAAAGGCTTTACAATCCTTGAAAGAAACTATCGCAAAAATACAGGGGAGATTGACATTGTTGCCGAAAATGATGGATTTCTTGTGTTTGTTGAGGTTAAAACAAGACGGGATAACAGTTGCGGTCTGCCCGCTGAGGCAGTCGATGTAAAGAAACAGACCCACCTTTACAAAACCGCGGAAAGATACATACAGGAAAACCCCACAGAAAAAGAGATACGCTTTGATGTAATAGAGGTGTACGCCCGAATAGTTGATGGCAACCCTGTTGTTGAGAGTATAAATCATATTGAAAATATAGTATTGGAGGTAATGTAATGCCGCGGATTTTCGACGGTCATTGTGATACGGGGACTTTGCTCTGTAAAGGAAAGGACCTTTACAGGAACGATTTGCACCTTGATATTTCACGAATGAAAAGCCTTGAAAAGTATATTCAGGTTTTTGCGGCGTATACGGATATAACCGAGATTTCATCAACTCCTATGGAGCATTGTCTGAATATTTTAAAGAAAATACGCGGTGAGATAGAAAAAAATAACAGGTATATTTCACTGATAGACAGCAAGGAGAGTCTTGATGAAGTTATAAATGGTGAAAAGTGCGGAGGAATCTTAGCGATAGAGGGCGGAGAGGCTTTAGAGGGAGAGCTTTCTGCCCTTAAAATGTTTTATGACCTGGGGGTAAGGTTGATTACCCTTACATGGAACCATGCCAACGAGATTGCCGACGGAATTGGCGAGAGCCGTGGGGGAGGCCTGACAAAGTTTGGCAGACAGGTTGTTTCTGCCATGGAGGAAATGGGAATTTTAATCGACGTTTCACATCTGTCCGTTAAGGGCTTCTGGGACGTGGTGGAGTGTACAAAGCATCCCTTTTGTGCATCACATTCCTGTGTGAAAAAATTATGCAATCACCCAAGAAATCTTGATGATGACCAGATTCATGCTATGATTGAGCGGGACTGTGTAATGGGGGTTAACTTCTATCCCTTGTTTTTGAGTGATGGGGAGGCATCGATAGATGATGTTATCCGTCATATTGAGTATATAGTCGGTATGGGCGGTGAAAACTGTGTGGGGCTTGGCTCTGATTTTGACGGAGTGGACAGTCTGCCCCACGGCATTACAGGGGCAGAGAGTATGCCTGATATTATACAAGCTTTCAAAAACCGCGGTTTTTCGGCAAAACAAACAAATAAAATCCTATTTGAGAACTTTTATAGGTTATTTTATAAAACTATCACAAGAGACGGTAGGAAATAACAAAAAATTCTTGCAATTTACGGGGTTTTGTATTAAAATAACTTTTATATGATATAATTTGGAGGTCTAATATTTATGGAATTGCGTATTTCGGAAAAGGCAAAGTCTATTTCTCCGTCTCCGACTCTTGCCATTGACTCAAAATTTAAGCAGATGAAGAAACAGGGTGTTCCTGTTGTTGGCTTCGGCGCAGGAGAGCCTGACTTTGATACACCTGATTATATTAAGGAATCGGGCATAAAGGCAATTCAGGAAAATCATACAAAATATACACCTGCATCGGGTACTGTTGAGCTTAAGCAGGCTATCTGCCATAAGGTAAAGAGAGATACAGGTCTTGACTATTCAAACGACAATGTAATCATCTGTAACGGCGGCAAGCACGCTCTTACAAATGTGTTCATGGCTATCTTAAACCCCGGGGATGAGGTTGTTATCCCTGCACCGTTCTGGGTTAGCTATCCCGAAATGGTTAAGATGTCCGACGGTGTGCCTGTATATCTTGACACAACAGAGGAAAATGACTTTAAGTTCACAGTAGAACAGCTCAGCAAAGTTGTGACAGATAAAACCCGTGCATTGGTTTTAAACACACCAAGCAACCCAACAGGTATGGTGTATACTAAGGATGAACTTCAGGCTATTGCAGACTTTGCAGTAAAGCATGAAATCTACGTTGTATTTGACGAGATTTACGAAAAGCTTATCTACGAGGGTGAGCATGTTAATATCGCAACACTGGGCGATGACATAAGAAAGCTTACAATCATTGTAAATGGTATGGCAAAGACCTATGCTATGACAGGCTGGAGAATAGGCTATGCAGTTGCAGAAACGCCAATCATCAAGGCTATGAGCAATATTCAAAGCCATGCTACATCAAATCCCAACTCTATTGCACAGTTTGCATCTGCAGAGGCTCTCTGGGGTGACCAGAGCTTTATTGACGACATGAAGAAGGCGTATGTAGAGCGCAGAGATTACATGGTAGAGCGTATCAACAGTATTGACGGAATCAGCTGTATCAAGCCAAACGGTGCTTTCTATATCTTTATGAATGTAAAAGACCAGCTTGGCAAGGTTCACTACGGAAAGGTTATCAATACTGCAAGCGAGCTTTGTGAGGATATTTTAGACCGCGCTTTAGTTGCGATGGTACCAAGCGAGGGCTTTGGTATTGATGGATATGTTCGTTTGTCTTACGCCACATCAATGGAAGTTATAAAAACCGGCCTTGACAGAATTGAAGAATATCTTCAGGGTAAATGTGAATAGCAAAAACGGGGCTGTGTTAAAAAAATGCAGTCCCTTTTGTAATTAACATGTGCCACATTGCCTCCCTTGTCTAAAGGGAGAGGGACCGCTTGCGGTGGAGGGATTTATTCTCCATCTGCAATACAGATAAATAAACACAAAGGAGAATTACTGTGAGCAAGGATATATATGAAAGTCCGCTGAATTCACGTTATGCAAGTAAGGAGATGAAGTATATCTTCTCTCCCGATAAGAAGTTCAAAACATGGCGCAAGCTGTGGGTTGCTCTTGCAGAGGCGGAGATGGAGCTTGGACTTAACATAACAAAGGAACAGGTGGAAGAGCTCAAAGCCAATGTTGATTATATCAACTATGACGTGGCAGAGGAGCAGGAAAAAAAGGTTAGACACGATGTTATGGCACACGTTCATGCATTCGGTCAGCAGTGCCCCAACGCAAAGGGAATTATCCACCTTGGTGCAACCTCCTGCTATGTTGGTGACAATACTGATATAATCATTATGTATGAGGGTTTAAAGCTTATCCGTACAAAGGTTGTAAAGGTTATAGCCCTTTTAAAAGAGTTTGCCCTTAAGTATAAGGATATGCCAACTTTAGGCTTTACCCATTTTCAGGCAGCACAGCTTACAACCGTTGGAAAGAGAGCGTCTCTCTGGCTCTGGGAGCTTATAATGGATTTAGAAGACATAGATTTTCAGCTTAGCCGTGCGGCACTCCTTGGCTCAAAGGGTACAACAGGCACACAGGCAAGCTTTGTGGAGCTCTTTGACGGGGATAACGAGAAAATCAAGATGATGGAGCAGAAAATCTGCGAGAAGATGGGTTTTGACAAATACTATCCCGTATCAGGACAAACATATTCAAGAAAGCTTGACTATCAGATGCTGTCAGTGCTTAGCGGAATTGCACAGAGTGCTTATAAATTCGCCAACGACATAAGACTTCTTCAGCATCTCAAAGAGATAGAAGAGCCATTTGAAAAATCACAGATTGGCTCATCTGCTATGGCATACAAGAGAAACCCTATGCGTAGTGAGCGTATTTGTGCTCTTGCCCGTTATGTGCTTGTGGACGCGGTTAACCCTGCTATAACAAGCTCTACACAGTGGTTTGAAAGAACACTTGACGATTCTGCCAATAAGAGAATAAGCATTGCAGAGGGATTCCTTGCAACAGATGCAATCCTTAATATCTACATGAATGTTGTAAATGGTCTTGTGGTTTATCCAAAGGTAATTGAGCAGAGAATTGCATCGGAACTTCCATTTATGGCAACCGAGAATATTCTTATGGATGCAGTTAAAAAGGGTGGGGACAGACAGGAACTCCACGAGAAAATCCGTGTTCATTCCATGGCGGCAGGCAGAGTGGTAAAGGAAGAGGGTAAACCCAACGACCTTATCGAAAGAATTGTAAATGACGAAACCTTCAACCTTACAATGGAAGAGGTTGAGAAGATATTAAAGCCCGAAAACTTCACAGGCAGAGCCGCAAATCAGGTGGAAGAGTTAATCAGGGATTACGTTGACCCGATTTTGGAAAGCTGCGAGGTTACAACAGAAACGGCTGAACTTACGGTTTAGCCGGAGCAATATAATCCAAATTCGATTTGCAGATGCAAATTCTTGGATATTGCTTCGTTAAAATACTCGCAAATTGTTTAACAGAGAGGAAGAAAGATATGAAGATAGGATTTATCGGTGCGGGAAATATGGCATCATCTTTAATCGGGGGTATGCTAAAGAGCGGCCTTATAACTCCCTCTGATGCGATAATTTCCGATAAAGATGCCGAAAAGCTTAAGGCTTGGCAGGAAAAGGGTGTATCGGTTACAGAGAGCAACCTTTTGGTTGAAGAAAAGAGCGATATTATAATTTTTGCAGTAAAGCCAAATATTATAGAAAAGGTTTTAAAGGAGCTAAAAGGCGATAAAGAAAAAATCTATATTTCCATTGCCGCAGGTGTATCTGTGGAGTTCCTTGAAAAAGAGCTTGGCAAGGGCATGAAGATTGTAAGAACAATGCCAAACACACCTGCTATGGTAGGCTGTGGTATGACGGTTATCACCCCAAATGCCAATATAACAGAGGATGAAAAGGCGCTTGTTGTAAAGGTCTTTGAAAGCATCGGAGCGGCTCTTGTTCTTCCTGAAAAGGAGCTTGAGATTGCAACCGCTCTCCATGGCAGCAGTCCTGCCTATATCTATATGATGATAGATGCCATGGCTGATGCAGGGGTAAAGTACGGGCTCACCAAGAAAAACGCCCTGCTTCTTGCCTCAAAGGCGGTAGAGGGCAGTGCAAAGATGGTTATAGAAACGGGAATTCATCCCGAGCAGTTAAAGGATAACGTCTGCTCCCCCGGTGGCACAACCATTGCGGCGGTTTGCGAGCTTGAAAACAGAGGCTTTAAAACTGCGGTTCAGGCGGCGATTGATGCCTGTGTAAAGAGAAACAACGAAATGAAACAGTAGTACAATGCGTAATTCGTAATTAATATGATTCATTGTAGGGATGGGGCTTGTTCCATCCTTTTTTTTGTATAAAATAAGATACGGGTTTCATATACATTAACAAAAGGAGAGATGTGTATGAAAATATGGGTTATAAATAAAAAGACCGGTCTGATTCTTGCCATGGCTTTTCTTGCGTTCATTGTTGCTCTGTGGACAGGGCAGAACAAGGCGGTTTCCGTTGCAGGGAAACAACGTGATTTGCCAATTTATTGTGTTGACAGAGGTGACGAGAAGATTGTGGCTCTCAGCTTTGATGCGGCGTGGGGCAACGAGGACACCCACCAGCTAATTGAAATTATGGATAAATATAACGTTAAAACCACCTTTTTTGTGGTGGGGAGTTGGGTGGATAACTTCCCTGAATCCGTAAAGGAACTTTATGATGCGGGACATGAGATTATGAACCATTCCAACTCCCACCCCCACATGACCCAAATCTCAAAAGAGAAAATGAGGGAAGAAATCGAGGAATGTAATAAAAAAATAGAAAATATAACAGGAGTAACCCCCATTTTGCACCGAGCCCCATACGGAGATTATAACAACGACGTGGTGCAAACCGTAAGGGAAAGCGGTTGCTTTACGGTCCAGTGGGATGTGGACAGTTTAGACTGGAAAAACCTATCGGCGGCGGAGATAACCAAAAGGGTAACGGAGCGGGTGAAGCCAGGCTCTATTGTTCTGTTTCATAATGCGGCACTCCACACACCCGAGGCGTTGCCCTCTATAATAGAAAAGCTTCAGGGGGACGGATATAAAATCGTGCCTGTGTCGGAGATTATATATAAAGAAAATTTTGCAATTGACCAGGCAGGAAAGCAGTATAAGACAGAGTAGGGAACGATCTGCGTGTCATTCTATTGTAGGGGCGGATGCCCACATCCGCCCGCATTGGATTAAACGTCACGTTTGCGGATGGAGCAAGCCCCATCCCTACACCATCTGGTTCGGCATAGTTGTATGCTTTTTTCTCTATAAAGGGACGGCATTGGATTAAACGTCACGTTTATGGCACTTTTTGTCACCCCTTTTTGTGTTATTATATAATAAATGATAACACAAAGGAGGAAACAAGATGGCAAAGGTCGGTCTTGAATACTTTTCCTTTGATGTGCATTTGGATAACAAAATCAAGTTGATTGAGGCTGAATTCGGACTTACGGGATTTTCGGTAATCGTCAAGCTCTGGCAGAAAATCTATGCAGAGCGTGGTTATTACTGCGAATTTGATGAAGAGGTTGCACTGTTGTTTGCCGATGAGATAAAGGTGGGTGTCGGTGTCGTTTCTGAAATAGTGAGAGCCGCAATCAAAAGGGGTATTTTCAATAAAGAACTGTATGATGAATACAGTGTACTGACCTCCCACGGTATCCAGGTAAGATACACAGAGGCAACCATCCGCAGAGTCCAGGTGGAGATGGAAGAGAAATACCTTTTACTTGGTGCGCATGAAATTAAGGGAAATGTAGTCATAATCGGAAAAAATGTATGCAGAAATCATGAAAATGTATACATAAACCAACAAAGTAAAGTAAAGGAAAGTAAAGTAAAGAAAAGTAAAGTAAAGAAAAGTAAAGTAGAGGAGAGTAAGACAGAAGAGGCTGTCCCCCACGCAAATATACACGGATATTATAAGAATGTTATGCTGACAGATGATGAACTCGAAAGCCTTAAAGAGGAATTCCCTGATGATTATAAAGACAGAATTGAAAAGCTCAGCGAATACATGGCGTCAAGCGGAAGAGAATATAAATCCCATTTTGCCACCATTAAAAAATGGGCAAAGGAGGATAAAGAGAAAGGTGTAAATAATGTCCGCCCCCAGAAAAAGGGCAGGCTGTGTAATTATACTGACAGTAACAATACGGATTATGCCGAGCTGGAAAAAGAGTTGCTTGATGGATTTTTAGATGCGTAGGAGGCATTCACGAATGCCTCCTACAACGAAAATCAAAAAATATGATTAAATCATCATTTACTCAAAGGAAAGGCATTCCCTCCCCTACGCTGTATGCTTTCGATATGAAAAATTTATCCAAAATTTGAAAAAAACTGTTGACAAATAAAGTTAGTTATGTTAAACTAACCGAGTAAAAGATGAATTCTTTTCAGGAACAGAGGGATAGTATGAACTTAACTGACGCAATAGAAGAAAAGGAATATATTATCAAAGCTATCGAGAGTGATGATGAGGAGTTGAATTCATTTTTGTTCTCTTTGGGCTGTTACAGCGGTGAGGCGATTACCGTTATATCCCATCTTAAAGGGGGTTGTATCGTTTCTATTAAAGATAGCCGATACAACATAGACAGGCAACTTGCCGAAGCTATTATAATTTAAGAATATAAGCGACCTCATTGGTCGTATATATTTTGTCATAAAGTTAGGCGTGGCTAACTTGCGGATGATATAATAAATTTCATAAGAGGAGGCTGTATTATGAGAATTGCTTTAGCGGGCAATCCAAACAGTGGTAAAACAACAATGTACAATGCCCTGACCGGTAAAAATGAGCGTGTGGGAAACTGGGCAGGCGTTACTGTTGACAAACGAGAAAGTCTTATTAAGAGGAGCTTTGGTGTAAAAGAGGAGTTGATTATTGTTGACCTTCCCGGTGCGTATTCAATGTCACCATTTACATCAGAGGAAAGCATTACCAGCGGTTATGTGAAAAACGAAAACCCTGATGCTATCATAAATATCGTTGATGCAACAAACCTAAGCCGTAGCTTATTCTTTACAACACAGTTGCTTGAACTGGGCGTTCCTGTTGTTGTAGCCCTTAATAAGAGCGACATAAACGAAAAGAAAGAAACAAAGATTGATATTGATGCTCTGTCAGACAAGCTGGGCTGTCCTGTTATTGAAACCGTTTCCACTTCCTCGGGTTCCAGGGGTTTAAAAGCTGTTGTGAAGGCGGTTGTGGACATTATTGGCAAAGAACAAAAAGCACCTTATGTTCAGGGTAACATAGACTTGACCGATAAGGCTGTTGTTGAAGCTGATGACAGAAAGCGTTTCGAGTTTGTCAATAAAATTGTTTCCCAGGTGGAAACCCGCAGAGTTTTCACAAAGAATAAGAATTCTCAGGATAAAATAGACGAAATTCTCACAAATAAATGGGTAGGTCTTCCTATATTTGCGGTTGTAATGTGGTTTGTTTTCTGGGTATCACAGGCGTGGCTTGGTCCATGGCTTGCCGAGGCAGTTCTCTGCCCTGTTATAGACGGATTTGGCGAATTGGTTGCAGGCTGGATGGAAGGCACAAGTGATATTTTACAAACTGTTGTGGTTGACGGTATCGTTGGCGGTGTAAGTGCAGTTGTGGGATTTTTGCCACTTGTAATGGTTATGTACTTCCTTATTGCTCTTTTAGAAGATTGCGGTTACATGGCACGTGCATCAGTAGTCCTTGACCCTATCTTTAAAAAGGTGGGTCTGTCGGGCAAATCTGTAATTCCATTTGTAATAGGTACAGGTTGTGCTATACCCGGTGTTATGGCTTGCCGAACAATCCGTAACGAAAGAGAACGGAGAGCCACTGCAATGCTCACGCCTTTCATGCCCTGCGGAGCAAAGCTCCCTGTTATCGCCTTGTTTGCAGGTGCGTTTTTCGGGGATAATGCATGGGTTGGCACATCAATGTATTTTGTGGGTATTATTATTATTTTCTTAGGTGCATTACTTGTAAATAAGATTGCAGGTCATAAGAACAGAAAATCATTCTTTATTATTGAGCTTCCTGAATATAAGGCTCCAAGCCTTAAGAGAGCATTTTTATCAATGTGCTCACGGGGGTGGGCGTACATAGTAAAAGCGGGTACAATTATTCTTGTGTGTAATGCAGCAGTTACCATTATGCAGGGATATGGCTGGAATTTCCAGCCTGCAGAGAGTGCTGATGCTTCAATTTTAGCTTCAATTGCATCACCTATTGCAATCTTACTTATCCCCCTTGGATTTGGAGTGTGGCAGATGGCAGCCGCAGCAGTAACGGGATTTATTGCCAAAGAAAACGTTGTTGGAACAATCGCCTCGGTTTATGCCATTTCCAACTTTATTGATACAGAGGAGCTTGCCATGGTAGAGGGAGCAGGAGCAGATGTAGCCTCCGTTCTTGGTATTTCGGCTGCTGCAGCACTTGCATGCCTGGTGTTTAATCTCTTTACACCACCATGCTTTGCCGCAATCGGTGCTATGAATTCCGAAATCAAGAATAAGAAGTGGATGTTCGGCGGAATAGCACTTCAGCTTGGAACGGGCTACACAATGGCGTTCCTGGTTTACCAGATTGGTACAATTATTACCGAGGGCAGATTAGGCGAGGGCTTCCTTTGGGGACTTATCGCTGTTGCAGTCATGGTGGCTGTTGTTGTTGCCCTTATTGGCAGAGCAAACAAGAAGCTTAATGAGGAATATGTATTATCATCTGCTAAAAAGGATACTCATAAGCAAGGGGCTTTAAAATGAAAGATTTAATTGCTGTTTTAATAATAGCACTTGTATTGGGACTGGCTATATGGTATATTGTAAGAGCCAAGAAAAACGGAGCTAAATGTATCGGCTGTCCCGCAAGTAAAACATGCTCTGCCAAATCAAAGGACGGTTCCTGTTGCGGATGCAGTGAGGAGAAATAACAGGAATACGCACAAAAATATGAAGTAGTGTAGGTATACTTTAAGCCCGAAGAGGAAGCAGGGAAAACCTCTTCGGGTTTTTTGTTTAAAAATAGAAAAAAACTTAAAAAAACGCTTGACATGTCCCATATATTCTGTTATAATAACGCTTGTGCTCGTTTGAAGGCACATGAATTTATGGCGGTATAGCTCAGCTGGCTAGAGCATTCGGTTCATACCCGAAGTGTCACTGGTTCGAATCCGGTTACCGCTACCAGGCTCCTTGGTCAAGTGGTTAAGACTCCGCCCTCTCACGGCGGCTACAGGGGTTCGAATCCCCTAGGAGTCACCAAAAATCGACATTCTTCGATGGAGGAATGTCGATTTTACTTATTACCTCTTCACTCTTCACTATTCCCTAAAAGGACTTGTCGATTTTTGGAAAGTAATAAGTAATAGTGAATAAGGAAGAAGTTGAGGGGGCTTTGCTTACGCAAAGCTTATTTTTATATGCATCTATATTGTTCTCCTTTGCCATTTTTTTGTTTTGTAGGGAAGGGGCTTGCTCCTTCCGAAAAAACATATCGATTTTGTGATAACAGTTTTATTACATACAAAAAAAGAAGTGACCCCTGACTGCATCTTTACTGCAACCAAGGGTCACTTCTGTTCACTCTTTGTATCTAACATCAATTTAACCTCTCTTTCTTAGTCTGCCTTTTGCTTAACCCAATTCATAAACTTATCTTCTATAAATTCTCTAAGGGAGAAAACCTTGTGTTATAATTGTTTCCCAAAAGGCGAGGGCTTTTGGCTTAAAGTAAGAAATTCAACCCGTTTATATCAATCTATGTAAAGCGTAACACCGCCGTGGAATTTGTTTTTTTATTTGGTGGGTTTGAATATTTACAAAGCCTTAAATTACTTTCTCATTGGACTGTACCTCTCTTTCTTTAGCCTTATTATATCAGGATTTAAGGGGGATTTCAATTGACATGATGCTAAAAGTTACAGAGGTGTTTTTATTGAAATGGGAGAAATTTTAAAAAATGTTCAAATTTTTATTTACAAACATATCGGATATGTGTTATAATGAATCTGTTGTTGCAAAGTCGGCATGATAAAAAATGCTTGACTTCGGATTTTTTAAATGATAAAATAACAACATAGAAATGCGTTTGAGCAGGAACAAGTAGCTATAAAGAAAGCATGGAGAGAGTTGCCGGGCGGTGCGAGGCAAATGTTATATTTTTAGTGAATTCATCCTGTTAGCAGTGCACTGAACAAATTATTTTAAGTAGGATGCAACGGGTGTTCCCGTTATAGAACGGAAGTGTTGTCAGACACTTTTTGAGGCCGCAATTGTGAGAAAGCGGTAAACTGAGGTGGTACCACGGGAATTTTCTCGTCCTCTGTATTCTTTGGCGGAATACGGAGGGCGTTTTTGTTTTCCTTGTATTCTGAAGAAGAAAAAGAAAAGGAAAGGATGACCTTAGATGAATCAAAATTATTACCAGAAAGAAATCGAAACCATGCCTGTTGAGGATATGAAAAAGCTTCAGTCCGAAAAGCTTGTAAAACAGGTAAAGCACGTTTATGAGAATGTTGAATACTACCGCAAGCTCATGGACGAAAAAGGTGTAAAGCCTGAGGATATCAAAGGGATTGAAGACCTGCACAAGCTCCCGTTCCTTACCAAAGCGGACCTTCGTGATGCATATCCTTACGGGCTTTTGGCAAAACCTCTTGGGGATTGTGTAAGAATTCAGTCTACATCAGGAACAACAGGCCGCCGTGTTGTTGCATTTTATACACAGCACGATATTGATTTGTGGGAAGACTGCTGTGCCCGTGCAATTGTGGCAGTCGGCGGTACAAATGAAGATGTTTGTCAGGTTGCCTATGGCTATGGCTTGTTTACAGGTGGTGCAGGACTCAATGGTGGCTCTCACCGTGTTGGATGCCTGACCTTGCCTATGTCATCGGGAAATACCGAGCGTCAAATTCAGTTCATGAACGATTTAGGTGCCACAATTTTGTGTTGTACTCCGTCTTATGCTGCATATATCGGCGAAACCTTAAAGGAACAGGGCTACAAACCTGAAGATATCTCTCTTAAAGCGGGAATTTTCGGAGCAGAGCCATGGACCGAGGAGATGCGTCGCGGTATAGAGGAAACTCTTGGTATAAAGGCGTATGATATATATGGTCTTACAGAAACTTCAGGACCGGGAGTTGCTTTTGAATGTAGCGAGCAGACAGGTATGCATATTAACGAAGACCATTTCCTTGCGGAGATTATCGACCCCGAAACAGGCGAAGTTCTTCCTGAGGGTGAAAAGGGTGAGCTTGTATTCACCGCTCTTGACAAAGAGGCGTTTCCCCTTCTTCGTTATCGTACCCGTGATATCTGTGTTCTCTCCCGTAAAAAGTGTTCATGCGGAAGAACTCTTATCAAGATGGCAAAGCCTATGGGAAGAACAGACGATATGTTGATTATCAGGGGTGTAAACGTATTCCCAAGCCAGATTGAAACAGTTCTTCTTAACGAGGGCTATCAGCCAAATTATCAGATTATTGTTGACAGAGCAAATAATACAGATACCTTTGATGTAAATGTAGAGATGAATCCTGAACAGTTCACCGATAAGGTAAGCGAGGTTCTGGCAATGGAAAAATCTCTTGCAAATGCAATGAAGACCATGCTTGGAATAAACCCAACAGTACATCTTGTTCCGCCAAAAACCATTGCAAGAAGCGAAGGTAAAGCTGTACGTGTTGTTGATAAACGTAAATTGGTATAATTGGGAAAGGAGTTTTTAAAATGGCTATAAAACAGTTAACAGTTTTTGTACAGAACAAACAGGGTGCAATTGTTTCATTAACAAAAACCCTGGCTGAAAATAATATAAATATGAGAGCTCTCTCTATTGCAGAAACCGAGGATTTTGGTATTCTTCGTTTAATAGTAAATGATGAGGCGCTTGCAGAAAAGACCCTGAAAGAGAATGATTATCTTATAAAGGTAACAGAAGTAGTAGGTGTTAAAATCGGTGATGAACCGGGTAAGCTTACCGCGGCATTGGATGTTCTTGATAAAGCGGGAATTAACCTTGAATATCTTTATGCGTTTATGGCGCGTACCGAGAAGCACGCCTATGTTGTTTTAAGGGTTGAGGATAACGCCGCTGCGGAAAAAGCTCTTGAAGATACAGGCTTCCATATCATAACCGATGCAGACGTGAAAAAGCTTTAATCCTATAACCGGATTTTCTGTGGATGCCATATAAAAAAAGCTTGACAAAAGGTTTTTTATGTGATATCATAAGTTTTAATATAAACGCTGTGATGCGGAATAGTACGTGAATTGCTCTCGCCTTAAGAGAGATGCCGGTTGGTGCAAGGCATTGGGGGAGGTTTGCAGAACTCACCGCGGAGCGGCTGCTGTGAACTTCAGTAATGGCAGACGGGAACTCCCGTTACAGAGTTGAGATGTGATAGCATCTAAAGGGCATCCGTTTGGATGAAGAAGAGTGGTACCGCGGAAACACTGTTGATTTGCGTTTTCGTCTCTTTGAAACAACAAAGAGACGAAAGCGTTTTTTTGTTGGTGCAGCTATCATCTATATTTAAATTTGAAAGGGGTTTTTCAAAATGAAAAAAATCAAGATTACAGACATTACGCTTAAAAAGCTTTCGCAGGAGCGTGAGGTTGCACTATTATTCCGTGAAAAAACTGCAATTGCGGTTTGCGCAGATGCTATTGGGGCAGATGCTATAGAGCTTGCGCCTATAAAGAATTTAAGAGAAGATACTATAATATATAAGACCATCTCTCAGAATGTTAAAAACGCCATTGTTACCGTTCCTGTTGGCTTTAACAAGGAAGATGTAGAAAATGCATGGGAATGTGTAAAAGAGGCTAAAAATCCAAGGTTGCAGGTGGAACTGCCTGTTTCTACTGTACAGATGGAGTATACTTATCATATTAAAGCCGAAAAGATGCTTGATAAAATCGGCGAGCTTGTAAAGACAGCCAAGGAGCTGTGCGATGATGTTGAGTTTTCGGCTCTTGATGCCACACGTGCAGATGAGGATTTCCTTATAAATGCAGTTAAAAAGGCAGAGGAAAACGGAGCGGGAATTATTACAATATGCGATGATGCGGGAATTTCTCTTCCTGAAAGTATTGCAGAATTGGTTGAAAAGATTAAAGGTCAGGTTAACATACCTGTATTTTTACAGGTGTCAGACCGCATAAATATGGGCGTTGCCTCTGCAATAGCTTCTGTTGCAAAGGGAGTTGACGGTCTTAAATGTGCAATGGCGGGTAAGGACATTCTCTTAACAGGCGAGATTTCCGATGCCATAAACGTTTGTTCGGCTCAAATCGGTGCAGAGATAAATCTTAACAATACAAAAATTCATGCAAGTATCGATGATTTGCTTGCAAGTATAAGCCACGATGCTTATGAAATCGAAACTGCTGTCAGCGATAAGAAGAAGATTTTGCTTGATTCTGATGCAACTCTGGCACAGGTGGAGCAGGCGGCACAGGTTTTAGGCTATGACCTTTCTGATTCGGACTGCGGAAATGTACACAAGGCTTTGATGCATGTGTGCGAGAAGAAGGATGCAGTAGGAGCAAAGGAGCTGGAAGCACTTATTGCCAGCTATGCTATGCAGGCACCCTCAACTTATCATCTGGAAAGCTACACCACAACCAGCAGTAACCTTACATCTTCACTGTCACAGGTGACCTTAAAGAGCAACGATGAAATCATGCAGGGTGTCAGTACAGGGGATGGTCCTATTGCTTCTGCACTTCTTGCTATAGAGCAGTGCATTGGCCACCACTATGAACTTGATGATTTTCAGATTCAGTCTGTTACAGAGGGTAAAGAAGCATTGGGCTCTGCTATTGTAAGACTTCGTAACAATGGAAAGCTCTATTCGGGCAACGGTGTTTCATCTGATATTGTTACTGCAAGTATAAGAGCATACTTAAACGCATTAAACAAAATCGTATTCGAGGAGGTATAACGTGAAGATTGTATTTTCTACAAAAAATGTGAAACGTGCATCATTGCTGGATACGTGCCGATATGCCTATGACTACGGTTTTTCGGGTTTTGAAATATACGATGCTTTGGAAGAGCGAAGAAAGCATCATGACAGTATTTTACGGCGCGAGCGTATCGCAGATGCAAAGAGAAAGCTTGTTAACAGGGATTTGTCTGTTTCGGCTCTCCGTATGCCAAATCCTATAGAGAGCGACGAAACCACAGAAGAAATAATCATTAAATATGTTGATATGGCAGCCCGTGCAGGTATCCCATGTATTATTGTTCGGGTAGAAGAAGAAACATCCTTTGATATATTAGGACAAAAGCTTACAAATGCCATAAAACGTGCAGAGAACACCGATGTTGCGATTTTGTTCGAAACAGTAGGTTATCTCTCGGATACTGAAAAGGTAATTGAGATAATAAACTATTTCTCCTCTGCAGTAATCGGTGCATCATGGAATGTAAGAGGAACATATTTCGGTTCAGGCGAGGATGCAGAAACTACTATAAAAAGTCTGGGTGCATATATAAAATATGTCCGTCTTGGGGATATGAAAGACGGAAAGACCGTCTTAATCGGTGAGGGCGAGCTTCCTGTACAGCAGGTGATTAACGCACTGTCATCCCTTAATTTTGACGGATATATCTGTGCCGCATGGAACGAGGAAATAAGTGATGCAGATATTGTTTTGACCCATTTTGCAAACTATATTTCCTCACTTAAGCGTGAGAAGAAAAATTACGAGCACGCCTACTACAACAGAGCAAAAACAGGTACATTTGTATGGAAGAAATACGATGTAATTGATGCTACATTCTCTGATGTATTGGATAAAATGGCGACAACTTATCCTGACCAATACGCCTTTAAATATCCGACCCTTGACTATACAAGAACTTATGAGCAGTTCAGACGTGATGTTGATGAATGTGCGGCGGCGCTTATCTCTTTGGGAGTAAAAGCAGGGGACCATGTTGCAGTATGGGCAACCAATGTCCCCGAATGGTATATTACATTCTGGGCAACAACAAAAATCGGTGCTGTTCTTGTAACGGTTAACACAGCCTATAAAATACATGAGATAGAGTATCTTTTAAAGCAATCAGATACCCATACTCTTGTTATGATAGAATATTGTAAGGATATAAACTATAAAGAGATTATTCAGGAACTGTGTCCCGAGCTTAAAACCTTAGAGCCGGGCAGAGCGCTTTATTCAAAGAATTTGCCGTTCTTACGTAATGTAGTAACTGTTGGATTTTCTATGGACGGTTGTCTTACATGGGAACAGATGCTCTCTCGCTCCAGCCTTATCCCAAGTGAAGAGGTTAGAAGACGTGCCTCTTTAGTTAAGCCTGACGATGTTTGTAATATGCAGTACACATCAGGTACAACAGGCTTCCCTAAAGGTGTTATGTTAACCCACAGAAATATAGTAAACAACGGTAAGACAATCGGTGACAGAATGGATTTGTCAACTGCAGACAGAATGATGATTCAGGTGCCTATGTTCCATTGCTTCGGCATGGTTCTCTCTATGACATCTATGATGACCCATGGTGGAACACTCTGCCCTATTCCATATTTTTCGCCAAAGTCATCCCTTGCCTGTGTAAATGATGAGCATATCACCTGTTTTAACGGCGTGCCCACCATGTTTATTGCCATGTTTAATCATCCTGATTTTGCAAAGACGGATTTTTCATATATGCGAACAGGCATTATGGCAGGAGCAAACTGTCCTGCTGATTTGATGCGCCGTGCGGCAGACGAAATGAATATGAGAGAGATTATCTCGGTATATGGTCAGACAGAGGCATCCCCGGGCTGTACCATGGGGGAGGTTAACGAGGATATTGACCACCGTGTTGAAACTGTGGGAAGTCCTTTCCCTGGTGTTGAATGTAAGGTTATTGACCCCGAAACAGGCGAGGAACTGCCTGACGGCGAGAGCGGTGAGTTTGTAGCCCGTGGCTTTAACATCATGAAAGGATATTATAAGATGCCCGAGGCTACTGCACAGGCAATTGATGCAGATGGCTGGCTTCACTCAGGTGATATATGCTGCAGAACCAGTGACGGATACTATAAAGTAACGGGACGTCTTAAGGATATGATTATCCGCGGCGGTGAAAACCTTTACCCGCGTGAGATTGAGGAATTCTATCTTACCAATCCAAAGGTAAGGGACGTTCAGGTGGTTGGCGTTCCTGACGAGAAGTACGGCGAAGAATGTTGTGCATGGATAATCCTCCATAAA
Organism: Ructibacterium sp.; assembly: GCA_045542095.1. GTDB lineage: Bacteria > Bacillota > Clostridia > Monoglobales > Monoglobaceae > Ructibacterium. The sequence continues at coordinate 71,107 of JAZQKJ010000046.1, forward strand.
GGCGAAGAGGCAGACGAAAACGAAATGCGTGAGTATGGTAATGCATCAATTGCAAGACATAAGGTGCCGAAATACTTTATATTCGTCAAAGAATTCCCTATGAACGCCGCAGGAAAAATCCTTAAATATAAAATGCGTGACGAATCTGTGGAAATTCTGGGATTAAAAAAATAAATCATTCATTTATGAAAAGAATAAAATAATTTCGGAGTGGGTAAAGTGAAAAAAACGTATGTAACATCAATGCCTAATCATATCGGAGCTTTCCTTAAAGCAAGTAAGTGTTTTTCGGCCTTAGGCATAAATATTACCCGTGTAAGTTATAATAAAGCGGTTGATTCGCATACCTTGTTTATTGATGCAGAGGGTACGGAAGACCAACTTAATAAGGCGGATGCAGAGCTTGAAAAAATAGGATATCTTCATGGGAATACAAATAAAACTAGTGTAGTTTTGCTGGAGTTTTGTCTTGAAGATGTACCGGGAAGTGTTACGGATATTCTGGCTCTAATCAGTGATTTTAACTTTAACATTTCGTATATAAGTTCTCAGGAAAACGGTACAGATTATCAGTATTTCAAAATGGGCTTGTACGTTGAGGAATTTGATAAAGTATCCGATTTTTTAAGGGAAGCTGAAAAGCTGTGTAAGGTTCGTGTTATAGAATATAACAGTTCAGAGAAAGTATATGACAACAGTATATTTTACAACACATACGTTATGGGACTGTCCCAAACAATGGGACTTTCGGATGAAGTGGCTCGTGAGCTTCTTGTTCATGTTAACCTTGCCATGCAAACTCTTGATGAACAAGGTCTGTCACCATACAGGACATTTGACAGTATAAGTAAATTTGCAGAACTGTTGGGAGCATCAAAGGGAGAGGCGTTTGCTCCAAGAGTAAGCACTCATAAGATAACGGAAAGTACAGAAATAACCCTTATTGAGCCCCCTTGCGGAAGCAATACCATAGTTATAAAGAGTAATGATAGTGTGTTGTTTGTGGATAGCGGTTATGCGTGTTACAGTGAAGAAATGCTAAAGGTTTTCAAGAGAGTTGTTCCCAATTTTGAAAATATACGTAAAACAATTCTGGTAACCCACGCAGACGTTGACCATTGCGGTCTATTGCCTATGTTTGATGAGGTCATAGCAAGTGCAAAAACTGCGAAATGTTTGAAGGATGAATATATGGGAAAAGACGGATATCGGGAAAAGAATCCATTACACAAGCCATATATTAATATCTGTAAAATACTGACTTCGTATAAAACTGCAAACCCCGACAAAATTACAGTTCCATGGAATAATAAGGAGGAGCTGAAGGAAGCACTTACCCAAATTGGATTTTTTGATTTCGGGGAATTACATTTTGAAGTTTATGAGGGAAAGGGCGGTCATCTGCCCGGTGAAATCGTGCTTATTGATTATAACAAGTGTATAGCAATCACAGGTGACATTTTTATTAATACACACGGCTTAACACCCCAGCAAGCGGAGTATAACCAATATGCGCCTATCCTAATGACATCGGTTGACACAAATGCAAAGCTGTGTGCAGAGGAAAGAAAAGCAGTAATGCAGAGATTGGGTGTGGGACAATGGCAGATTTTCGGTGCACATGGGTTTAAAAAAGATTATTCTGTAAAATTATAAATTTTTTAAAAAAACTATTGACAAATGGTTTTTAAGGGTGTATAATACATTTCAAATTTGAATATCACAAACAACTATGACGAAGACGGTCGGATTGTGGAGCCTTGAGAGAGTTGGCGGTTGCTGCGAGCCAATGGCAAAGCTTTCCAATGACCCATCACTTCTGAGTTGGAGGACCGAAAGGCGAGCTGAGTAGACTCCTTCCGTAATGCTGCGTTAAAGCAAAGGACTTGATAGAGTCCGGTAAGTGGCGGAAATTTTTCCGCAATTTGAGTGGTACCGCGAGTTGAACAACCCGTCTCAAAGAAAAACTTTGGGATGGGTTTTTTGTTTTATTCAAATCCGTGTCGGCTTTATAAAGAAGCGGCGGGATAGAAAGGAGCAAAAAAATGGAGTACAATTTAAAAGAGGTCGCAGGAAGAATCAAAGACCTGCGCGAGGCAAAAGGTTATTCACAGGAAGAGCTTGCAAAGCTCACAGGTGTATCGGTTGAAGATTATAAGCTTTTGGAGTTGGGCGAGACCGACTTTAGCTTTACCTTTATTTACAAGTGTGCCAAGGCTTGTAATGTAGAGGTTGTTGATATACTTGAAGGTACCAGTACAACTCTTACATCATTTGCCATCACCAGAAAAGGTGAGGGTCTTAAGATTATAAAGAAGCAGGGTGTTGTATATAACAACCTTGCACCAAAGTTCAAGGATAAGCTGGCTGAACCATTTTTGGTTAAGTTCCCATATCTTGCAGAGGAGCAGAACGCACCAATCAAGCTCAATTCCCATAACGGACAGGAGTTTGACGTTATAGTTAAGGGCTCTTTAAAGGTTCAGGTAGGCAACCATGTGGAAGTTCTTCACGAGGGTGATTCAATTTTCTATAACAGTATCATCCCCCATGGAATGATTGCGGCAAGCGAAGGCGGATGCGAATTCCACGCAGTTGTTTTAAACCCCCAGGACGGTCATTTCAGCGAGGAATATCCCGAAGCTCCGTTTATTGTTGCAAAGACAGCTAAAGCTCAAAAAGAAAAGACAAAAACCGTTGCAGATGATTTTATCGAATCCTTCTATGACGAAAATGGAGTATTCAGCGGAATAGAGTTTAAGAACGAGGATAAGTTCAATTTTGCCTTTGACTGTGTTGATGCCATTGCCAAAAAAGCCCCTGATAAGCTTGCTATGATGTGGGTTGCAAATGACAAGAGCGACAGAAGATTTACATTCTCAGACATGAAGAAATATTCTGCAAAGACTGCAAACTATTTTGAATCTCTGGGAATTAAAAAAGGCGATACAGTTATGCTTGTGCTTAAGCGTCATTACCAGTTCTGGTTCTGTATGCTTGCACTTCATAAGATTGGAGCTATCGCAATCCCTGCTACCAATCAGCTTGTAGAACACGACTTTGAATACAGATACAAAGCCGCAAAGGTTAAGGCAATCGTTTGTACTGCAGACGGTGATGTGTCCGAGGAGGCTGAAAAGGCGGCAAAAGCGTTCCCCGATATGAAGAAAATTTTGGTTGGCGGAACAAAAGAGGGTTGGAACGATTTCAATGTGGAGATGGAGCGATTCAGCACACATTACTTCCGCACAGAGGATTCTCCCTGCGGAAACGACCCAATGCTTATGCTGTTCACATCAGGAACAACAGGCTATCCGCGTATCGCTACCCACTCATATAAATATGCGTTGGGACATTATCCTACCGCAAAGCATTGGCACAATGTAAACCCCGACGGGCTCCACTTTACCATTTCCGACACAGGCTGGGGTAAGGCACTCTGGGGCAAGCTCTACGGACAATGGCTTTGCGAGGCAGGGGTATTCACCTATGACTTCGACAGATTCCATTCCGAAGATATATTACCCCTCTTTAAGAAGTATAACATCACTACATTCTGTGCACCGCCTACCATGTACAGATTCTTCATCAAGGAAGATTTGTCAAAGTATGACCTTTCATCTATTGAATATGCAACCACAGCAGGTGAAGCACTTAATCCTGAGGTTTATAATCAGTTCTATAAGGCAACAGGTCTTAAAATAATGGAAGGCTTCGGACAGACAGAAACTACCCTTTCAATTGCCAATTTTGTTGGCTCAACACCAAAAATCGGCTCAATGGGTAAACCAAGTCCGCTTTATGATGTTGTAATTCTTGACCCTGACGGAAATGAATGTAAAACAGGTGATACAGGCGAAATCTGTGTACGTACCAAGGATGGTGCACCGTGCGGACTCTTTATCGGCTATTATCTTGATGATGAAAAGACAAAGGATGTATGGCACGACGGATATTACCACACAGGCGACCAGGCAACAATGGACGAAGACGGTTATCTCTGGTATGTAGGACGTATCGATGACGTTATCAAATCATCAGGCTACCGTATCGGACCTTTCGAGATTGAAAGTGTTATCATGGAGCTTCCCTATGTTCTGGAATGTGCAATCACCGCAGTTCCTGATGAGGTAAGAGGTCAGATTGTTAAAGCAACAATAGTTCTTACCAAGGATACAGAGGGTACAGATGAACTTAAAAAAGATGTTCAGGAGTATGTAAAAACTCACACAGCACCTTATAAATATCCAAGAATAGTCGAGTTTGTTGACGAACTTCCAAAGACTATCAGCGGTAAAGTAAGACGTGTTGAAATCCGAAATAAAGACATGGAAAAAGCTAATAAGTAGAACACAAAGGGGCTGTCTCACTAAATAAGTGAGGCAGCCCTGATTAGACATAAAAATAGGGCGTTGCCTCAATTCAGTGAAAATCACTTATTGAGACACGCCCTTATAAATTAGTATTTTTCACTAATCATTTCAAGAGCCTTTTCTGTCATCTTTGTTAAAGCGTTATCTTCTTTTGCAAGAGGAACAAATTCCATAATAGAGTTATATTCTTCCGAACCCTTTTCAAGACCTGAAATTTCTGTAAGGATTTCCTCGGGAGAAAGCTGTGAACTTTCGTCAAATTGGAAGTTCATAGCTGCCGCAACAGCCGCATATTGGAATACAGGGTTAATACCCATCTCTTTACATGTGCGTATAGCTCCAACCAGACGGTCATCATGAGAGAGCTTACGTTTTAAATCTCTGCCTACACGGAAAACGGTGTCGCCAAGTTTTTGATTTGTAAAGCGGTAGATTAAATCTCCTACATGGTCAAAGAGAGGAACGGTAGGAACATCGTATTTTTGGGCAAGAGCAACAGCAGATGCCATCATGCCATGAAGAACCATTGCGCGGATTTCAGCATCTTCGATTGCCTGCCATATATATTCATAGCCTTTTAAGTTACCAAAGTAAGCAGTCATGGAATGACCCATGTTATGTATGAAAAGCTTACGCTCAATATAAAGCTGGAACTTTGGATATGCAGACATATTTTCAATCGGAGGGATATCGCCTTTAAAGGCATCTTTATCAACAATAAGGTTGCAGTAAGGTTCAACACATACTCTTAAAATATCACCTTTTGTCATTTCGGGGGTCTGGATTGGAACCATTCTGCCGATAGATGCTTCAACCATGCCAACTGATTTATCAAAGATTTCACATTCATCATCTGTAAGACATTCCTTTACCTTGCCTGCAAGGAAAGAATCTGCACCGATTAAGTTCTCGCATATAATAATGTTAAAAGGTGAGGTGTTTCCGTTTTCCCAGCGTTTTTTAAGACCGTTTGCTATATTTCCTGCAATACGTGGAAGAACATTTACACCAACAGCAGTTGCCATAACGTCTGCCTGGTTGATTGCTTCTGCTACTGCATCTGCGTCCATTCCGTTAACACCGTTTACATTTTTAACAATAACCTCTTTGTTAGATGATTTTTCTAGAATTTCAACAGGATATTCTTTGCGGTCATTAAGTGCATTAATAACCTCCATATTAACATCTATAAAGGATACCTGGTATCCTGATTGGCTGAGCAACTGACCTATAAAGCCCCTGCCAATATTTCCTGCTCCATACATTACTGCTTTCATTTGTTTCACTTACCTTTCTGGAAAATTCGCTATAAATTCACATATAAGTATACACCAAACAATATGGGATGTCAATTACAAAGACCTGTTAAAGCATACTAAAAGTATTAAATAATATACAAAAATTTCAGGGCCTATCCCAATAGTTATAAATATACTTTGAAGGGGAAATTCCCATTATTTTTTTAAACTCAACAGAAAAATGTTTATAGTCATTATAGCCGCACATTTCCGATATTTCGGGTAGAGTATAATATCCTGCGATAATCAGCGATGCGGCATATTTTATTCGTTTCTTTATAATATATTGTTTTGGTGAAATGCCAAATTCTTCTTTAAACAGCTTACGAAAATATGTGTCGCTTATAAATGATTTTTCTGCGGCAACGGTCAGAGAAAAATCTTTATTAAAGCAGTTTTCTTCCATATATCTTACAGATAAATCTATCTTAGAATTTTGCAAATAGTTCTTTTGGTTATCCATATAAAGCTTAGCAAATATATTACAAAGCAGGGCAGAGGCATCATGCTTATATGATATTTCTTTTTTATTCCAGCACTCTAATATTTCTTTAAAAAGAAGGGCGTATTTTTCATGTTCTGCGGGATAAAAACTTTCTATATGCGTTGAATGATAGTTAAAAGATTCGAAATGAACAACAATAAGTTTATCCTTTTTTGCAATTCTTGTGTAATCAACATGGGAAGATGCATAGCAGATGGAGTTATCAGTAAATTCAGTCTTAATTCCATTACACTCTATTACAGTGTCTGCCTCTAATCTGAAGGATAATGCATCAAAATTGCGGTTTGTGTTATAAGACTTTGAATTTATTTGGTCAAGATATAACACGTCTAAAATTTGAAACGCAACAGTTTCTTGCTCGAAAATCACGAAAAAACACCTCCAAAATATATGTAATTATATCATTTTGATTTCGAAAAATCAACCTTTTGCATCGTTTTTCAAGTGTAAAGCTGGCTATGTAAATGATAAAATATATAAAAGGAGGTTGATTTTGTGGATGACAGAAGAAAGATTTTTGAACAGTTTGAAAAACAAAAGGACTATTTGGATGAAAAGATAAATTTTGGAATTGAGAATTATCGAAAAGGCTGTGGTAACATAACCATTAAAGACAATGACGGAAATGTTGTTCCAAACGCTAAAATTACTCTTAAACAAAAGAAACATGAGTTTAAATTCGGTGCTAATTTATTTTTGCTTGACGAACTTGAAACACAGGAGAAAAATGACCTGTATAAGAAATACTTTGCTGATGTATTTAATATGGCAACACTGCCTTTTTATTGGAATTCAACAGAACCTGAAAAGGGCAAATTCAGATATAATAAAGACAGTGAAAAGCTATATCGCAGACCTGCTATTGATTTATGTATGGAATTTTGCCAAAAACATGGTATAGAGCCACGAGAACACGGACTTGCTTATGAACAGTTTTTCCCTAAATGGCTCTCGGATGCCCCTGTGGCAGAGGTTAAGACTGAGCTTAAAAGAAGATATAAGGAGATAGCTGACAGATATAAAGATAAAATTACAACAATAGAGGTTACAAACGAAATGGCTTGGGAAAAAGGTGCTACGTCATTTTATAATGAGCCTGATTATATTGAATGGTGCTTTAAGCTTGCGGAAAAGTATTTCCCCGGAAATCAGCTTGTAATAAACGAAGGAGCACCATTATCATTTAAGGAACAATGCAGAACATCAGCGAGGTATTATTCATACATAGAGGCAAATATACTAAAGGGTGCAAGAATTGATGCAATTGGTATGCAGTATCACATGTTTTGTTCCAAAGAGAATGAATATGAGTATACAAGACCATGCTATGACCCGAAAAAGCTTTATGATTGGTTTGATTTGTATGCCGGACTTGGCAAACCCTTGCAGATTACCGAGGTTACTATCCCTGCTCATTCTTGGAATGAAGAGGATGAAAAAATTCAGGCAGAACTTATAGAAATATTATATTCAATATGGTTTTCTTACCCTGCTATGGAACAAATAATATATTGGAATTTAGCAGACGGTTACGCCCATGTGTGGGATCCGGATCCTGAAAAAATTAAGGCATCACAGGGAGATATGACGCTGGGAGAAAATATATATCATGGCGGACTTTTAAGATTTGATATGACGCCAAAGCCTGCTTATTATACTATAAAAAACTTAATTCAAAATAAGTGGCACACAGAGACAGAGGTTGTAACAGATAATGACGGTGTCGCAAGTTTTAAAGGTTTCTATGGAGAATATGATGTGGAAATCACAGTTAATGAAAAAAGTGTAGTAAAGACAATAAAGCTTTATTCAAAGGGCTATAATGAATTTGAGATTTGTTTATAATTCAATGGTATAATGATAATTGACATTTTTAAATATCCGTGATATAATTTTCTTTGGTTTATTCACGTAAAGGAGAAGTGTTATGAAGATATTTAAAGCCACAATGAGAGTATATGGATGCCATTTGTCCGTTGTTCTCTTTTCTATATTCATGGTAATTCCATTTTTCAGTCTGGCGCAGAGATGGCCATATTTATTTACAACCATTTCGTTTTTGATATATGTTTTGCTGTTGTATCCTGTTGGATGGAATTATGGCTATAAAGACAGCAGAAAAATACCGGGGTTCTATCCTGATAAAAAGTTTGCTGTTCAAGCCGCAGGGGTTATGCTGGTTGTACCGGGAATATTGTTTCTTTTAAGGGTAATCTTCCCTGACATTTGGTATATTAATCTGCCTTTTATAAACGGCGAAACAGACTTTTTCCTTACAGGAGTAAAATCGTTCGGAACAACAGATATGATTTTTAAAATCTGGTTTTTCCCAATGTGTGCCTTTTTAACTAATGGAAATATTTTTGTGTACTTACTTTGGGTATTGTTTCAGCCTGTGATTTTTGTATTAGGATATTTACTTGGATTAAAAAGAATAAGTATAAAGAACTTTATATTCGGAAAGCTCATGTACAAAAATGGTGCTCCCCGTAAAAAGTAGAATTCATATTTATAAACACTGCCTCATAGGTTTTATTGAGGTGGTGTTTTTGTTTTTATTTACTGATAAAAGAAAGGTGTTTTTGGGTTTAATGTTGCTAGCGGGTCTTATGTCCCTTTATATATGCGGAGCGTTTCACGAGAAACATGAAGAGGTAAGACCTGTTGTAGCCACTCCTGTATCAGGGAAAGTTATTGTAATAGAAGATTGTGCCATAATAAGTACAAGTGGAGAAATCCTTATAAGATTAGGGGTTTCAGAACTTGTACTTTTTTTATTTTCTGGAAATAAAACGAGTAAAAAATTTAAAAGTCAAAATATAGAGCAAATGGGAGGTGAAAAACTAATCTAATTTCTATCAATGCATAACTGTACATAGATAGAAATTTGAAATATATTATATTTGCGGAGAAGATGTCGGCAGTTTTTGCAAGGCATATCTTCTCTGCTTTTTTATACACAAATAGTAACTTAAAACTGAATATAGTTTTAGCAGATCATTTTTTTATATGGTCTGTTTTCTTATACAATTTTGGAGGTAGAAAAATGCAAGATATGTTAAAAAATAAATTTGATTATTTCCGTGGTGAGGAAGCGGAGCAGTATAGTTTTTATAGAATCCCTAAAATTTTATTTACAAGTAAAAAGTTTTCGGGATTATCAATTGAAGCCAAAGTCTTATATGGATTATTGCTTGATAGAATGTCTTTATCTGTAAAAAATGGTTGGATAGATGAAGATAATCATGTGTATATCTATTTTAAGTTAGAAGATGCTATGGATTTTATGGGAATTGGTAAGGATAAAGGTGTCAGATTATTTGCTGAACTCGATACAGAAAAAGGTTGTGGTTTAATTCAAAGAAAGAAACAAGGTCTTGGCAAACCAACACTTATATATGTTATGAATTTTAACACGAGAGATGATAAGGAAACTTGTGAGAGCTGTAAGGCTGAAGAAAATAAAAATGCAGAAAAACCATGTGTTTTTCAGACTTCTGGAAAACAGAACTCCGGACTTTCGGATGGTGTCGAAGTCTTGACTTCTGAAAAACAGAACTCTGGACTTCTGAAAAATCGACCTCAAGATTTCGGAAAAACAGAACACCAGACTTCTGAAAAATCGAAGTCTGAACTTCTAAAAAATAGAACGCTGGACTTCGGGAAAACCGACTCTAACAATACTGAGTTTAATTATAATAAAATAAATAATACTGAGATGAGTGATATTGAATCTATCACATCTTATCCATCAAAAGGTGTTGAAATAAGTAGTGCAGATGATAGAGTGACAGATGAGATAGAAATGCGCAGGCAATATCGAAATCTGATTTATCAAAACATTGGTTACAATAAGCTTATTTGTAACTATGACGAAGAGCTTATTGAAGGTATAGGGGGAATAATGCTTGATATTATATGCAGCAAACGACCGTATATTGACATCAATCAAGAGGGAATGCCAACAGAGGTAGTCAAGAGCAGATTTTTGAAGCTGACGGATGAACATATAGAATATGTGATTGATTGTTTGAAGAAAAATACCACTAAAATTAAAAATATAAAGAGTTATTTAATAACGGCGTTATATAACTCGTATGCGACAATAAGCCCATATTATAGAGCTGAAGTAAATCACGATTTATACGGACAAGGAGGGAAATAAGATGCAGGATGAAAAGAAACAAAGTCGAGAAGAATATTTGTATCACAATACAGAAGTGCTGCTCAAAAAGTATAGGGATGTGGTATGGAGTATAGATGTATCAACCCTTCAGGCACAGGTTAGTTTTGAACTTGAGATGGATTGTAAATTGGAGGAGTTCTTGGAGATGTCATACGAGGCAGGTGCTAATTTTACCGGTACTCATATTCATGAGCAAATGAGGTCTATGGAACGCAATAAAAAGATGCTGAAAATTATAGAAGCAGCTGTGAATATTATGCGTAAACACCAGCGTGACGGAGAAGAATTTTACTGGATATTATACTATACATATCTTTCGGACAAGCCTTGCAAACGAATTGAAGATACCATAAGGAAGATTGAGGAAAAAACTGAATCTATGGCTTGGAAAACATACTTTAATCGTCGGAGAAAAGCGATAGAGATTTTAAGCACAATTCTCTGGGGATTTACCTCGAAAGAATGTAAATCAATATTAGAGCAGTTCGTAGAAGAATAGTAGTTGATTCTCTGTCTGATTAGTAGTATAATCTTTTTAGACAGAGATATTTTATATCAAAGTCTGGAGTTGAAAGAATGAAAATTGAAGTAAAAAATAAGTTGAATGAGATAGTAGAAGCAATTATAGAGAGTGGATACGGAGAGCCATATACAAGGTTAAAATTTTATGTTATAACAGACAGTGATTTGTGGATTACAAGAGCAAGAAATTCACGAGAGAATATTAAAAAAATCAGCAAAGAGGATATACATGAATACATAGAAAATGAAAGCAAAAAAGAGGTGAAAACATGATATATCAATGCGATAATTGCAATTATGTATTTGAGGCAGAAAAGGATATTGAACAATGTCCGGATTGTGGTAAATATGCTATCAGGAATGCAACGGAAAAAGAGGAGAAAGATTACAGAAGGATACAAGATGAATTAAGAATGGAAGAAAATAAAAGTTAATTTATTGGAGTTACGATAATCTGAAGTTTGTTTTAGATTATCGTAAAAATTAAAAGTGATTGAAAGTTGAAAATATATTATAATATAGATTGATATATTTTAATAAACAAAAAGGTTCTGTGGAAATTATGCTTTCCATAGAACCTTTTTGTTATCATAGAATTATTATAATTTTATATGCGAAAAGTGTGTTAATAAAGGATAACTTGCAATTATCAATTATAGGAGGCTTTAACACATGGCGGAATATAAAATAGAGCAAATAAGCGACCTACTATTAAACGAAATAAATACATCAACTGGTAATATATATTCTGTCTATGGAGGAATGCGCTCTGGAAAGACTTATTTACTTAAATTATTGAAATGCACATTAAGTAACGACGGATATTCTGTGTTGTTTTTGAGCAACGATGATATAATGTTTTCTAGTGATTATTCTGTCTTCCATTCAGGAATAAGCGAAGTCAATATGATTGGTAATTTGACCAAAAATACTATTTCAATCATGATGTCATCTCTGTCAAGTGTGCTTGGTAATATTTCTAATCTTCTTATGTCTCTTGATAGTTATATGTTATCACATATTTTATTCACATTAAATGACACTGAATTAGAAATTGTTAAACGTATTTTTACACTTGCAGAAAAAAGAAATTTGGTGATTCTAGCTGATAATATTGATAAATGGGATGATTGTTCTATAAAATTACTTAATAAAATTATTGAATTAAAATATTATTCTGATATATCCGCATTTAATGATGTATTTGTAGTAACTACTCAAACAATTGATAAAAATTCCTTGAATTTTAAAGAAAAGATAGATATAGAAATTAAAAATGTTCTTCTTAAGGATTTTTTGGACAGGATTGAAAAGACGAATTTATCTCTATTATCTGTGGATGAAAAAGAAAACTTATATTATTTAACAGAAGGCAATTATGGAATTGTTGAAGATTTGCTTGGTTTCTCCCCTTCGATTTTTGACACCTCTAATGAAAATAATAGGGTAGAATATATTATTAAATCAATCATTAAGAGAAAATTAGAATTGATAGATGCAGATAGAACGATTGAGTCTTCACTCGGATATGCATCTGTTATTGGTAAAAAATTCGATGAAAATCTATTAAGATATCTATTGGAAAAAACCGTATATGATCTTAAAATAATTTTAAATACTGCTAAAAATGAGCACTTTATATATGAAAAAAATGGAGTATGGAAGTTTTCCGCAGACTACATTTATGATTATTTTTTAGAGAATTTAATTGAGCCACGTATCAAAGTTCACTATCAATTGGCTGAGGTTTTAGCACAGTATGTCCCATCTGATTTGTATAATAGATACTTTCATTTAAAAAAATCAGAACAATTTGACAAAGCTTTAGATGTTCTAACTGTGTACTGCATAAGAAATGTTGTCGAACAAAAATTTATTAATCCTAATTATTTGTCTGCAATAAGCAAATCTAAAGAAAATTTTGATGTATTAAGTTCGATTACTAATGCATTTGAGCTTATACATAAAAATGGTGAATATATTGCAGCGAGGGATATTGTCAATGCTACGGATAACTATGTCGATGAATTGGTTATTGTAGAGCGAGATTACGTTATGGCTTTTATTTTATATCATTGTACAGATTTTAGTGACTTTTTAGAAGCTGAAACAATATTGGATAGAATATTTGACGATATGACGATTGATTTATATCAATGGGCAAAATCCGCAACATTACTCTTTTTGCTTTGTATAAACAGATTAAATAATTATGAAAAAGCAAAAACCACGGAAAAACAAATCATATATCGTCTATCGAAGATGAGTAAAATTGACGAGAATTTGAAAATTTTAAGCAATATAATACAACGTGTATCTCCAAGTCTTTACAACACCGATGTTGCATATCTGAAAACCAAAAAGAGTTTTGAATTTTTTGAAACTAAAAAGAACATATATCCAAAGGAATTTATTATGGTAGCAACTAATTATATTGCAATGTGTATATGTTCGTCCAGGTATGACGAAGCATTAGCCATATCAACGCAAGCTTCCATATTTCTAGCTGAAACTTTCACAAATGACTTTCCTCATATATTTAAATTTATGAACAACTGCGTATTATCCAGATATTTGAGCAAAGAATTGAATGAGCATCAGTGCTATAATGAACTTGAAAGTATATGTAAATTAAACCCTGAATACGAAAAGAATAAATTGCTTAAAAACAATAAGGCAATATACTTATCATTTAAAAATCTCGACACTGCAATAAATATTATGTATACACTTTATAATGAAAACAAACTTAACGTGCATAATGACTATTATACATATCTTTTTACTTTCAATTATATAGTATTTCTATTGTTAAAAAACGATTATGCTGAAGCATCAAAAATTTTTGACGATTTAGACTATTTAATTCCTGCTATTTGCAAAAATGAAAAAAGCATTATAATAAACAGATATAATGCTTTAAAATATATAATAGACAGTAAAATTGATAATATGTCCTATTCTCAGTTAGAAGAAGTTTTCAAAAAAAATCTACCCGAAAGAGTTGATGACTATTGGACACATCTTTTTATTGTATCTGATTGTCAATACTGGTCAGAATTTTAATGTATTTATTTTTCAAAACATTGTTGAATGCCGGCAATGGAACAGAAATATCGGTTTTTGTAAAACCAAGTTTTTTATGAAAGCTTTCAGATATATGATTGTTTTCTATTATCCATGATTCAACGACTTCTATATTATGTTCTATTGCCTTTGTTTTTATATAATCAGCAACAGAAGAACCTATACCAATATTTTGATATCCTTCTAAAATGTACAATTTTTTAACCTCTAAAATATGATCACTGTATTGCAGAACGAAATATCCAACTTCTAAATTATTAATATTTATTAAATATACGTCAATGTTAACATCGCATAGTCGTAGTGAAAATTTTTCTTGTATATGCTTTTTATTTAAATCATCAAGATATCTGTCTGGTAATATACCCCTATACGTGCTGCGCCATATATCATATTCTAAATTTGTCAGTACTTCAATGTCATTTGTAGTTGCTTTTTTAATATATATTTTCATTTTCCTTCTCATATTCGTTAATCGTATTACCTATAATGTACGCAAAAATATCACTATAACTGTATCCAGCATTTAAGAACATGTAGGCAAAAGCACTATGATGTATCAAATAAGGGTGTGTTGATATATCAGTTAAGTAAAATTGTCCACATTCAGTAAGTCTATAATCACATCTTCCATAATTTTTCATCCCTAAAACCTTAGCAATTCGTTCAGAAGTGCTCAACATCTCTCTTTTAACCTCAGATGAACATTCATTGAAAGAATAAAAATTATATTCCTCTGAAAAAGCTAAATCGTAAGTAATAATTTTATCTTTTAGACATAAATCATCATTCATTGAAATACCTATAGTGTCTACTGCCGTTGGAATGTTAGCATCCATAATGATTGGCACTTGAATTTCATATCCACTAACAAATTCTTGAGCAATTATGTCTTGCTGAAATTCGCATTGTAATTTCTTAAGAATTGTATCATTATTTTCATATACAAAAATCGAAGTATCCCGTACCCCTCTGGATGCAGATTCAAAAGTGGGCTTTATAATGATTTTTGTGCCTACAGGTGGTTTATCGTCAAATAACCATCCGTTTTCACCATATAGCCATGAATTTACAACATTTAAATCAAATGAAGAAAGTAATTTATTATAATGAAATTTATGTCTACCCAAACAAACCGTATATGCATTTGAACCAGTATGTGGAATATTATGAAATTCGCAAAATGAAGGGATAAGAGCTTTTTTACACAGACCTTTTCCATTCCTTGCCAAGTTGAATACAATGATATTATTATGTTTATTATTGTTGATATAGTCAATAAACTCTATTTCATTAAAAAACACTTTTACATAAAATCCAATTTCTTTGATTGCATTAAGAATTGTATTATATTCATCTTCAGTAAAGTATTCTGTTAAAATGCTATCATTAGTCATAGGATAATCTTTTATATCTGTTTTTCCATCTACATTTGTTACAAAACAAATCATATATTTTGTTTTGTTTGATCTTGCTATATTTATGTATTTTTCAAAATTTATCTCCGCCATGTGTTAAAGCCTCCTATAATTGATAATTGCAAGTTATCCTTTATTTAATTATGATACACATTATACTATAAAAATCGTAAATTGTCAATTAATGGTTTAATGTGAATGCAAGTAATTAAGGGATATGTCAAGTTATATTGATGTATTTTTTATAGCAGAGTATAATTTATATAAATAAATTATACAGGAGCGAAAAATATGTTAAATTTGGAAAAAGAAATAGAGAAGTATTTGAGATATTGTGAGATACAAAAACACTTGAGCGCGCATACCGTTAAGGCATACAAAATTGATTTAGAACAATTTTTAAATTGTAAAGCTAATATGAGCATTGCTAAGGAAGATATAGTTGATTATATTGAAAATATCCATAAAAGATTTAAGCCTAAAACTATACGCCGAAAAATTGCCTCGTTAAAGGCGTTAATACATTATCTGTATTATTATGAGATAATAAGCAGTAATCCGTTTGATAAAATAGATACACGATTTTCAGAACCAATGCTTTTACCGAGAATAATACCTAATCATATAATAAATAGCCTTATATCAATAGCATATAAAAACATAGACAATGCACATAATGAAGCAGTTAAAGCAAAAAGGATAAGAGATACGGCAGTAGTAGAGATGCTATTTGCAACCGGGGCGAGGGTTTCGGAGATATGTAATTTAAAGTCTGATGATGTTGATTTAAAATCACAGACAGTTAGAATTTTGGGGAAAGGTTCAAGAGAACGAATTATAGAAATTGAAAATAAGGATGTATTGGTTATACTAAGAAAATATGAGTATATATTTAAAGAAGATATACAAAGGGAAGGATACTTCTTTTTAAATAATAGGAAAAGTAAAATATTAGACCAGTCAATAAGAATTATTTTAAAAAAACTTGCAAATCAAATAGAGTGTAAAATTAGTGTAACGCCGCATATGTTTAGACATTCAGTGGCAACAATGTTGTTGGAAGAGGATGTAGATATAAGGTATATTCAAAGGATATTAGGTCATAGCTCAATAGTAACTACGCAACGATATACACATGTTGCATCTTCAAAACAAAAAGAAATTTTGAGAAATAAGCATCCAAGAAATAAAATATATGTCAACTAAAATTTTTTACAGAGTTTTGCAATCAATAGGTTTTGTATTTTTCTAAATTAAAATAAATAGTTAGAATACTTAAAGTTTGTTCCGAAATGGGAATATATATTGACTTTTTGCGTATTATATGCTATAATGAGAACGTTAATAATGATAGGAGGTGCTTAATATGGTTATAAGAACAGAATACTTGGAACAACTAAAATCATGGAAAGATGAACAGGTGATTAAAGTAATCACAGGTATTCGCCGTTGTGGTAAATCAAAGTTGCTTGAACAATATCAAGACTATTTGATAGAAAACGGAATTTTAAAAGAGCAAATTATAAGTGTAAACTTTGAAGAAATGGAGTATGACGAGCTGCTTGATTATAAAAAGCTGTATGCCTATCTCAAAGAGTGTTTGCAGAATGATAAAATGACTTATATCTTCCTTGATGAAATACACAAGGTAGAAGGCTATGAAAAGGTTGTTGACAGTCTTTATGTAAAGGAAAATATTGACATATATATTACAGGCTCAAACGCATATATGTTGTCCGGTGATTTGGCGACCTTGCTCACAGGACGATATGTAGAAATAAAAATGGTTCCGTTGTCATTCAAGGAATTTCTTGCATTAACAGAATCTGATAAAGAAACCGGATTTAGAGAATATATGAAATGTGGTGCAATGCCTTATGTTGCCAAAATGGAACGCACCGATGAAAAGGTAGAAACATATCTTGAGGGTATATATAATACGGTTATTATTAAAGATATTGAAGACCGCCAGAGGCGAAAGGAAAAAGATCCTATTAAAAGAAAAATAACAGATGTTGCACTTCTTAAAACAATAGCAAAATATTTAGCCAGTGTAATAGGGAATCCTGTATCGGTGAGAAGTATTACAGATTATTTAATTTCAAACGGGCGAAAAATATCGCCGAATACCGTAAATGATTATGTGGAGGCATTGACGGAATCATTTATATTTTATCCGGTAGAAAGAATTGATGTAGTTGGAAAAGAACTTTTACAAGTTGGGAAAAAATATTATATGGTTGACCTTGGTATACGAAATCATATATTACCTCGCCGAAGTTATGACCTTGGATTTTCGCTTGAAAATATAGTTTATTTTGAGTTGGTTCGCAGAGGTAATAAGGTAACGGTTGGCAAAATGGGTAATACAGAAGTGGATTTTGTATGCGAAAAGCAGGGCGTATACACTTATATACAGGTAACTGCGGATATGACTGCCGAAGAAACCTTTAAAAGAGAAATGAAATCACTTGAAAGTATCAAAGATAATTATGAAAAATTTGTATTGACACTTGATAAGTTATCTATTGGGAATTATAACGGAATAAAGGTTATAAATTTAATAGATTGGTTACTTGACAAGTAAAAAAACACGCCTGCCTGCTATATAGGTGGGCGTGAATAAACGGTTGTTGTACAACCATAATTTGCTAAGCAGTGTTTGTTTTATCTCCAAGTTGGTCAATTGCGGTTTTTAGTTTTGGGGGAAGTGGTAACTCAAGGTATGTTGCATTTTGTAAAATAGAAATCCCTGTGTGATATATGTAAAACAATAACACGGCATTGCGTAGAAATTGAGTATAATTGAAGATATGGACATCAAGCATGTTTGCAATTCCAACAAGAAGAAGTATTAATATTTTTCTAAATATACTTTTTAAGCATATTCTTAATAAAAACACTTTTTTTATAACATTACACATAAGTTCAGACAGTAGGTTTATGCAAATTAAAATGGTTAATGTATAGAATAAACCATCAAACCCACCACAAAAACTTTTTAATCCATTTAAAAATTCATAATAAAAATTTGAAAAGATATTCATTGTTATGCCTCCTGGTTTTTTTGGATTTTATATGTGCAAGTAAATTTTAAAATGACTATATATTTTCTGCTGATAACGATATATAATCTATATTGAAATTTTGAAAGATAAATTTATTGATTGTTACAACAAAAAATGGTACAATTTATGTATACTTGCAAGTTAAATTATAGTAGGATATGCAGATAATGTCAGGGGCAATTTATATGCCAAATTAGAACCAAAAGGATGATTTTATGTTTTTAGACGAAATTTTAAAGATTTTATATGAAAATGTTGCGGCTATGGGATTCAGGACTTTTGATTGCTTTAAGTGCATTTTTTCAAATATTTATTATGATAATAGTCTGGATAATGATGAAGAAATTGCCAAGAAAATATTTTATGCCAAAAGAGCATTACCGCAAGAAGTTACTCGCGATTTATGCCTGACAAATAAATTTGATTTGTTGTGCTCTAATATTCAAAATAATTATCTTAAGGTGGCTGGGGCACATAAGAGAATATTTGATTCAATTATTGAACTTTTAAATAAATGTGAGTATATGAATAGTTGTGATAAGGAGAGAATTGTAGCAAATTGTAATCCTTTACAAGTATCAGAATTAGCTCGATTTATTGCATGTTGTATTGTGTGTAGTAATTATAATACAATACAAAGAAATAAAAGAGAGAAAAAACAGATAAAAGAACATTATTCATTAAATTTGGATTTTATGAACCTTCAGTATACTGCAGAGGAACTGAAGTTTAAGAAAAAATTGTGGCTTGCATCACAACGAAATTATTTGATTTCTCACGAAAAAGGTAACCGATTTTATAATTTAAATATTATAAAAAAGCTACTTCCGCAAGGTTTTTTAACAAATACTCATTTTGTATCATATGGTAAAACAGAAGAGGGTAAAATTGCACCAGTGAAGGAGCTTTGTGAAGGAACTAATAATAGTGTTGCTATTATAGGAGATGGCGGCATTGGCAAAACTACATTTTTGCAGGATTTAATGGGCAAGGAGTTTTTGCAGGCAAATGGCAAACCTAAAGAATACATGGAGTCGAGAGCTGTATTTGTTTTCGTTGAATTAAACCGTTGCCCAAGAAATATAGAAAATTGGTATAATGATTCTTTAAGAAAGACTAACTTTATTACACGATACATTGGACAATTGCTTGAAAATCATACATCTATTGATAATGTATCAAGTGACACTTTGGATATGATAGAGAAAGAGTTGCAAAGAGAAAATATCTATCGTAAACCACAGTATATTCTTTTACTTGACGGATTTAATGAAATAAGTACGGATAATTCGGTGAGAATGCATATTAGCAATGAAATCTCCACATTAAGCAGATATGAAAATGTTCGTATCATTACAACGAGCAGGATGACGCAATCGGCATACTACACTAACGAGTTTGATAATATATATTTAGTTGGTCTAAAAAAGAAAGAGATTTTTAAATATTTAAGGGAATGCAATATTTCCGATATAGTCATTGGGGAAGTTAAAGAATGTGATTCCCTTTTAAAATGTTTGAGGTTTCCTTTATATTTATGTATGTTTGCAACGAAAGCAGAAAGGGATGCTTTTTTACCTGAGACAGCTGGTGAAATATTGTACACATTTTTTCATCGTAACTCAGTTTTTTATAACACCAGAAAGCGTATGCTTGAAACTAATAGCTGTAGATTAAATGAGAAACAGATTACATTTATCCTTAACTTTATAATCCCATATATTGGATGGGTGTTTGAGAATAACGATATATTTTATATGAGCTATAAAAAATTCAATGATGTTATAAAGGAAGCATTTGATAAAGTTAAAATACTTTTTTGTAGTAGTGTCAATCCGTTTAAGGACTTTGAATATAATGGTAAAATAATAAATGATATTTTAGAGTCATTATGTATAAATGGAAAACCGAATATTGATGATGTAATAACATGTATATATGATTATTTAGGTATTGTTTATCAATATTCGGTTGATGATGGAGATTTTGATAAAAGAGTTCGATACTCTTTTTGCCATCATCAATTCCGTGACTATTTCTCTTCAGTTTGGGATATACAAATATTGTCAATGCTGCAGTGTGTAGAGCCGAATAAAACTATTGATTGCAAAATTAGTTTTTACAATGAAGTAAAAAAATTTCTTGATGTGCGTTACTGGCAATTACATAAATCACATTTTATAAGTGAAATATTAATGGAGCATCGTAATCGTCCGTATTATGATGATAAAAAATCAAGCTGGTTATTACCTATAGCTAAATATGATGAGCAAAAGGTTTTGACTAATGCGATAGATTATTGTCGTAAATTGCATGCCTTAAAAATAGAAACAGAACACATTTTGCCTAATATTCTTTCTTCTATATTGTTTGGGCGAAAGGAATATTCTGGCTTAAATTTGAGTGGATTAAATTTAAAAAACTGTTGTTTTTTTAATATAAATTGTAGTCGCATAGGCCCTAATAATGCATTATCAGTTGACTTTTCTAATTCGGCTTTAACAAAGGAAAATTTCACACCGGAGAATCATTTAAATAATGTTATGGAATATGTGTATTATGATGAACATTGTTATACAATAGATGATGCTGGAATAATAAAGTGTTGGGATGTTTTTTCTGGTAAAATGGAATATGAATTACATTCTGGAAACCCTTTAGGGATAAGTGATTTTTCGGTAAAGGGTTATATTAAAGTTTCGCCGGATGGTACTTGGCTTGCAGCAAAAGTTCAAGAAACCAAAAAAGATGGCGAAGATGTCGCAGTATTTATTTTTGATTTGAAAAATACGACCAAACCACCAATGATTTTTAAAACTTCGGAGCGACATAAAATAATTTCATACTTTACTTTCACGCAAGATTCTAAAAATATAATTATTTTGTATGACAGAAAGATAGTATATTGTATTGACACATTGACACAAAAAATTGCATATACATCCAAATTTGAATTATATAAACAAAGTGAGCTATATGCCGAAGATGTGAATTCAAATATATTTGCGTATACTGCGGAATATGATACATACGAAACAGACGAGGCACTGATGTCTACGTGGATAAATGATGAAGATTTTATGGATTATGATATGGAAGAAGATTTTGAAACCGGAATTCCATGTGCATTATGTATATTGGATGTTAAAAAAAATAAAACACAATTTATATATAATTATACGTCAGAGCCGTCAACGGCACCTGCCAGTGTGTATTTACCAAATAGCAAAAGTTTTATTATATACAACTATATAAATAAATGCTTAGAGCAGGTTTTTTGTGAAAATAAAAAATGTAAAAAAATCATGGATGTGATTAATCCTATTAATGTATGTCCGTCAGCTATACATCCTAAATGTGGGTGTGAGAATGAGATATTTATTATGTATCCCGGCATTTGTTATGAGGCAAATATTGTCGGTAATGGTCAGGTTTTAATGACTTATAGTGCAACTGAAATAGGAAAACGTATTCCGGATTCTGAACAAGGCGAAGAGATTGAATTTTTACCTTATGTTGTTCCAAAAAGAAATAGGTTTATTGTTGGTGATGATACAAATAAATATGAATGGGATAGCATGAAGGATTCCATAACGCTAAAATATAATAGTGCATTATATGGAACAACAGCTTTATTCGCAACACTAGATAAAAGCAATTTTATTCTTGTGCATCAATACAATGGGATATCAATATTTTCCGGAGATTTATTAAAATTAGAAAAACAATATTGCTTTTATGAAGAAGGCTTTTATATTGGCGATGCGTGTTTTGAGCCTATAAATAAGATTTTAGCTCTTTCTTTTGTTAGACCTGACTATGAAAAAATAATTTTATTGGAATTGGATACATTTAAACAACAAACAATATTGACAGCTGAGCAGGAAGGGGAAAGCTTTTCGAATATGTGTTTCAGTAATTCGGGAAAGCACTTGCTTATAACATCGCAGTATAGGTGTATAGAATATGATATGTATATGGGTGATGTTATTACAGTAGCAAATTCAGGTAAAAATGAAAGATTTATTTCTGGTATCTATACAAATGAAGAGATTGAAATTGCTGTAGTTGAACATTCGGCAGTTGACGCATGTAGAGTAGAACCGTATTGTATATACTATAAAAAGCAAGGAAACGGGAGTGATGCTGTATTTAAGAAAATATGGTATTATGTTATGCCAAAATTAGAAAAAGAAGCATTCACCAGATTTATTTATCAAAATAATGATTTAGGAGCTTTGGGTAGTTTAGATAAAGACGGTAGCCAACAATACTGGGTTACGAGAGGCTTTTTCTTAGAAGTGCTACCTGAAGTAGAAAAAATTTTACGACCTAAATGTTATGCATGGAAAGGCAATCGAATTATTAGTATAGAAAAATTTTTAAAAGCAAATGAAATGATTTTTGTCTATCATACATCACAGTTGACCAATGCATATGGATGTGGAGATACTGGTTTTAGTTATACATTCTTGTCAGATGATATGAAAGAGGCAATTTTTCTTGAGAATAGACAAAAATTATTATACTGTAAAGATATTAATAATTTGGATTATCAAAAACTTGAACACAAAATGATGATTAATTCGTCTTGTGCAAACACTAATGCTTTTTGGGATTTTGCTGTTCCAATGTCAAATGACAATATTTTAGGGTGTTATGAGTTTTATAATTTAATCGAAGTAAATGCATCGAATAATGCATTATTAAATGAGGTGGAATATTATCCTGGTATAGCTATAGCAAAATGTAATTTTGATGATGAAATTTTCAATGAAGATTTAAACGACATTATAAAAATGGCAGCAGTTCATACGGATGATAAATAGGCATATAAAAATGAAAAATGCATTGATTATACTTAATTTACATTAAAATTATACCGAAATTTACACTAAAAAGAAATTTTTCAGGGATTGAAAGGGAATTATTAACATGATATAATAGTATCATCAAAAATTGTATAAAGTTCAAATCAAGAGCTGGTCTACCATAAATAGACAGCTCTTTTTTTGTTCTCTGAAAGGAAAGGTGACAAGCTTTAGTGAGGAAGATATATATGTATCGAGATGAAAAAGATAAGCTTCCGATTGAGGACTTTTTAAATAAGTCAAACCCTAAAATAAGAAAAAAGTATGACTTCATTCTTCAGGTTATTGTAAATGAAGCAGCTCAGCTCAAAGAACCCTATGTAAAGCATTTTACCATTGAAAAATATAAGATGCTTTATGAACTGCGATTAAAGGCAGCAGGGACTATGGTTCGCATCATATATTATGAAGAAGGAACGGATATCATAATGCTGCATGCCTTTATAAAAAAGGACAAAAGAGATACAGTGCAGGCTTTGGAGTATTCGTTAAAGCTCCTTGAAAGCCTTAAGCATAATACAGAAGATATATGTAATAGATTAAAGGAGGTAACTGTTTTATGATTGGAGTATTAACAATGTTTGGCGGAGTAGATTTTCAGCCAATACTGAAAAAAGCCTTTATGAGTGAGGATCTTGTATTTACAACAGAGAACTGTAATACAAGTGTTCAGCTTGTGGATAAGGTGAAAGCCCATTATAAAGAATCGGATGTTGTTATTGTTGCAGGAACTGCCATGGAGATGGATTTGTTTCCGGAGCTTGTTCAGGAAATACATAGCATTGAAGCAAAACTCCGTATAATCCTTATATTAAACGGCAACGAAAGTCAGTATCTTGAAAGACAGCTTAATGAATATAAGAGTCTTAGAGTAGATATCATATTCGACGATAACGGCTTTGATATGCAGGACTTAATTGATGCTGTAAAGTTAGGTCGCTTGTCACGGCAAAAGATACGCCCCGGCAAGAAGGATGAGTCGAAGAAAGAATATTCTAATAGGGAAAATACTAAAAAAGTAGTAACACAGCAGGAAGAAAATAAAGAAGTCAAACATATTCCGAGCTTTAAAAAGATAGAAAAGCCCAATAAAGTTATAGAACGGGAAGAAATTGAAAAGACTCAGACTATTGAACATATACGAGATATACCTGTTAAAAAAGAACAGGCTGAATTTGAGAGAAATGACTTACCTATACCTGATGAATTAGATGAAGAGAAGCTTGAAAGAGCAGTTGAAAGGTTGATGGGCCAATCCATTGAAACAAATACATCGAATTCCTTTGGTGACTTGAAAGGTAAGTATGTAATAGGTGTATTTAACACATCAAGAGGGGCGGGGGCGACTACGGTTGCAACAACTCTTGCTCAATACTTTGCACTTCACGGCTTTGAAACAAGACTTGCAGATTTATCCGGAAGTAATGCTCTTGAATTGGTAAAAATAAATGGTGTTAAGATTGGATATGGAATTGAATGCCTTGATGTATTTAAACGAGCATCAGGGATATTGGTGATTGATTTTGGTGCACCGTATGAAATTACTCCCAGAGGAGATAGTTTTAAAATAAGTAATGGATATGCATCTCAAAATATACGAGAAATTAACAAATGTAATATCAAAGTGGTTTTAGGCTTTTCGGATGTATGGAATATAGGAAAGCTCAAGTTCTTTTTTGAAAATGAACAGTGGAGCGAATTTATAGATGATTCTTACTTATTTCTAACATCAGGCAGCGATAAAAAACTTAAAAGTGAGTATCCGCAGTTTAATATTATACGTCGTGATGATGATTATAAAGAGCAAATCTTAAATACTATTTACGAGGAGGAAAATTGATGAAGGTTTTGCAAAACAAAATAGTCATAGGTGCTGCCTGTATTATACTGGCAGCTATTTTTGCGTTTGGACTTCTGCCTAATATGTATAAGGACAGAGGCGAAACCGAGAAGATTATTAAGGTGAATGCAGAAATACCTGCCGGAACTAAAATAAGCGAGGAATTACTCGTTGAAGCTGAAGTAGGCAGTTATGGGTTGCCGGAAAGCGTAGTAAAAAATAAGGATGAAATTGTCGGTAAATTTGCAAAAACCAACATTTCACCCGACGATATGATTTTAAAATCAAAGATTTCTGATTATGCAGCGAACGAAAGGCTTGATAATATATTTAATAGTGGAAACAAGCTCATATCCATTTCCCTTCCGTCTATTGCGGCAGGTGTTGGCAATCATTTAAAAGCAGGAGATGTAATCAGTATCATATACTACGCAAATGATAAACCCATAGTAGTGGAAGAATTAAAGCATATAGAGGTATATAGCGTAGAAAATGATGATGCACAGAATGTAGAAGCACAGGCGAGCGAGGACGAAGAAATCGACAGAGTTGCATCAACGGTCACGCTTATTGTTTCAGATGCTCAGGCTGAGAAAATCGTAAATGCAGAGTACAGCGGAAAAATTCATGCTGTGCTTGAATGGAGGCGAGGTTGATGTCAGCTAAGATTATAACCGTATGGGGTTCAAACGGAAGCGGAAAAACCTCTGTTGCTGCCAATTTGGGTTATGCCATAGCAGAGCGTAATTTTATGGTTGGTATCATATCCTCTAAGATATATTATGGAGAGCTGCAGTCGGTGTTTGGTAAACGACTTGAGGCAGATAAAGGAATATATAAAGCAATATCCTCAGACTGTAATACAAAGAATATGTTTGAATTAGCTCATAATGGCTCTAACTTGTTTTTCTTATCTGTACCAAACGGTTTTGACGGGATGCTGCTTACAGCCCTTAGTGGTGATACAGTTAAGGATTTAATCGAGGATGCTGCTATGCGTTTTGATTATATCATAATTGACGGCAGTGAGGAACTGAATAATCCTATTTCCAGTATTGGATTGACTATGGCAAATAAGGTTGTGGTAGTACATAAAGCATCTACAAAGGATTGCATCTGGCAAAGCTCTATGGAAAATACTATGCAGCTTTTAAATCTGAATAATAAGTCAATTCATATTTTAAACGGCTATGATAAATCCTGTGATAAGGTAGTATATATGTCAAGCGTAGGTGTTAAGCTTGGTTTTGAACTGCCATATATCTCGAAAGCAAAAATACTGCTCAATTCCGGTAAGCTGTTTATGACAGCATCCGTAACGGGCGAATATAAAAAGATGATGCATAAGCTTGCGAGTCAAGTGATGCTGTAGGAGGCTTAAATATGGTAGAAGTATTTAATATTAATGATTTGATATATAAGGTAAATGCCGGAGTAACAAGCAAAGCTAATTCAAGGGGAAAGACCGGTACATATAAGGAAGTTCTGGATACTATCAGATATATCATTTCTAAAAACCACTCGGCAGAGCTTATCAATGTTCTCTATTCCGATGAGGCGAAGGAGAAGCTTAAAAATCTGATCGTAAGATATTTAAACCAACAGAGAATCTCAGTAGATGCTTTTAAGAATATATCTGAGCTTGCAGATAAAATCTATGAAGACATGGCAGGCTTTGGTGTTCTTACAAAATATCTTTCCGATGTATTGGTTGAGGAAATCAATATCAATGCTTGGAACTGTATAGAGGTTATCTATCCGGATAAGATTATTATGCTTGAAGATACCTTTATTACACCTGATGATTGTATGGATAAGATAAAGAAAATGGTATGGCTTGGCGGAAGTATTATTGATGGCTCTAATCCAAAGGTTGACAGCTTTATCGGTGAAGGTATTCGTATATCAGCTATCATTCCGCCTTGTGTCGATAAAAAAACAGGCGGAGTTGCCTCTATAAGACGACAGAAAGAAAATGTCATTTCAAGGGATTTGCTCATAAACTATGGCAGTGCAACAGAGGACGAGCTTGATTTTCTTTCGCTTTGTATCAATAATGGAGTATCACTTGCTATTGCCGGTGCAACAGGCTCCGGTAAAACATCAGACCTTGGCTATTTAATAGGCAGACTTGATGATGATAAGCGTATCTATACCATTGAGGATACAAGAGAGTTAAATATTGCGAAGCTTGACAGCAATGGCAGAATGACAAACAGAGTTGTCCAAACGGTGACAAAGGACGGTGTTAATCCTATTTCAATGGACGATTTACTTAAAGAGGCCTTGCGTTTTCATCCATACGCAATCATCCCGGCAGAGATGCGTGGCGGTGAAGCTCTGACTGCGGTTGAAGCAGGCAGAACAGGTCATACAATTATCAGCACCCTTCACGCAAATTCAGCGATAGATGCCTATAACAGAATACTTTCTATGTGTGTCAGTACAGGAGTCAGGCTTTCTGAAAATAAGCTGCTTGAGTTTATATTAGAGGCAATGCCCCTTATTTTGTTTAAAAGACAGCTTCCTGACGGCAGACGTGTCTATGATGAGATATTTGAAGGGTTAAGGGTAGAAGACGGCAGGATTGTTGGAAAAACCCTTTTTAAGTATGAAATAAAGAAGAATCATTATGATGACAGCGGTAATATCGTTAAGGTGGTAGGTGAGCATATTCAGAAGAACAAAATATCTGAAGGATTACTGTCAAGACTAAAATACGGTGGTGCATCGGACGAGATGCTCGACAAATTTATGTGAGGTAAGGAGGATGAAGATAATTGCAAGGTATGATTTGTTTTACCGTATTCGCGCTCCTTGTTTTGGGTGCATTTTTTGTTTTTGATTTAAAGCTTCCTAAAAAGAAAAATAAAATATCAATATCAAAAGCTGCGGTGAAGGACAAGAAAAAGGAAGTAGACGAAAGATTTGCAAAGTTAAGATTTAGCGAGAAAATTTTTGTAGCAGTTCGCAGTACGGCCTCAATGAGTGGTGTGAGCATGAACACCTTTTGGTTTATGGTGTTGGTTGCAATGTTTGTTGGGCTAGGGTTAGGCAAGTTTATGTTCAGAGGTACGTTTCTTACAATTACAACGGGATTGATTTTAATGCCAATGCCGTATATCATTTTGAAGGTTCGTGCCAGATGGTATAAAAGAAATCAAGACGAGCTGTTAGAAAACTCAATGAGCCTTATAACCAATAGCTATTTAGGCTGTAATGATATTATCACAGCTGTTAATGAAAACTTAAATAAGCTGGATATCTATAAGCCCTTTGCAGAATTTGTCACCGATGTAACCTTGATTGATTCAAATATCAAGAGAGCCCTTCGTAAGCTGGAACTTAAGATTAATAATAAGTATTTTTCGGAATGGATTGATATTGTAGTTCTGTCACAGGAGAAATCCGGTGACTACCGCTTTATACTTCCTGCGGTGGTACAGAGTATGAATGATGCAAAAAGGCTTCAAATAGAAGCCGATACGGTTATGATGAGTGTATGGAGAGATTATTTTATGGCAATTATTTTGTCATTTTCCATTATTCCGCTTTTGAGATGGAGTAATGCAGCGTGGTATGAGATTTTAACATCATCTTTGGTCGGGCAGGTGTTAATACTCGTTATGCTCATTATGACACTTATTTCGGCATTTATCACTCTGAAAATCAATAAACCGCTATAGGAGGTATTAAGGTGCAGATTTTTATATATTTAATCATTTTAATCCTTTTTACAGGCGGAGGCTATGCTTTGTGTTGCGAACTATTAAAGCTTCCGCCTGCAAGTACAGGCAAAGGGGTAAAGATAGCCGTTCATAAGAACACATCACCCATGTTCTTTGTGAATGAATATTTTATTGCACCCTTTGTAAAGGTGTTATCACCCCTTATTAAAATGGAAGACTTTAAGGAAAAGCGAATGTCAATGCAGCTGACACGTGCTGCAATACCTCTGGAACCAAAGGAATATGTTGCAAGGTCGTATCTAATGTCGGGAACGGCGGTTATTTTATCAGCTATAATGCTGATGGCGACTATGCGAAATATACTTATTGTTTCTCCGATTTTAGGTGTGGTAGTGTATTTTCATTTTAGCGGTGAAATAAAGGATAAGCTAAAGGCAAAGGACAAGCTAATTGAATCGGAGCTTCCCAAGTTCATAAGAGCAATTGTTCAGGGAATGAAAACAGAAAAGGATATAATCAAGCTTTTGGAAACCTATGAGACGATTGCAGGTGACGGGCTTAAGTATGATATAGAGGTACTTATTATGGATTTAAAATCCGGCAATTTTGAAGATGCAATGATTGCGTTTGATAAAAGAGTGGGTAACTCCTATGTGTCAAGACTTACAAAAGCGTTGGTCGCGGCGAATCGAGGTGATAATCAGGATTCAACACTAAACTTTCTCATATCTGATATGGGATTATTGGCAAAAGAGATGATGCAGAGAGAGTTGAATAAAAGACCCGGCAGAGTGAAAATTGTAGTGATACCCATAGTGATTGCTGCAGTAGGCACTCTTTTTTATGTAATAGGTGCCCATTTGTTCAATTCATTAGGTGGAATCATGTAGGTAACTTAATTTTTTTGAAAGAGTTTTGTGGATTTTTTATTTGCGTAAAGAGAGGAGTAAAAGTTTATGCGAAGATTAAAGGAAAAAGGTTCTATGCTTTGTCATAGAATGAAATCGGTATTAAGAAATCAAGACGGCGACCAGATTACAGGCTGGCTGATTGTAGTCTTGCTTGTAGTTGTTGTAGGAGCGTTTTTCCTGAACACATACCAGGATACAATCACAGAAATATGGGAAGCTATCGTTGACAAGATTTATGATACATTTGGAATTTAATGAGAGCCGGCAAAGATAGGCTCTTGTTGTTTTATGAGAGAGGAGTATAAAGGTGAAAAAGAAAAGAGGAAGTGCATATTATGAGCTGATATTAAAGACTCTTGTATTTATCACTCTGATTGCTACGGCTATTTCGTTTTTCGGGGTATTTACAACCTATCTGAATTTAAACTATGCGGCACGCAGAGTAGTTAGAGAAATAGAAATTTCAGGTAAGGTAAGTTCTGCTACATATAGTCTTTATGAGGATATGAAAACAAATACAAATATTCCTGATTCAGCTACTATGAATGTAAGTGCTTCGTATTTTAGTGCAGGAGATAAGAAAATTCAGCTAAGAGATACCTTTACTGTAACCTGTAGTACAAGCTATAGAATAAATGTATTTACTCCCACAGGTGGAAATCCTGTCGGCTTTAATATTCCTCTCAAAGTAAGGCTTACCGGAATGAGCGAAAAATTTTGGAAAGACTTTAGTTAATAGTGACTAATACGTTAGAGTTAATGAAAGTATCAACTTTATATGATAAAATATATTAGACATATTATGATGTCGAAATATAAAATCATATGGAGGTAGAGAGATATGGAATTAGCAATAATAAAAAGAGAGGAGTATGAAGTTGTAGTTTTACTTGATGATAGAATGCGGATTGTAAAACCGGTTCAAAACTATCTGAATCATCAAATGCAACTTGGAAGAAGCATAAATACTGTTATTGCAAATGGTCGTGATTTGAAGTTGTACTGGGATTTTTTGAGTTGCAAAAGGTATGACTATTCAAAAATCACGCCATTAATTATCGGAGAGTTTGTGGAGTTTCTTCGTTCGCCTGAAGGAATGAACGAAAAAATAGTTGCATTGTATAGTCAAAGTAAGAGAACAGGTAAAACAATAAACAGGATTTTATCAACAGTATATTGTTTTTATAAATATTGTTGTATGGTTATGGAGATTAATAATCCGATTATGATGGAGGAAATCAACAGACCTCAAAATATGTTTAAAAGTATGCTTCATCATACGAGTAAAAATAATAGGATAAAAAAATCAGTCTTTAAGGTTAAGGAGAGTGAGTCACGAATAACTATCATCCCTGAGCAACATATAAAGCTGATGCTTGACACTCTTTTTAATAAAAGGGATAGATTAATTCTTAAAATACTGTATTTTACAGGTGCGAGAATTGGAGAAGTTCTTGAATTGAAGATTGAAAATATACCATATACAAATACGGAAGAATTATTTGGAGTATTAAGAAATATCAAATCAAAAGGTAAAAATAGAGATTTATTTATTCCGACAAGGCTTATTGAAGAAATTGATGAGTACATAATTTATGAGCGTCAGAAAATTAAAACAAAGCATTCGTATATATTTGTATCGTTGCAAAAACAAAATTTAGGGAATCCACTCAGTTATCGTGGTGTATATGAGGTGTTTTGCCGGGCTAAAGAAAAGCTTGGGATAAAATTCACTTTTCATAGTGTAAGGCATACCTTTATCACGCAACTTGCAGAACTTGGAATGGATGTAAGCATTATAAGTATATTGGCTGGACATAAACATATTTCAACTACTGAAAGATATACACATTTATCTGAAAAGTATATATGTGAAGGACTGGCTAAATATTGGGAAAATACAGAATTGTTGGGGGATAATCACTATGATAAATAAAGATATTCCAACAATGGACGAATGGATTTTAAAAGACATCGATAGCAACTCACTTCATTACGGAAAAAGTTTTAGATTTTCATTTGAGGAATTTAAGGCTGAAAAAATCAAAAAACTTATTAAGTCGTATGTTTGGATAAATTATCAGTCGGGTACTTTGGCTCTTAGTACAATTAGCAGTAAAGTAAGCTATTTTAAGACTTTTAATGCATTTGCAATTCAAAAAAACATTCTGAATTTAAAATTTTTCAATGAAAACGATGCAGATGACTATAGAACATACTTAAAGATGATAAAATCGGAAACGTCTGGACTGCCATTGACTTTTTTAACTCAAAAGAGCAAGTTTAATGCATTAAGAAGTATTGTTTATTGGGGGCAAACATTTATGCCGGAACTTGTACCGAGTAATGATGTATTTTGCGATATTACATATTCTGGCAGACATATTAAACACAAAATAGATTATATCCCCAATGAAGTGTTAAGGCAAATAAATTCAGCTTTGGTAAATGAGGAGAATCCGTATATAAAGTATGGAATCATAATTCTTTTGTCAACAGGGATGCGGCGAAGTGAACTACTTAACCTTGAGGTGGGGTGTGTTACGCCACACTTACTAAATGGTTATACTCTTACAATGTATGATTTTAAAAATCGTAAACAGGTGTGCAGGATGCCTATTAATGATGTATGTGCAAAAGCAATAGAGGAGCTTGAACGCATAACCAACGATTTAAGGCAAACGGCTGATGAAAAAATAAAGAAATATTTGTTTTTATATCAGAGTAAAACGGTTGGTGTAAAAGTAGTTACCGAGTGTTTGTTTGGAGATTGGATAAATGGAATCGGTGATAACAGAACAAACAGTTTTGTATATAGACATAATATCAGAGGAAACGATGGGGAAATATATAGGATAAAAATACAACAATTTCGTAAGACTGTTGCAACGGATATGTTCAGTAAAAATGTAGACCTGAAAATTATTCAAGAGTTTTTACATCATGTTAGTCCGGAGACTACAAAGAAATATTATGCGGATGATAGAGATGTTGAACGTGCAAGGGTTTTTGAAAAGATTGGTGTTATAGGCGATATAAAGAATATTGATGAGAGTGTTTTTGAAACGGAGGAGGAATTACTATGGTTTAAAGATAATAAAGATGGTTGTGCAAGAATGTGTGATGGATACTGTACGATGCCGATAAAAAACAATGAAATTTGTGAAAGGTTGCTTAAACATCAGAAGTGTTACACGTGTAATCGTTATATTACAACCCCTGAGTATTTGAACACACATAAGGGACATCTGGCTGATTTGGAAATGCAATTAAAAAATAATATATATGGTTCACATTATGCGGCACATTTGATACCTACAATTGAAGTTTTGAAAGATATAGTAAAAAGATTGGAGGCTATTGAATATGGCGAGTGAGTTGTTTGCACTAAAACCATTACCTGATGATGAAATATATGATGAAATTTTTATTGGTTCTTCATGCTTTAATGATGATGTATGGGATATGAAAGAGTACATTTCGGTAAATACCAGAAATGATGCACAAAACAAGATCCGTTTTACAAATATCAAAAATACAGTAATAAAAAATACGGTGAAGAAATATGCGTATTACAAGCTGGGAAAGATAAAAGCACAGTCTGTTGCTACAAATATAAATACAAAATTACCCTCTTTTATTTTATATTGTGAATTAAATGGAGTAAGAGATTTTTCTGAATTAAATATTCATTTTTTGATGGATTATATGGAGTGGATGGCAGACGAAAATAAACGCAGTGAAAGAACAATAAAAACTGTAATAAGCATCATATTTGAAATTGTGAAGGTTGGACAAGTAAAAGGATGGAAAGTTCCTTCAAATAAACAGCTTCCTAAAAATAAGATGGTTGAATTGATAAAGAAAAGAGCGCAGGGTTTAGAAAACAAATATAAACCAATTCCTGAGGATGTGTTTCAAAAGATATTGCATTGTGCTATATATAAAGAAAAAGACATTTTGACTAAGGCGGGGATTGTTATTCAGAGCCAAACCGGGCTTAGAATTAGTGAGGTTCTTGGAATAAAAAGTGGTTGCCTTTCAATGACAGAAGAGGGATACGACTTTATGGAAGTTTATATAAGTAAAACTGAAAAAGGAGAACCGGTTGCTCACAAAGTATATGCAAATGAATTAGTTAAAACTGTAATTTTGGAATTGGAAACTGCGACAAAACATTTGAGGGAAAAAAGTGGATTGCAGGAGTTGTTTATTAATGAAAACAAAGGTATTTATAATCTTAAGGTGTCACATTGGACATATGATAGATTAAACAGTTTTGTAAGAAGATGGGATATAAGAGGTGACGATGGAGAACTTTACCCTCTTAAATCTCACCAATTTAGAGCAACCTTTGTCAGAGAATTAATTAAGCAAAATGTTTCTATAAATCATATTATGAAACAATTTTCTCATGTTTCCATTGAAATGACTATGCACTATTTGACCTTGCAAGAAGATGAAATACGGAAAATTTATACTGATATGGTGTTGGGACCTGACGCTAAAATTGCAGGCTTTAGAGCTGCAGAGATAAAAAACACATTAGAACCACACTTTAAAGGTAAAACGACCGATGAAATTGAAATGTTTATATCAGAGTTGTCTGAAACAATGAGCTTTAATCCGTTACCTAATGGTATTTGCTTATATGATTTCACGCGAGGAAATTGTACCAACGGCGATGGCTGTTTCTTCTATAATTGTCCTAATTATATAACGGAAGCAAAATTCTATCCCATTTTAAAAAGAGAACTTGAGCTTTTGGAATTGGAAATGAGTCGTTATAAATTATTAGGTAGAGAACGGGAATGGCAAAGACAATATATAAAGCATAAATACTTAAAAAAACTTGTGGATAGCTTGGAGGTACAACTTGATGATTAAAAAGAACACTGATGGATTAGCAAAATATTCAGAACAAAAAAATGCAGCGACGATAAGCAAAGTTAACGAGGCTATTGACAAGCTAAAAAAGACAAATCCTGATTCAATCAATTTTTTAAATGTAGCCAAAGAAGCTGGCGTATCAAAAGCCACATTATACAACAACGATATTTTAAGAGAACGCATATCGGCTTTAAGAACCACTACAAAAGGTGTGCATGGAAAAAAAGATAAAAAGAAGGATGAGGATTTATGTAAGAAATATCTTGAGGAAATCCGAAAACTTAAGGAAGATAAGAAAAATTTGATAATACAATTGTTAGAAATGGAGGCTGTGAAAGATGAAAATGAGCAGTTGAGAAAACAGTTGGATAATCTTAGGATTCTGCAGCGTCAAAATTAATAAAACGAACAGCGAAAAGCATCGATTTTCAAATCGGTGTTTTTTGTTTTATAAATCGTATTAGACACTAATGGTGTATAACACGATAAGGGGAGGTGGAAACTGTGTAAATATAAAATGTTAGTCAAAAAGACGATAAAGATAATTTGGAAGTAATAGATTTTAATGGTTATCAATTATGTTTTTGGAGGAAATTAAATGGAAAATGTACTTATGTATGCAGTTGATAACAACGCATCTGATATACATATAACAGAGAATAAGGAGAGCTGGGTACGGATTAAAGGTTTATTTAAGAAGTATGAAAGCAAGGTTCAGCTTTCCGATATAGACGCATTTGTGGATGCGGTTATTCCACAAATAAAAGATGAATACAAGGCCCTGCGTGAAAAACGGACCATCAATCCAATAGACGGGGCATTTAAATATTTAGGCAGACGGTTTAGGGTGAATATTTACAGGGGTTTGGATGGAATCAATATAGCATTAAGGCTTTTAAGCGATAAAATTCTATCCCTTCGTGAATTGTATTTGCCGGAAGAGATTGGCTGGTTTACACAGATTAACTCAGGTCTTTTTCTTGTAGTAGGTACAACAGGAAGTGGAAAATCAACCACTCTTGCAGCAATGATCAACAGCATCAATCATACTCGGAGCGAGAATGTTTTGACTATTGAACAGCCTATTGAATATATCCATAAATCGGATAAATGCAGAATAGAGCAGATTGAGGTAGGAATTCATGTAGATAGCTTTGAGACAGCAACGGTTGCTGCTATGAGGCAGAACCCCAATATTATCCTTGTAGGAGAAATGAGGGATTTAGAAACCATACAAAATGCTATCACCCTTGCAGAGACCGGGCATGTGGTATATGGAACACTTCACGCAAAGTCTGTCACCGATACAGTAGATAGAATAGTTGATGTATTTCCACCAAAACAACAGGAGCAGATACGCATCCAGCTCGCCGGAGTATTAAAGGGTGTAATGCATCAGACTCTTATTAAATCTCATACCTGTGGCGTTGTACCGCTTATAGAGCTTATGGCAGTTGACGATGTAACCTCTGCGATGATACTTTCAAAGCAAAAGTCGAATACAATCAGAGACCATCTGCGTGGGAAATCGGTGCTTGGTAATGTTCATATCGTTGATAATATTGCCTGGCATATCAAGAACGGCAGAATAACTTTAGATAGCGTGAAGAACATCTTAAATCCTGACGATTTTGCTATGGTAAGAACCATTATTTCATCTATGCAGAATCATAAAAGGGGGTTTGAGTAATGGCAAATACATTGCTAAAGACAGCTCTTTCTAAAGGATATATATCAGAGTCGCAGCTTAAGAAGGCAGAGGCGTATAAAGCTGAAACAGGTTCTTCGGAGGAAGCGACAATAAGAGATACAAAAATATTATCGGATGAAAGAATTATGGATTTATATTCAGAAATCTATCACTATCCTGTAGGCTATAACATTGAAATGCCTGATACAGAGCTTGCCTCACAGTTTAAAGCCTCGGAGCTTATGCGTCTTGGTTTTTATCCTGAGAGAAGAGAAGATAAAATCCGCTTAATATCCTCAAAGCCCACAGAACTTTTATTTGCTGAGGATATTGTAAGGGATAAGACGGGATATAAAGGCTCGTTTACATATATCCTGATTACAGAAACAGTGTTGTCTCATATTGTAGAGGATACTTTTAAGGAGAGCACGGAAGTGGATGAGGACGCATCCGAGATTGACGGAGAAGATAACTTGAGTGGAAATATTTATGATATAGCTCAAAATGATTCTTCGGCAGTTGTAAGACTGGTAAATAAAATATTGAAAAAGGCAATAGAGAACAGAATATCGGATATTCATTTTGAGCCACAGGAGAATGGATTTTATGTTCGTTTTCGGGAGGATGGTTCTCTTAAACACGAAGCTGTGTATCCTATGTCGGTTTCAGGGCAGGTAATAAATAGAATTAAAACAATGTCCGATCTTGATGTAAATACCTCAAAGGCGATTCAGGATGGTAATGCAAGACTTAATATCTTTGGCAAAATGGTGGATATAAGAATATCTGTAATTCCTGCTATTCATGGCGAAAACCTTGTTGTAAGAATACTTGACAAAAACAAAATGACCTTTGATGTTTCGATGCTGGGCTTTTCGAAGGAAAATGAGGATAAGTTTCTAAAGCTTATAAAAAGACCACAGGGTATTATTCTTCTGACAGGTCCTACAGGATCAGGTAAGAGTACATCATTGTATGCAGCTCTGTCTGCACTCAATACGGAAGATAGATGTATCATAACCTTTGAAGACCCAATTGAATATAGAATATCGGGCATTGTTCAGGTGCAGATTAATCCAACAATGGGCGTAACCTTTCCCCAGGCTTTAAAAAGCGGACTCAGACAGGATATAGAGGTAGCACTTGTAGGTGAGATACGAGATCCTGAGACGGCATCCATTGCCTTTGATGCAGCAAATACAGGACATATGGTGTTTTCAACACTGCATACCAATTCAGCAGCATCGTCTATTCTAAGACTTGTTAAGATGGGCGTTGAGCCTTATGTGGTATCAAGAACTTTACTTGCTGTTATCAACCAAAGGCTTGCCAAAAGGATTTGCCCTCATTGCAAGGAAGAATACTATCTTGAAGCAGATTCACCGTACAGAAAGATATTGGGCTGTGGCGATAAACAGGTTAAACTTTATCGTGGCAGAGGCTGTAATAAATGCGGCGGTGACGGATTTAAGGGCAGAGTTGCAATTCTTGAGTTCCTTGTTATCAATAACGAGATTGGTGAGCTTTTGGATAAAGGAGCAACCACATACGAAATCGAGCAGGCGGCACTCAGAAACGGAATGAAAAGAATACAGCAGGATGGTATTGATAAGGCATTAGCCGGGATAACAACTCTTGATGAGATACACCGAACTGTATTTTTTGATGAACTGTAAAGACAGAAGGAGGTAATTGAATTTTGGATATTTTAATAAAGAACAATGTTATCAAGCAGAACAAAATTGTTGTTGATATGGGCGAGTTTGAATTAAAGCTTATTGATGTGCATTATGCAGCTAAAAGGGTTGAAATTACAGGAGCAAAGATACTAAATGCGGCTAATATGTTTAAAGATGGTTTGCCTGATATTACGGAGATTGCAAGAAGGGTTAATGAGAATACTTCAGGCAAGGGCAGACGTAATATGACAGTTATTCTCCCTGCAAGCGTATGTGAATGTAAAATCATAACCATTAAGAACAAAAAGCTATCGGATATTTCAAAGATTATAGCAAAGGAATATGCAACCTTTGGTAAGGTGAGCAACTTAACCCATGTAATAGACTTTGCCTACCTCGGTAAAAGAGAGGAACACGGTGACACGGTTCATTATTGTATGCTGTCAGCAATTTCTAAATCATTTGCAAACGAGCTTGTCTCGGAGTTTGCAGACTACAAAATGAAAATAACCACAATAATTCCCGTGGAATATGCACAGGTTTGCTTGTCAGAGCTGTACTTTGATGATTATGAGGATTTAAACCGTTTGTTTATAGACTTTGGAACAAAGTCTACACGAGTGACAGCTTTTTCAGATGGCATACCGGTTTATACAAGAACGCTTGGATATGGCTTTGAATCATATTGTAAAAGACTTTTTGACGAGCTGGAAGCAAACGGCAAGCCTGAAATAAGGTCGGCACTTGAGGTAATCGGTCTGGATGAAACGAAAGGCGGTAATGAGCATTTTCTGTATATCCCTAAGGACATCTATTATAAAACTGTCGAAGATACAACTAAGGAATATATAAATGAAATACGAAGAATTTCGGATATGTGCTCAAACAATGATATTACCTTAACAAAAATATATTATACCGGCTTTGTTATTCCGGACTTTGCAGAGTTCCTTGAAATCTCAACTGTTATTAAGGTTGAAAATATAAGGTTTGGGTTTAGTGATGAAAAGGAAGGAAAGGATTATCTTGTAGTTGCCGATACTGAGCATTTAGGTGCTGAATACACCAATGCTATTGGAGCTGCAATTTATCCTGTTGTTTGATTGGAGGGAATGCTTTGAATGGGAATAAAAAAATAAATCTTTTGCCTGATGAAGTAAAGCAAAAATACTTCAAAAGGTATATGGTATATGCAACCTGTATGATTCTTGCTCTGCTCCTGCTTGTAACGGGAATTCAGTATGGAAGATGCGGGATTATCTCTTGGCAGACCAATAGTATTAAAGCTAAAAATGCACGATATGATGCAGAAAAAGAGAAGATAATAAACCTTCAGACAGAAATTGATGAATATAAGGATTTTATGAGTGCTTATGAAAATAACAACTATTTTCCGTTTGCGAGGTTTATGTATGATTTGGAAGTAAGCAGACCTTCAAATGTCTATATCATATCAATTGATACAGACGACAGACTCATTAACGAAGGCGTTCAGGAAGAGGATGAAGAAAACAAAAAGGACAGTAAAAATGATACTAAAAAAGAGGAAAAAACGGCTGAAACAGAAAAGGCGGAAGACGGCAAGGAACAGATAGAGGAGATTATCCCGGAGATAAAATATGAATCGGATATAGTGGGTAAAACTCTTACTGTCCGTGGATATAGCAGCAAACAAGAAGATATATCAAAGTTTATTTATGCTATCAGCAATCTGTCATACATAAACAATGCTGTAATTACAGGTGTTGAAGAACATAAGATGCCGGACGGTTTGTACTATAACATATTTGAAATCAAGATTGAAGGAGGAGCGATGCAATGAAGCTAACTGTGAGAGATAAGATAATAGTTTTAGTTCTTGCACTATGCGGAGTAATCTATTGTTTTTATAACTATGTTTTCGTTCCCCTTGAGGGGAGGGTTGGTGAACTCAATAAGGCAAAAGCCGAGGTGGAAGGCTTTGCAAGTGATATTACTCCACTGCTTGAACAATCTAAAACACTTGAAACTGACAGAAACAGGCTGAGAATATCTGTGGATAATGTACGAACTTTGGCAAGTGGATATACAGCTACCAATGAGGAGTTTCTGTTGTTTTTAGGCGAAAAGACAGAGGCTAACAAGGTTGCGGTTACAGGCTTTAACGAGCTTGGGATAGAGAATAAAAGCGGTGTGTATAAGACTTATTTTGATTTTGAGTTAAGAGGCAATACTGTTGACATCAACAAGGTTTTAGAAGATATAGAGAATATGGGCATTAAGTATAGCATAGGCTCAGTATCGTTCAGACAGGACGAAACCTATGATTATCTAAAACGCTTCTATGACGATATGACGACACTACAGTGGTATAAAGAGCCTGAAGAAGATGAGGAGGAAGCGAAGGCGCAGTCCAAAGAGCCTGCAAAGGAACAGGCAGAAGAACCGCCTAAAACCTCAACTTATACAGAGCCTAATAGGGGGACAAGTTCCGGCGGAGACACAATAACTGTGCCGGAACAAGCACCGGTACAAACACCTGTTCTTAATCCAACTCCTACCCCAACTCCTGAATCGGAAAAACCGGAGGAAAAGCCGGATGAGAATATAAACGACAGATTAGATGACTTGCTCAAAGAAACAGCGTATAGCTCACAAAAATATTCTTTTAATTATCTTGTAAATCAGAATAAAGGATATTCCATAAGCTTTCTTGCTAATGACAAGCAGGTTGAATATAAATCAGGTCAGGATATGAGATTGGCAGTTACGGTTTGCCTGATTATGTTTAATGAACCGTCATCAGAGACGAGCTTTTATAACTCGGCAGCAAAGGGTGAAGTTGATGAAATACTTTGATTATAAAACGAGAAACCGTGTAACAGGTAAAACATTTAAGGGAATCATCACGGCAGATGATATAGACGATGCGGCAGAAACCTTAAAACGCCGTGGCGAGGATATTATTGAGATAGATTATATCAAGGATTTTTGGAATATACGAAAAATCTTGTATAACTTATCATCAAAACCTAAGAAAAAGGTTATTCTTGAATTCTTTACAATGCTAAAATTTATGCTTGAGTCGGGAATGTCTCTGCATGAGACGCTTGTAACCATAAGAGATTCAAGTATAAATAAACAAATGCGGATATTAGCCCGTGGGATTGCAGACGAGGTAAGAAAAGGTTCATCATTGAGCTTGGCTATGAAAAAGACGGACTATTTCGATAATGCAACAATTGAGCAAATCAATGCAGGAGAGGAATCAGGCGATATCAATGAAACCATAACAAGACTAATTAAACAGATGGAACGGGAGATAGAGTTTAAAAGCAAAATAAAAAATGCTATGATTTATCCCATTATCATCTGTGTTGTTATGGTCGCTGTCTTATGGGTAATGATGACAATGGTGGTTCCTTCCCTTGCAGAAACACTTGTGTCAATGGGTGGAGAGCTTCCGCTGATAACCAAAATTGTTATTGGTGTATCAACGGGTATGAAGGTTGCAACACCGTATTTGATTATTTTAATCATTGCGGGAATATTAGCTTACCGTGTGGCTATAAAAAACAGGCAGTTTAAATTGATGGTTGATACAATTAAGCTTAAAATTCCGATTATAGGTAAGATGCTTGAAAAAATTGAACTCAGCCGATTTGCAAGGAACTTATCAGCAATGCAAAAGAGTGGCATTTCCCTTGTTCGGTCACTTAAGGTAGTAAATGCAGTAGTAAAAAATGGACTGATTGCAGAGAAGATTGAAAAAGCGTGTAAGCTGGTTGAAATGTCAGGTATGAATTTGGCAACTGCCCTATCCAAAGGTGGAAGCTTTCCAGCAATGATGATACAGCTTATAGAGGTAGGAATTAACTCAGGACAGATTACAGATGTGCTGGATAAAATATCTGTCCAATATGAAAATGAGGTTGATACACTTTTAAAAAGAGTAACAAGCCTTATTGAACCGATAATGATAGTGTTTGTGGGCTTACTTGCAGGCACGGTTGTTATTAGTATTTTCTTGCCTATGTTCAGCTTGGTGGATACCATAGGCGCATAAAATTGGAGGTAATACATTGAAAGAGAACAATAAAAATATTTGTAGTAGCTGTAAAACAGGCAATGACCTGCTACAACTCGATCCAAAATCACCAATGTGTGAATATATATCGTGTTGCAGAGGTGATACCTGCACGGTATATAAGCCCATAGATAAAGGCAATGGATAATTATTTTGTTGGTTATATTTATGAGAAAAAAATAAAAAGCATTTATTTTAAAATTATGTTGACAATGCGTATAAAAATGCGTATAATATAGTTAAAGGTGGTTGGTATATGAAAAGGACGGAACTTTTGAAAAAATTTACGAAAGCAGGTTGGCGAATATTACGAGAGGGGGCCAATCATACTATACTTACAAATGGTGAATTAGTAGAACCTTTACCAAGGCATCGGGAAATTAAAGAAGAATTTGCAAAAAGTCTTATCAGAAAGCATAACTTGAAATAAAGGAGAGATTATTTATGAAAGCAGCATATCCTGTTGTTATTAACAAAAATAGTTTAGTAGTTCATGTTCCTGACTTTGATATAAGAACACAGGGAACGGATATTGAAAACTGCATAGAAATGGCACGAGAAGCAATTGGTTTATCCGGAATATCTCTTGAGGATATAGGCAAATCAATACCAAAGCCATCGTATGAACTACCACAAACAGATAATAACTCGCTTACTACATTTGTTGACGTGGATTTTAGTTTTTATCGTCAGCTTGAAGATAACAAAATGGTGAAAAGAAATTGTACTATACCAAATTATTTAAATGTTATGGGCGAAAAAGCCGGGTTTAATTTTTCTGAGGTTTTAAGAACGGCATTGATGGAACGATTGAATTTAAGATAAATTGAGTGAATGATTGATGTGCATCTATGAGTGATGTGTTTGGAGTATAAGAAATAAGAATTAAAAAGAAAATATTATAAAATGAAAAATAGCATCTGACAAATTATTGTTAGGTGCTATTTTTATATAACAAGTTATAACTATCTTGATACACTGCATTTAATTTGCGGTGTTTTTTTATTTGCAGTTGTATTCAGATATTTATACATAATAAATCTAAACCATATTTTGGAGGTAAAAGCATGATGAAATTTTTAAGTAAGAGCTTAAACGCTCGAAAAGGTAAGGATGGCAAGAAGGGTGGTTTTACCCTTGTTGAAATCCTAATTGTAGTAGCCGTAATCGGTATCCTGTTTGTAACATTGGTTCCGAGAATTGACTTTGCAGGCGATAAAGCAAGAGAAACCGGTGTTAAGACAGACTTCAGGAGCTTTGAGCTTGCCGCAGAGCAGATTATGCGTGAAAACGGCGGCGTTAAGGACTTTGCTGATGCAGCAGCACTTTGCGGTGACGAAGGCATCAATATGTTCTTAGACGAAGCTTTAAAGTTTGACAGCAGCACTCTTGAGTCA
Organism: Ructibacterium sp.; assembly: GCA_045542095.1. GTDB lineage: Bacteria > Bacillota > Clostridia > Monoglobales > Monoglobaceae > Ructibacterium. Next base: position 114,597 of record JAZQKJ010000046.1, read on the forward strand.
GGAAAAGAAGACCCATGGAATCAGAAATATACCATACAGTTTGCAAAGGATACCACATCCGGAGCTAACGAAAATAACGGTACAATTATCTTTGTTGCAAATGGTAAAGACAGCTTTAAGGATAAGGAAGCCGACAACTATGTTCTTGTTGTAACCTATGTTGACGGTCAGATTTCATCTAAGACAAGTGGTTTCTCAACCAATATTGAGTCAGATGCAATTAACGATATTGCTGTTGGTTCATCGGCTGCAACAATGACAGTTGCATCTGAAAAGGCAACCGTAACATACGATAAAGACTAAAATTATAAATACTTCGGAGGTATAAGAAAATGTTTAAAATGTTAAGCAAGAGCTTAAATGCTCGAAAGAATAAAAATGTTAAAAAGTCAGGTTTTACTTTGGTTGAAATCCTGATTGTAGTTGCCGTAATCGGTATTCTATTTGTAACATTAGTTCCCAGAATCGATTTTGCAGGCGATAAAGCAAGAGAGACAGGTGTTAAGACCGACTTCAGAAGCTTTGAACTTGCGGCTGAACAGATTTTAAGAGAAAATGGTGGTGTTGACGGCATTAACACAGAGGCAACTCTTTGTGCAGAAGGTGCAGGTATTAACCTCTACCTTGATGATGCTCTTAAATTTACAGATGCCGGTGTATCCGCAAAGGAAGATCCTTGGAACCAGAACTATACTGTTCAGGTTGTAGGTGAGACTGTCGCATCCGGATCTACAGCTAATCCAAATAACGGAACTATTTTCTTTATCTCAAACGGACAGGATAGCTTTAAGGATAAAGAAACCGATAACTATGTACTTGCAGTAACCTATGTTGACGGTCAGATTTCTTCTGAAACCATTGGATTCTCGTCTAATATCGAGGCAGATGCAATTGAAGCTATTACTGCCGGAACAGCAGCAAAGATGGAAGTTACATCAGATAAAGCGACTGTAACCTATAACAAGAACTAAACTATGAAGAAATCAGCATTTACATTAATTGAAACTCTTGTAAGCTTGCTGATAATAAGTGCAGTTGGAATGGCATCTATGATGCTTGTAAGTAGCTATATGAAAAACACATACGAGCGTGACATAGAAAACACCGCAGCCATTTCCAATATTACTATTATAGAAGAATTAAAAGCTGAGGTAAAAACATTGCCTCAGCTTTACTATTTCATAGAGGATAAGGATATAAAGGTAACAGCCATAGGCTTTGGAGAGGTTGAGCTATATGAGGATGGAACATATTCAGTTATATTCCCTGAAAGCTACGGCTTTTCTGAAAGGATAAAACCACTAAAGCCAATCCTATTCAGGCTTGATATTGGAGACGACACTCCAAATACTAAAATAACAGCGGTGGTGATGATTAAGTGAAAAAGAAAAATGCCTATACCGTTGTTGAGGTTTTAATAGCAAGTGGAATCTTTGCCTTTATTGTCACTCTTGGTATGGTGATTATTGCACTTATGTCAGGAACACTATTTACAGGTCAGGTTGAGAGTACAAACAGAAGTGATTTAAACGATACTATCTTCTATATCACCCGTGAAATCCAATCAGCAGAGGAAATCAAAATAGAGGATAGCGGTAAAAAACTGTTGATTAAACAAAGTGGTGATGACGGATACGATTTAAGCTATGAAATAGCAGAGGATTATCCTACAGACAGCCTTTGCTTTAAAGGAAAGAAGCTTATTGATATAGCCTATGATGAAAGCAGTTTCTGTATAGAAAACGGAGCTATTAAAATCAGTCTGGCAATTCTAAAAAACGATACCGATGTTAATCAACAGAAAAAAGAAATTGTATTTAAGGTAGCACCAAGAGCAAACGGGGTGATTATTGAATGAAAAAGAAAGGAAATATATCCTTTGTAGTCCTTGTAGCTTTGTTAGTTGTATGTTGTGGTGCAGTCATAATCAATATTGCATCAAGCAGTAAATATAATTCCAAAACCGAGTACGAGCGTATGCGAAACAGATATATTGCAGAATCGGGAATTGATACAGCAGTAGGTCTTTTCATAAATTACCTTGATAATCAGGAGTATTCTTTGGCATACACCAAAAACGAAGGTAATGCATATAGCGTTATTTCCGAGTATTCTCCGTATCTGTTACAGGAGTTAAAGGAAAATAAAGGTACAGAGGATGTAGCGATTGACTTAATCGCAAATGAGACAAAGGATTACCTTGTGAGCATTGGGTTTATTGATTATAAAAATAACGGAAATATAAGTTTAAGTGTAAATACGCATTGGGACAGCTTTAAGCTAAGTGACCTTTGCACAGAGTCTGATTTTATATTGTCAGAAGATACAGGCGAGCAGAGAAGCAAAATCAATCCTATATTCTTAAGTGTAACCTCATCATATAACGGTGGTGAGGTTATGTGTAATGTAAAGATTTCAAATATTTTTGCCGTTAGAGATGCATTTTCTGAAACGGATATAGGTGAGATAGAGAGTGTGGAAGCGTGGCTTGATATAAGTGATGCAGAAATAGAATACTTAAATTATCAGAACTATGGAGGAGGGATGAAATGAGAAAGAAAAAAGCGTTTACCTTAGTTGAAATATTAGGAGTAGTTGTTCTTATAGGGATACTGATTGTTGGAACAACAATAACAGTAAATAGTGTTTGGCAGAACAACAGGGTAGATATATGCGAGTCTGATATGCGTGATATGACTACATCCTTTAAATCGTATTTTACAGACTACGGAAACATCATTATTGAACCTGATACCAACTACGAAACGGTTTTAGATGAAATGATAGATGTGCTTAATAAAAAGTATCTGTCATTTGATGTAGAGATTTCTCAGATTGCAGACGATAAGAGAAGTGTTGTTTTGCAGTCAAAGTTAAAACAAGACCCATGGAATAACAAATATCTTATTCATATTTATACATATAAAGGTGATGATGCAGATAACATTCCCGGACTCATCATAATCACATCAAAAGGAAGGGATGCTAAAAGCAGTATGGCTACCTATGCAGATGAAAACTTCGGTGATGATGTTATTGCTGTTATAGAGCCGAATGTTTAGGAAGGAGGAATCTAATTGAAAAGAATAATTTTAATGCTGACACTTGTACTGTCCTTGTGTATTGGTATATCGGTATATGCCGATGAAGGCATTATGAAGATTGCCATGGACGGCGAAGTGAAGCTTGCAAAGGATATAAACTCAGGAAAAGGTATTTCTTTTACCTTGCCTGAATATGAAGACAAAAATTATTATATCCACGCCGTTGAAATAGCTGTTTTTGAAAAGCTTGACGGTGAAAGTGCCTATCATATATATAAAAATGATAGTGGCGAGGAGTCAAAGAGACAGTATATGGAAAATCCCTCAAGCTATAATATTCAGGTTGAATTTGGAAATTCAGACGACTATCGTGAAAAGGCGAAATACAAGATAGGATATAGGTATTATGTGAGGAGTAAGGATGATGAGTCAATTATCCGTATTGCAGGCGAGGATATTAAGGAGGGTTGGAGACTTATAGGTGAGGCAGATTCTACCAACTCAACAACAGAAGGATTTAGCTTTTATAAAAACGCAAATCCCACAATGTATATTGAATGCTTTACATATACCATACATTCACCCTATGGGAATATGACAGAGGGGTGTAATCCAGGTGATGTAGGAACAACAGATTTTCCTGCAGACCTTTTTAAAAATGGGCTGACAGTTCAGATGATATCAAATGATTTTGATAATGAGGATGTGCTGTCTACATATTACTATCTTAAAAATCACGAGACAGGAGAGCTAATATCTGAAGGATATTTGCCTGAGAATAGCACGATAACAACGGAGTATTCAGATTGTGAATATTATTCTTTAAGGATTGATGTTCTTGATAACTTTGGCGGCAGAGCAGTTGGCGAGGAATATGTTTTCCACCTTGATAAATGTCCGGCCTATGTAACATCACAGTTTGATGATGGAGGTTATTATTTAAGAGGCGGAATATTGTTTTCAGACTTCTATATCAATGATAATGAAAATGAAGTTATGTCAGAAGGTCAGGTAAAAGCAAGAATTTTATTAAATGAAGAGGAAAACAAAGAGGTTCTTTTGGAACAGAATGCTAATGGAGTATATAGATTGTATGAAACAAATATGCCTGACGGCAGGTACACAATTCAACTTGCTATGTACGATAAGGCAGGAAATGTTTCTACACATACATTTTATCAAAAACTTGATAATACAGGACCTAAAATTGATTTTTTAACGCATGAACAATACGAAGACGTAACATTATACTCTACATGGATGAATCAATATAAAACCGTTTTAATTGAATTAACAGATGAAGGAGCAGGAGTTAAAACTGTAAAGCGTTACAAAAATAATTCTCCTGATGGAACGTATGAAAATAAGACACCTTTACCCAAACAAAGGTATTCGTATCCTGTTGATAGTAAGCTTACAGGAAAAATCAATTATACTGTGCAAGCATACGACGATGCAAAAACGATTGATATGAGCAAAAATAAATATATGGAGTCATCTTTAGGAAATAGTTCGGTTAATGGAAAAGATGTGTGGATTGATATAACCAAACCAACTATAACCCTAAGACATGATGATAATGCATGGTATGAGGCTCCGTATACATTATATGCAAATTATTACGACTATCCATCATCCAATTCAAAAAACGATGTATCAGGAGTGAAAGAAAAGCTATATGCGTTAACTGATTCAGAAAATACAGTTGTTGAAAAATGGAATGTTTATGAAGATGGCGTAGATTTTTTAACCGGCGAAGCATGGTATGTTCACTTTAAAGCGGTGGACTATGCCGGCAATGAGGAAATTATTACTCGCAAGGTAAAAATAAATGTTAAATCTGAAATAATTAGTCAGGTAACACCAACTGAGGATTATATGCATACTATTCACTATTCAGAGCCTTGGTTCTATGTTGTAAAGAATACTGCGTATAACACTAAGTATAATTTCGGTTTATGTGATGAAGATTTGGAAGACATTATAAAAACAAACGCAAAATTGGTGAGTAAGGACAATGAAAACGAATATGCGGAAAGTGAAGTTTATACATATCCAAATGGTGAACCTATTCGTGATGTAGTGTTTAATATGTCGTATATAAAAGCGGACGGTAACGAGCTGCCGGATGGTGTATACACAATGAATCTTACAATAACGGAAAATAAATTAGGTGAGGATAAAAATGTTGAGTATTCTTACACAAATGTATGTGATGTGGTTATAAAGAGGAATTCACCACCAATTCCGATTATAAATGTTGAAAGTGGTAAGGTGGTTATAGATTATCCAATTGAAGAGCTTTCTGGTAGTCTTAATACTACTAAAATCCGAAGTTTGTATAAAAAGCAATATAAGATGGTAGTTGAGGGAGATGTAGCAAGTAATACTTATATTTCATACATAGCCCCACTTGATGTAAAGAAGTCAGTTGTAACAGCTTTATATACTGATATTGCAGGGAATTCTTCGATAGCAACCAAACGTATTTACGGAGTAGATGACGATGGTGACGGAGGTGGAAGTGACAGTATTTTAAAGGACGGAAATACCACTATTGTAGAAGAATCTCGTTCTGCTAATGTTTATTATATAGGTGTTCGGCGTGACAAGACAAATGGCATCAATACCAATGTCTTTAATTTTATGGAATAGAGGTGATTTTAGTTGAAAAAGATATTTACTTCAATACTTGCAGTTACCATGCTGCTTTCAATGAATGTAAATGCCTTTGAACTTACAGAGGCATATCCTGATAAATCGGTTTATGAAAATAAAAGGTTAAATGAAGATAAAACATATCTTGATTATATAGCAAACTCATATTCTGACAGATATATCGTTGAAGAATTAAACATAGTGGATATTTCAGTTATTGACCAGTTTTTCAATAAGTTATCGAGCCCTATGACGGTTGATGAATTAGATAATTCAAAACCGGATTTTAACTCGGAGATTATAGAGAGTGAAAGGCTTAAAAGAAAATTCAACCTCTTTAAATTATTTGGAGGTCTTGCAGGATATTCAGTCAATTTTGAACCGGTGGTATACTATAAGGTTCACAGAGATATTTATCTTATAGGTGGTTATTCTGTTTATGAAAAGACATGTGAAAATCCGGATGAAGCATACTGGAATTGCTTGTGTAAAATTGAGGATATGACAAGAGAAGTAGTGGACTATGATACACGGATTCAGATGCAGGAGAAGATAAAAGAATTAAGCGAGTTTATGGACAAGGATAATTCCTTTAAGATATTTATTCTAAAGGATAATAACATAAACTCACTTTGGGAAAAGACTTCCTATCTTATAAATTAAGTGAAGGAGAGATAACTGTGAGAAAAATAACTGCATACATACTTGCAGCCTTGCTTTGTATAACAGCGTTAGTCGTGCAGGCGGAGGAAGTGAAGTATGTCAGTAAAATAACGGTGTTTGAATCACCAATATACATTGATAGATATGAGGAAGCACAGATTGAATATAAGGTAACGCCTTCAGATGCGACCAATACAGAGGTCTTGTTTAAAAGTATGAACGATTCTATCGTAGAGGTTGATGATGAAGGCGTAGTTTATGCCAAAAGGGGCGGAAGTGCGAGAATTAAGCTCACATCAGCAGATGAGAAAGCAAAGGCTTATGTGACAGTTCATGTAAATTATGACAAAGAAGAGGATTATGACAGGGATGATGAGATTAGAACATTAGCTATTACCAAAGATGGCAAGGTGGTTAATGAGGCTATATCTGTTATGGAGACAGAGAGTATTACTTTAAAAGCACGAATTTACCCAGACACGGCTAACCAAACGGTTAGATGGAAAAGTGATAATGAAAAAATAGCTACGGTTGATGAAAAAGGTGTTGTGACTGCAAAACAGGAAGGGAATTGTAAAATATATGCTTCAGCAAGGTCAAACTCTGCCAAAAAGGATTTTATTGTGTTGAAGGTAACAAGATTTACAAAATATCCTGAAAGCATAAAGATTGCTCCTGAAGAGGGAAGTGTTTTAGAAACAGGAAATACCGTTAAATTTACAGCAACTTTAATGCCGGAAAATACTACAGAGAGGAATGTGTCATGGCGAGTATTTTCATCCAATGCAACCATTGACCAAAATGGGAATTTAATTATCAAGGATAAAGGTAAGATTACTGTTAAGGCATATTCAGTGGATAGAAAACAGTCGGCAGAGTATGTATTTGACAGTAAGTATAGTGCTTCACACTTTTCTACCATTGGAACAGCTGAAAATGTTTTATCGGACAGAAAAATTATTCTGGAGTTTGACGAGACAATAAATTTAAATTCAGCAAAATATTCGATTAAAGCATACAAGGATGAATATTGTAATGGCGAGGAAGTGCCGATAAATATTGAGGTAAATGATAAAACAATTACAATATCTCCACAAAATAGTTGGGATACAGGAAACACATATATTGCAATTAAGGAAAGTATTATGGACATCTATGATAATAGGTTAGGAAAAAACTTAAAGTATGTAGTAAATGTACGAGGGTAGGTGAGTGAAATTGGTTAAAAAAGTTATAAAATATTCCGTAGTAGGAATGGTTGTTCTTGGTGTTGCCGCCGGAGTTATTATTGGTGCATCATATAAAATTGAAGAATAAAGAGCAGGAGGTATAAGACTATGGTTAAGAAAATGATTGAAAAATACGGGAAGAAAAAAGTAATTGGCTGTGCTGTAGTGGTTGGAACTACAATTCTTGGAATTGCTGTTGCGTTGATGTTCGGGGTGCCGCAAAAATTGTCAGATAAAGGGATTGAGGTAACTCAGGAAGAAATGAAGCAATACAGGCAAATGGTAGGCGACGGCATGGATGAAAAAAGGGCAGTATTTATTATTTTTAATACTCAAGAAGAATGCACAGCCTTTATTTCAAAACATGGAAATGACCAATATCCTGAAAATGCAGGACTTGGTGTATGTCCGACCCTGCAGGATGGATATTATAATATCTGTGGTAAGGTTGCCCTTGAGAATATTTATGATACCTTAAAGGATGGCGAGTTTTCAAGAGAGCCTGTTGAGTTTGCGGGAAAGTATTGTTACTTGAAGAGAATTGAAACGTATTCGCCACTTGAAGATGAAGATAAACTAAAAGAGCTTATAAGAAACGATAAAGAAGAAATGTTGAGAAGAGAGGATGAGTGATATGAAAAAAGTTCATGCATATGTTTTATGTGTGCTGCTTGTATTATCCTCTATAAGTATTCCGGTATTTGGAGCAAACGATACCGTTAAGCATGAGCTTTGGAGTATGAATACAGGATTATCAGCATACACGACAGATGATATTCGTATATTTAAGGCGATGGAAGAAGATTTCTTTTATTTATATGAGTTACCTCAGCTTGGCAGTAATTATTATTTAGGAATGGTAGAAGCCCAAACCAACAAGGGTGGATATAACAATAAAAGTGAGACATCGGATTATTATTACTACACTCTATTAGCCACAAATGATTCGTTTATAATTTTGGATACTATGTATTCAAATAACGAGTATTTTTGGAATAAAGGACATTCATTTGTTGATTTAACAGGTGAAGTTGATAGGACGTACTACGAGAATAAAGGATATGCAGCACCTTTATATATGTTTAATTCTTCGGGTAAATATACTAACTCAAATTATGATGAATATAATGAATATTTTATTATCGGAAGTGATGGACATCTTTATAGGGTATATGAAAATGATGAAGAAGGCTGTGCTGGTGAACCTACGACATTTAGTTCAAAATTATATATGTCGTATGACAGATATGAAAGTGGAAGTAATTGGTATTATTACTACTTGAGCGATGAAACAACAAAGGCATATAATTTTAAGGAAATGTTTTTATCAAATGGTATTATTACCTATGGAACAGCAACAAAGAGGGATGCATCCTACATTACTGCTGCTAATGGCTATAAAATATACGAAGAAGGGTTTTCATCAACTGAAAGCAGAATTGAAATGTTTAAGATGCCAAAAAGCAACAATAGATTTGTAAAGGTAGAGCATCCTGCAATGTATAATGAATCAGCAAAAAGATATTATTATGATGTTAAGATTACAGTATACGAAAAAGTTGATTCAGGATTTTCGGTTGTTAACGAGTATTATGATGCTGTGCAAGCCACGTCTAAATCCACATTTACAGCGTATATGTATAATAATCTAAATGACTCTAATTATACATCTAAAGGCTATTCACCTATAAGAATGCGAATAGGTGAATATTTTGTTATGGAAGATGGGAATGTGGCAAAGCTTAATCTTGATGCTACCAAGTTTAAGTATGCAGATTATTATAAAACAAATGCTGTATATAACGGTATGCCTGCTATAGTCAGATCGTATGATGGTTCTTCTTCAATTTATCATACAGATGCATCATCTACAAGTACTTATAAATATTACTGGCAAAAGGTATGTTATATATATTTCGACTCAAGTGGAAAAACCGTATTAGGCAGTGAGACAGAATTTAGGGTAGGTAAGGTTACAGGACTTGATGGATATTTTTCCAACTATTACACATACGTTGAACCAACGGGTATTACAGCTGTTGAGGCAAATAAATCAAAGGAATGGTGGGGAAGATGTCCTAATAATGTTTTCCCGGACGGAAGATATGTGACATGTAGTTGGGAAAAAATGACTGATGATACATACGAGCTATGGTATAATATATATAGTTCAGAAGATGAGTTGATATCAACTGGAATGACAGGATTTTATAAGTATTATTATTCGTCATTTGATTTAGAGGAAGTTATTACTTATGCTATAAATAACAGTAAATTTGTAGCTACATTAAAGGATATAAATAGTTCATGGGCAACTGAGTATTATAGGTATTCGGTTACTGAAGAAAATGTGAGTGGTGAAGTAATAACATCGGGTCAATTAGGTGAGAAGAAAATTACTCCACCTGACGACTCTGATACAGAGGTGGTAGAGTCAACTATTAACTTTGGTGATACAGAACTTCCGATTGGATATAACATAAAAGAAAATGTTGTTAATACAGATAATCTTGAGTTAGAACTGCGTGACCAAGTGAACGCAATCAGGCTTAATGATATTGTGATTGTAGCAGAACCGGGATATATTTCAGGTTATCAGAATACAGGCAGCAGCCTTGCATCCTTCAGTCAATATGACTATGACTTTGGTGATGACTATATAAGAGTGTATTCAAATGGACAAAATTTCAGATGGTATTGCTATTATCCTGAAAGTCTTATACCGGGAACATACCGGAAAACATATATGGTTGGAGATAGGACGATATATGTAACATTTAAGATTATCAATCCACCTATTAATACATCTTCTGTAACGGTGGTATTCTAATATGAAACATTTGATTTTATTTATATTAGGCAGCATGATAGGCAGTTTTTTGCAAGTTGTTTTTTCAAGACGAGACTGGTATAAAGGCAGGTCAAGATGTGACAGCTGTGGCTATATGCTAAAGTGGTACGATTTAATCCCTGTGTTGAGTTATGTTTGTATCGGTGGCCGTTGTAGGAAATGTAAGGCAAAAATCAGACCAACACATTTGTTTTCTGAATTACTTATGGGAGGCACGTTTGTATGTGTCTCCCTTTGTTATAATAATTATGAGATGTTTTCGGCAGCCATAGTTATAACAGGTTTAATCTTTATGAGTGTTTGTGCCATTGAGGATATGGTTGAAAAGAAAATTTACACCTTTCTTTTATATGGTGGAATACTTGTAACAGATATAATTAAAATCATTATGGTTAGCATGGAAAAAGGTGATTTTGCTGCCTTTGATTATATGGTGTCTGTGGCAGCGGTTAAGATATCCTTATGGATGATTTCTAAATTAAGCAACGCAGAAATTGGAGCAGGAGACTTTGATATTATTATTCTTATGTATATAATCTGTGGAGGAATGGGTTGTATGTATAGCGTTTTCTATGCGAGCTTTATTGGTTGCATAATATATCTGCCATTGATACTGCTTAAGAAATTTGACAGAAGAACACCGATTCCGTTTGTACCGCTGTTGCTCATAGGAACGGTGTGTAATATAATGTTTGGGGTGATGAATTTTTGAAATTTCTAATAAAAAGTTGCGCTTTAATTTTTATCTTCGTAATAGGGTTAATAGGAGGGTATTTAAGATGTAATTTTCAAACAATCGGTTATATCGGAGACAATAAGGTGTATATTTCTGATTTAAATGATATTTCAAAGAGAGCAATACTTGATATAGAGTTAGAAAGCTATGTTATGGATATGGTTGTTAAAGAGCTATCTCTTGAGATTGACGAAAAGGAAATCAGTACACAGGCAGGAATGTTCGCTGAAAACGACGGCTTAACTGATGAAGAAATTTACGAAACTATAAAATCTTCCCTTGTCAAACAAAAGGCGATTGAACATTTTGCAAGTGAAATTGAAGTAAGCGGTGATTCAGCAAGAGAATACATAAAGAATCATCCTGATAAATATCCCGAACAACCCGGCTATGAGATAGTAAAACAAGACATCACAATGGAAATGGGGGAGAGACGGTATGAGGAGCTGGTTCAGAAAATTAAGGACAACGTGGAAGTCGCATTTGCAAAATAAGAAACGGGCCGATGGCTTGATTCTTACTATGGTTATCGTTTTTGTTATCATTACACTTACGGTTACAGTAGGCGAGTTTTATCGCATCCATCTTCTGCAGCAGGATATTGAGTATCAGCTTCAACGATCTGTGAACTGTGCAGTAGAATTTGCAATGGGTGATAGCTATCGTCAGGACAAGATTGTAAATTTAAATGTGACAGAGGCGAAACGAGAATTTTATAAATATCTGCAGATAGATGTTGGTCTTGATTCACGAAATCGAAAGTATAAAAACGGTAAGCTAAGCTATAGGCTATACTTTGATGATGTATCAGGAACAATCAACCCGGCAGTATTTACGGTAAGAGGTGAGGTGGAAGCACCGAGTCTGTTTGCATTTTTGACAGTAAAGAATATAAAAATACCCTTTGAAATATCTTCTACGAATTACAGAGTAGATTAAATGAAAGGAACAAAGAAAGATGAAGAAAATTATGACAATTGTATTAGTAATAATAATGACGATTATAAGCTGTTGCTTGATGGCAGTCTATGCACAGCAGGTCATAGAACCGGCAAAGGTAGTGCTTGACGACAAAGAAATAGAGTTCCCGGATGCACAACCTTTTGTGGATGTAAGAAACAGAACTTTGGTTCCGATTAGATTTGTATCTGAAGCAATCGGTGCCAAGGTTGATTGGGAAGACGAAACAGAGACAGTAAAAATTGTAAAGGGAAACGATACTGTTCGTTATACCATAGGTGAAATGAAAGCCTATCTCAATGAAGAGGTCCATGTGTTTGATACATACGGCTTCTTAAAGGAAGACAGAACCTATGTACCCCTCAGATTTATTTCGGAGATGCTCGGATGTGATGTAGAATGGGTAGATGAGACCAATACAGTTATTGTTACATTACCGGGTGATACCGTGAAATTTCCGGATCCAAAGCTTACCGTTCATTATCCGGAGAGTGAAAGTGATAAGAGATTGTTTTGGATTACACTTGATAACTATGCTGAATTTAAAAGAGAATGTCCCTATTATGAATTCAAGATAGAGTTTTTAACCCCGACAGGATTTAATAATTTCGAGCAAGACGAAGGTGCAATTAACGGTTGGCAGAAATATAACAGAAATCAGTTCGTTTTCTTAACCAATGAAGGAAATACAGTAGTAAGCGTAAGCCGTGCCTTTTATACCACTCGTGATATGGCGAAAACCTTTAAGCCGGTAGACGGTGATGCTCTTAACTTTAAGCTTACCGTTCATAGAAAATGCAGTGACGAGACAAGAGAGTACACCTTTAGCGAGGTTCTCAAGATGCCTTATTCATTGATTAATATGGAGGTATAAATCAGATGAAAAAGATATTGACAAAGGTAATGGCTGCTATTATGGCAGTCATTTTCATTTTACCAAGCAGCTCTGTATTTGCTGCTCCCAGCACGGAATGGGCTTCAAAGGACTATAGAAATATACAAATAATGAACAGACAGGGCGTGCCTATAAGTAAGCCGATTGCACAGTTTGCAGCAAAAAGAGTAGTAAATGGTGAGATAGTAGATGCCGTTACAAGCTATACAGGATATGATTGCAATGAGGAAATTCCAACTCTTACCTGTTATGTAGGTGATACGGTTTCATTTGAAGATTTAAGCCGTGATACCAATCCGGGTGGAGAAATAATGGAATGGGACTGGCAGTATTTTGGGACACTGGGAACAAGTACAAGAAAATACAGGAATGATGTAGTAAGCGAAACATCTATTGTCATGAATGATGTGGGCGTAAATACTTTTTTTCTAAATGTTAGAAGTAATCAAAAAGTGAAAAGTGGATGTTGTGACCCTTGGAGTGAGAATGGAAATCATCAGACGGTAGGTATAAACAGATGGTATCCCAAAGGTGGATATTGGTATTTTACAGCAATCCGAGTTGTTGTAAAGCCTGCACGTGAGGCGATAGTACACTTAAGATGCTGGGATACAGGGACGAATGCAGTATTTTATCAAAACGATATAAATGTTGGCAAATTAGTACTTGATGGCGATACTATCAATACATTTGTAAATATAGTTGACTGGTTTGGATATAAATTTGTAGGCTGGAAACTCAGACTTCCTGATAATACTATCCAATACGAAGGAACTGACCGAAATGTAGAAGTCGCTTTAGCAAGCTGGTTGCCTGAGAAATATCTTGATGTGGAATTTAACCCCATAATTGATACAGGGGTTGAAGTGAGGTATTGGGATACAGTGGCAAACAAAATAATCGAAACAAATACAGTTTCCGGCAAACAAGTGGTAGGGGATGAAGAAACGTCGCTGACTTTGAAACTTATTGAACCCACAGGCTATAAAATAAACGATTGGAAGGTGAGGCTTCCTGATGATACTATCCAATATTTAGGGACAGAGCAGCCTGTTACAGTTGCGTTTAATGCGTATGTTCCAAGAAAGTTTTTGGATGTGGAATGCGAAGCGATATCTAAAACAAAACTTGATATTAAATACATAGATACAGAAACTCAAAAGGTATTAAAATCTAAGACAATCCCCGGAAGTAAAAAATCAGCTAATAATTCATTTGTTGCAGATGCTGAAATAGAAGGTATTCCGGGATATTCAGTTAATAACTGGAGAGTAAAAACTCCCGATGGGAAGGTAGAGAGAACAGGAAAAGAGGATAATGTAAGTGTTGAGCTTACAGAAAAAGTGCCACATAAGATTTTAGAAATAGATTGCATCAAGATTGGTGGTAAAGGTGAAGGAGATGAACCTGATGATAATCCTGATGATGATCCACCTGCGCCTACGGTTATTGTAAAGCCTTCAGGTGTTTGTGATGGTGTTATTGAATGGACGGAAACGGATTCTCATAGAGTTTTGACCGGATATTCCAGAACAGGAAGACCGCAGTATAAGAACTGTAATCATACTTTTAATTATAAGACAGTTCTAACTGCAGAGGTTGATGTTTCGCCAACAACACTAAAGTCGGGCTACGGCTTTGAGGCAGATGTGGATTGCTCGGTAAGTACAAGGCTTGTATCAAGAGATGGAGGCTGCAGTAGTTGGGGAAGCAACAGAGCTGCTACTCAAACTGTTTCTAACCCTACGAAAGCTGTTGTGTATATTCCTTGGGATATGACAAACAGACTTGGGACACAGAGTAAATCAATTTTAATGGATTCAAACGGTACTTTGAAATTCAGATTACCGATTAGTAATGTATCTGAAGCAGGAGCAAGAAAAATTTACACACCTGTAGAGCTTGCCGGAACGGAAGAAGCACCTGAAACTCATGATTTCGAGATATATGTCAGCGGAGGCGGAATAGATGGAGCAGAGTTCTGTCAAATGATATCTTGTACTATTATCATAAACGGTGATATGTATAGTGATGACTTCTCAGCTCATGACTAATGCTGACATTAATTATGTTTATAGCAGGATATATAGATTTAAGGTATAGAAAAATACCTTGGTTTATTATTCTGCTTTTATTTATATATGTGGTACTGTTCAGAGAAACAGAGGCGTCTGAGATGATGCTGATATTTTTATTTATAGTGCTGCCGATTTTCATCCTTGCGTGTATGAATACAAATATGCTAAAAGGCGGAGATATGAAATATATAGCGATGCTGACTATGGTAATGAATATAAGCAGTTTTATAGCACTGCTTGTATTTACTACGGTTTACTCAGCTATATTTTCGCTTGTAACCAAACAAAAGAGTATTCCACTTGCAGCGTTTGTGTTTATAGCTTGGATTACAATGAGAATAATTTATATTTAAAAAGAGGAGAGATTTTTAATGACCAAATTTATAAAGAAAATTAGTGTTCCAAAGGTTCTTTATGTGATGTATGTGATAGTTATTGTCACAGCTATGCTGTCACCGGCAGTATTTGCAGAGGATATTTGGACAAAAGCAGAAGAAATATTCAAAGATGTATATAATAAAATTCTGTTGATTTCAACCATAGCAGCGGTTGTAACTGCGTCCATTGCACTCTTGCTTATGAACTTCTCAAAATCAGGTAGAACGGTTGATGAATCAAGAACCTGGCTTAAGAGAATTGCTATTACATGGGCTATTCTTAACTCAATTGGATTTATCCTAAATTATGTCAAGCCATTTTTTGAAGGAGGAAAATGGAACGGGTAGATGTTGTCGGTTTACAATAAAGTTTGGAAATATTGCTTTACTTGATTACAAATATGCTTATAATTAAGTGTTATAATGCTATTTTTTTAAATTTTCATAAATTGTACCATTTAATTGTAATTTGTATTTCCCAACTTAATTGTCACTTATCAGCAGATAAAAAATCGGTTAAATAGTTATCCATAAATTTAATCTTAATATAGAAGAGGCAATCAACAATTTTGTTGGTTGCTTTTTCTATTGTGAGAGGAGTGGAGTAAAAAGAAGGAAGAGGTGATTTAATTGGGAATATTAGATGGAATAGTATCTTGGATTGCTGAACAGGTAATGAACATACTTGATATGATTTCAAGCTCTGTACTTGGAGCACTTGGCTGTAATATGGATACATTTAAAAGGTATTTCCCAGCAGCCGACACAATGTATAAGATATTTGTGGCATTAGCACTTGGATTGATACTTTTAAATCTTTTGTGGCAGTTATTTAAGAATTTCGGAGCTTCGATTGGTTCTGAAGCAGAAGATCCTGTTAAGCTTACAGTACGCTCTATGTTCTTTATAATGCTTGCGTATTTCTCGGATGATATATTAAATATTATCTTGAAAATAGGGGGCACTCCGTATAACTGGATTCTGACGGAGGAATTACCACCGCTGAATTTTGCCAATTTCAATTCGGTATTGGGGGTTATACTCGGAGTTGTTGCAAATGGATCGGTTGCATTGATAGGCTTAATACTGATTTTAATTCTTGCGTGGAATTATATTAAACTGCTCTTTGAAGCAGCAGAGAGATATGTATTGCTTGGTGTGCTTGTGTATACGGCACCGGTTGCCTTTGCAATGGGAGCATCACAAACAACATCAGGCATTTTTAAATCATGGTGTAAGATGGTAGGCGGTCAGGTTTTCTTGCTGCTTATGAATGCATGGTGTCTTAGAATATTTACATCAATGGTTGGTACATTTTTATCCAATCCATTGTCTATTTAGGAGGGGTGGCAAAGTGAAAAATAAGCTTAAATACATAATTCCAATAACATTGATTTTAGTTTTGATACTGGGAATTACCTGCTATGCGGTAACAGAGGATGAGGTAAAAGCTGCAGTTGATGAAAGTAGCAAAGAGAAGGTATCGGGGAATTTGTTTGTGTGGTTTTTGTGTGCTATAGCATTTATGAAGGTGTCACAGAAAATAGATTCCTTTATGAGCTCACTTGGAGTTTCTGTTGGACGCACAGGAGGATCAATGCTCGGTGAGGCAATGATTGTTGCAAGGACGATTGGTGGAGCTGTAAAAAGCGGTGCAGGCGGATTTGGGAAAGGCTCGTCAGTTGGAGGAGGCACTCAAACAGGCGGAAAACCGGCAGGCTTGGGCGGAATGTTTGGTGGAATAGGAAGAAAGATGAGCGGTAATGCTGCGGCTGCCGTTGCAGGCAAAAATAGTGGCGGTGGTGTAATGAGTAGTATCAGTAAGGCGGCTTATACAAACTCGATTAACAAAGGCGGAAGCTTTGCTACAAGTGTTATCAGTTCGGTGGCAAGAGGTAATGTGGCTCAGATGGGAACAATTTCTGGTGAGAATGGAAAGATGGCAATGGAGTCATACTTTGGCTATAACTCAAATGTAAACCAACAAAGTGGTCAGAATGTAAATACAAAGCAGTCATCACAGGGAACACTCACTCATGGCGGAGCGACTACGATTACAAAAAATAGTTCATCACAGGCAGGAGTTAATGTATCAGGAAGTGTATCAGGACCTAATTCTCCGTCAGGAGGACCAGGAACAAATCCGGGTGGAGCTCCAACGCCGTCAGGTAGTGGTGTACCAACTCCGTCTTCAGGAGCAAATGTACCAATGCCATCAGGCGGAGGAACAGATATGCCCACCTTTACGGATATTGAAATTGGTGGTGGCAGAATAACAGGCTTTGAGTCTACAATTCAATCACCACAGCCCAGAGAGTTTGCAATGTATGATGCAGAAAAATATGCAAAACCCGAAGGGCATTTTGAAACCATTACGGCTGTTGATGATTCTAAATGGTACAAGCAGTATGCGACTCCGACAGTAGAAAAAACACCATATATGGATACAAAAGGCAAGATTCAGTATAACGAGAAGATTGTAGATAAGATGCCCAAAGCACCAATGAGGAAGGATAGGATGTAAATGGCAGAAAATACTAATAACAGAAATTCAGCTTTAAACACCATAGCAAAGAGTGCTCAGGCTGCACATAAAATAAAAGGTGCAGTCAAAACCGGAAAAAGTGTGGCATCTGCCGCCAAGGGTGCGGCGGCAGGTGGACCTTATGGTGCGGCAGCGGCTATAGCATGGGAAAACAGAGCTTTAATCGGGAAAGCATTGGCGGCAGCGTGTCTTGTTCTTGCTATCCCGATTTTATTTATTATTATGCTTCCGGGACTTGTATTTGGTGATATGGGAAGTGCAGAAGCAAGTGATGTGATGAATAATGATGCAGCAATTGTTGCCAATGTAAGTGAAGCACAGACTGTAATCAATGATTGTATTAACGAGGCACATGAGGCGATTATTACCAAAATAAATGATGAGATATTAAAACAGCCGGAGGGTACAACTTCAAGAATAGAGGACGGTCTTGCAGGCTCGGTTATTATGGACACTAACTCTCTCATTTCTCAATACTGTGCTTCAAAGGATAAATGGGATGAAATTAATGTAAGAGATTTAAAAAAGGTTATATCAAGCCATAAAGACGAACTTTTTACATATACAGTAACCACAAGCACGGAAACAACAGGCGAAACTTCAACAACAGTATATACCTATACAGTTCAGTTTGTCGGTGCAGAAAAATTAAATACTATATTTGGTCTTGACGAGGAAAAGACAAAGCTTGCATATAGCTATGCTGAAAACTTAACGACATTTCTATATGGCACTAATCTGGGTACAGGTACGGCAGCAGTTTCGGCTGAAGTAGAGAGGTATACACCTCAAATTGAGAAGTACGCAAAGCAATATGGTATTCCAAACTTCGTAGCGGTCATAAAATGCGTTATGATGGCAGAATCAGGTGGCAGAGGAACAGATGTTATGCAATGTAGTGAATGCCCGTATAATGATCGTTTTTCAAAGGCTCCGAACTCTATAACAGATGTTGACTATTCTATCGAGGTTGGAATTAAATATTTTGCAGATTGCTTAAAGCAAGCAGGCTGTACCTCGCCAACAGATATGCCGAGACTCAGCCTTGCACTTCAGGGATATAACTACGGGAACGGATATATCGGCTGGGCATTAAAGAAGTATGGCGGATATTCTCAGGCAAATGCTCAGGAATTTTCTAATATATACAAAGCAAAGCTTGGTTGGTCAGGCTACGGTAATCCAAACTATGTATCAGCAGTTTTAAAGTATTATCTTGATACTTCCATAACCGGCGGCGGTGCTGAAGGCTGGGGAAGTCCCTTCCCCGGCAAGGATTGGAAGAGTGTTGTAACTTCTGAGTTCGGATATAGAACAGACCCCGTAACAGGGGCTAAAGGTACATTCCATAAAGGAATTGATATTGGATTCCCATCTGGTACAATTATAGCAGCGGTTAAAGAAGGGGTTGTAGAGTCGGCTCAATACCTCACCACAGGTTATGGTTATCACATAATTATTGACCACGGCGGAGGATATAAGACACTTTACGGACATTGTTCGGCGCTGCTTGTGCGTGCAGGTGACAGAGTTACAACAGGTCAGGCGATTGCAAAGGTAGGCAGCACAGGCAAGTCAACGGGACCGCATCTGCATCTTAATGTTTATGTAAACGGAGAGACACAGAACCCAAGAAATTTTATTAAATAATAAGATTTGTAGGGAATTTATAAAATTATAATTTGTTGTGATACAATTGATGGGTGACAAATAAAAGAGAAAATAGTTCCAAAATATGATATAATGTTAATAACCACAAAAACATTAGTCAAAGGAGCTATTTTCTCATGAATATTTTAACATCAAGTGCCCACTTTCGTCAACGGGTAGTTAAAAAAAGTTACAAAATAGGAGTAACGGCAGCTGCAAAATATTACCGAATCAGCAGACAGGCAATATATGAATGGCGAAATAAATATGATGGCAAGAGCTGGAAAAGTCTGGTTGATAAAAGTCATAGACCGCATCATCACCCAAATGAACATACACAGGAAGAAAAAGAAATGATATTAAGGCGTTATCCAAGATACAAAGACGATATGATAATGCTTTGGGATAGTCTCAGAAAAAGCGGATATACACGCACATATAACAGCCTTGTAAGAGTAGTGAACAAATGGGTAAAACCTGAGATAAAGAAAAAACAAACAAAGAAACCTATGCCATATCAAAGAGCAGAATATCCGGGACAAAAGATACAAGTGGATGTAAAGTTTGTACCAAGCTATTGTACGGTAAACGGTCAAAAATATTATCAATATACAGCAGTAGATGAATGTACTAGATGGACATTCAGAGAGATGTATGACGAACATAGTACGTACAGCTCAAAAGATTTTTTAATCAAGCTGATAAAGGCTTTTCCATGTCCGATTAGAGAGATACAAACAGATAATGGCAGAGAGTTTACAAATGCGTATTTACCACAGAAAACCCCAACATTAAGCTTGTTTGAAAGTGCTTTAGAAATGCTTGATATAAAGTATCATAGAATAAGAGTAGCAACACCAAGACACAATGGTAAGGTTGAAAGACAGCACAGAACTGATGAGAAAAGGTTTTACAAAAAAATGAAAATGTATAACCTTGAAGATGGCAGAAAACAGCTTGCGAAATATAACATTAAATCAAATGATATACCTAAGATTTGTTTAGGATTTTTAACACCAAACGAAATGATGAACAAATACTTAGGTGTGATGTAAATAATTAGGCACAAAGCAGAAAAATGCTTGTGCCGATAACAATTATATCATATTATTCGTTGTCAAGGTAGTCGGTAGTATTTTCTAACGAAAATCTCCACCGTTCCACCTTGACAAGGGTAAAATTGGAGTGGAACTTTTTATTTTTAAGAAAAGTGTCACCCATCATTGACAATTGTACA
>JAZQKJ010000047.1:0-58514 GCA_045542095.1 Ructibacterium sp.
GGGACGTTTCCGAGCGCGCCCGGTGGGCGATAAAGCGAGGAATAAGGAGTGGCAGTAACACGGTGATTGGCAAGCGCGAAGTCGCGACGCCAGAACCGATGTTACAACAGGACGTGGTTCGAGTCCAACTGGAGGAGCCACGCAGAAAAGTACACCAACCCGGTGTACTTTTTTGTGTTGTTTTTTAGATGAAGCGAACCAACGAGCCTGCGGTTAATTCAGTTTGCGAAGCAAACCCGCAGGGGGACGTTTCCGAGCGCGCCCGGTGGGCGATAAAGCGAGGAATAAGGAGTGGCAGTAATACGGTGATTGGCAAGCGCGAAGTCGCGACGCCAGAACCGATATTACAACAGGACGTGGTTCGAGTTAGGCTTGAGGAGCCAAAACAAAAAAGTGCACTTGTTGCACTTTTTTTGTTTTCGACAAATTCCATATCGGTTTTATTGTTTAAATATTATAGCTTTTTAATATTACCTCTTTTGGATTTGTATGTGATATAATTTCCTTCGGGGTGATTGTATGGGAATTATTCTTAATGCTTTATCTATTATACTTGGCGGCTTTTTGGGGAATCTTTTTAAAAGTCGCATCACTTTTAAAAATCTTAATATCCTCGGAATTGGTATTATGATTATAAGTATTGTCGGTTTTTGTGAAAATATTTTTGATATAACCCAGACATCTCTTAAAAGCAATAGCTTACTTACAGTAGTTTTTTCGCTGATTTTCGGCACTGCAATTGGTGATTTTTTTAATCTGGAAAATAGGATTACCAACATCTCCGCCTCCTTAACCACAGATTTTTCAGGAGTGATTGATTCGGCAATATTCTTTGGAGTAGGAGGACTCCAGCTTTGCGGACCGATTATGCTTGCTTTGGGAAATGATAACAGTCAACTGATTTTAAAAAGCATAATCGACTTCCCATTTGCCTTAATGTTTGGCATGAGTTACGGAAAAAAAGTCGTCCTGTCCGCACTGCCTGTCACTCTATGTCAGATTTTTGTATTTCTTGGTGCCATAATTTCAAAGAATATACTTGCTCCCGAACTTATAAAGCAGATTTGCTCTATTGGATACATTATTCTTTTTTTCTCGGGCTTTAATCTTATATGCGAGAAAAAATTCAGGATAAATAATATCAATATGCTCATGGGTATATTGATACTTCTGTTATATTACATTATAATAGGACTATGGGGGTATATAAAATGACGATACAACAATGCAAATACGTTATGGAAATATTGAAAAGAGGTTCTTTTAACGAAGCTGCTAAAACCCTCTTTATCGCACAGTCCAGTTTATCGGCAAGCATAAAGGCTTTGGAAAAGGAGCTTAATATCACTATATTCAAGCGTTCTAACAGCGGTGTTTATCTTACAAATGAAGGGGCAGAATTTATCAGGCATGCCTCTTATATTGTCAATCAAAACGACTTTATTCTTAAAAAGTACAACAATGGTGATAATTGCAAGAAACTGCGCATAACAACACAGCATTACGACTTTGTTGCAGACGTATTTAGCAAGATGTTAAATTCTATTACCGATACAGATTATAAAATGTCGCTGAAAGAAACTCAAACTTATAATGTAATAAAAGAGGTTGAAACCGGCTACTGCGATATAGGGATTATTGCAATCAAAAATACCGATTATGACATAATGAACCGATTTTTATCGAATAAAAAAATTGAATTTAATTTACTTTTAAAAGCTCAGCCTCATATTTATATAAAAAAAGGTCATAATCTTTCTAAATACAAAAACTTGTCCCATGGGGAATTAAAAAATTATCCCTTTGTTTCATACGAACAGGGTAAGTATGGCAACTCCTTCTTTACTGAAGAAATTGCCGAAGACCTCTCCGTTGCCAAACATATAGAAATAAGCGACAGAGCAAGCCTTATGAATGTCCTTTTGACCACAGACAGCTATACAATAGGGACAGGCATTATGCCATCTACATTAAATGACGGAAAAATTATAAGCATTCCTCTAAAAAGCAGTTCATATTACAATATAGGATACATATTAAATTCTGACAGAAAATGTTCCGAATTGACCGCCTACTTTGCAAATATGTTAAAAGATGAACTAACATAATTATTTTATATTTTTCTTATTTAACATATTGCCTTTTGCATTTTTCCATGATATAATATATTTGGTGTAAGTTGCATTAAAAATAATATTATGCCTGCACCGTAATATTTTTACACAGGAGGCAGCTATGGATATTTTTTCAATTTTGAGTTTAATTGGCGGACTGGTACTCTTCCTCTACGGAATGGATTTAATGGGTGACAGTCTTAAAAAGCTTGCAGGCGGAAAGCTTGAATCTATTCTAGCACGTCTTACATCTAACCGTTTTAAAGGCTTTTTGCTGGGCTTTATTGTAACTGCGATTATTCAGTCATCATCGGCTACAACAGTTATGCTTGTTGGCTTTGTGAATTCCGGCATAATGAAGCTTGGCCAAACTATCAGCATTATCATGGGTGCCAACATCGGTACAACAGTTACTGCATGGCTTTTAAGCACAGCTGAAATTAATGGTACAGCTATCATTCTTAAGCTTTTAAAGCCCGAATCCTTTACCCCTGTTCTTGCGGCAGTTGGATTTATTATGGGCTTAACAGCGAAAAACGATAAACGTAAGAATACTTCCTTAATCTTACTTGGTTTTGCTATTTTAATGTTTGGTATGGAAATGATGAGTTCATCCGTTGAAGGATTGAGAGACAACGAAACCTTTACCAATCTTCTCACTATGTTCTCTAATCCAATTATGGGTATAATTGTGGGAACATTGTTTACAGCTATTATACAATCATCTTCTGCATCAGTTGGTGTGCTTCAGGCTTTGTCCCTCTCCTGTGTAATTCCATATTCAACTGCAATCCCCGTTATCCTGGGACAGAATATAGGAACAACAATCACACCGATCATTTCTTCCATAAGCGGAAACACCGACTCAAAGCGAGTTGCATTTACCTGTCTTTATATTAAGATGATAGGCGTTATAGTTGTTGCAGGTTTATTCTATTTGCTTAACTCTTTTATGGATTTTGCGTTTCTGACTGAGCAGGCAAGTGCATTTAACATAGCAGTTATTCATACACTATTCAATATACTGTCAACAGTTATTCTTCTTCCATTCTGTTCATTCTTTGAAAAGCTTGCAATAAATACAATCAAAGGTAAAGCAGACGAAGAAATCGATACTTTTGCGGCACTTGATGACAGATTCCTCGAAATGCCAACCTTTGCTGTCGAAAAATGTAAAGAGCTTGTTTTTGATATGGCAAATATAGCAAATGACTCCTTGAAGATGGCTACACAGCTTATGGACAATTTTGACTACGAAAGCTTTAAAAAGGTTAATGAGCTTGAAACTTTAATTGATAAATACGAAGATAAGACAAGCACCTATCTTGTAAAAATTGCGGCAGCAGACCTTTCTGTTAAGGACAGTAAATCCGTCACCGAACTTCTTCATTGCATTGGTGATATAGAGAGAATTTCCGATCACGCATTAAATCTGGCTGAAGTTGCAAAAGAAATCCACGAAAAAGACATCACCTTCTCCGAGAGAGCTACTGCGGACATTAAAATCATTACAAATGCAGTTACCGAGATACTCGACATTACAGTTGCGGCTCTCATAACTGAAGACTTTGACAAAGCATCTCACGTTGAGCCTCTTGAACAGGTAATCGACAGACTTAAGAGAGTTATTAAAAACGGTCATATTTCACGTCTTAGACAAGGTGATTGCACCATTGAGCTTGGTTTCATTCTCTCTGACATCCTTACAAACTACGAAAGAATTTCTGACCACTGTTCAAACATTGCAGTTTACGTTATAGAACTGTATCAGGAAAATTTTGAACCGCACGAATACTTAAATCAGATAAAAACCGGCGGCAACGAGTTTGACGAGCTTTATAAATCATATAAGCAAAAATACTATATTGAAAAAACAGTTTAATACAAAGAATGGATGTGGTTTTTACCACATCCATTCTTTATACAGCCTTTGATTTTAAGAAATTCAGAAAATGCTCTACATTTCCGTAAGCCGCCTGCTTCTTATAATAGCAGTACACCGTGTATCTTTCATCAAAATCTGTAATATCAAGGTAACCGATATTAGGAAGAGAATCTTTTTTTGCATCTTCTCTTCCAAGACCTATTCCAAGGCCGGAAACAATAAGCTTTTCATAACACTTAATATCATTACTAACAACTGCAATATTGGGAGTAAAGCCCGCCTTATTACATTCTTTAACCATAATTCTGTGCATATTACATTCCTCTCCAAGAGAAACAAATGGCTGATTACAAAGTTGTTTTAAGAGCACCTGTCTGCCATAGAGAGGACTTTTAGTAGAAACCTGCATCCTTATCCTCATACTTGATAGCTCATATTTATCATAGTCAACATACGCTTCTGTTTCTTCGTCAATTATAATATCGTATTTTTCAAAATCTTTTTCCGAAAAGTCAAACACCGTCTTAAAGGCAACGTTTGGATGTTTTTGATTATACTCTATAATATAATCTGTAATATTGCTACGCATAGCACGAACCAACATTTTTATTTCTCTTTCGTCTTCTTCCACAGCAAGTTCTTCCACAACTCTGTCGAGTTCTCCAAAGACAACGCATAGAGATTGTTGGAGTTTTTTGCCGTTTCCGTTTAATATTATCCTGTTACTGGAGCGGTCAAACAACTGACACCCCAACTCGTTTTCAAGGCGTTTTACCGATGCAGAAACCGAAGATGTAGGAACCATATATTTTTCAGCTGTTCTGGCAAAACTTTCCGTCTTTGCACTTTCAAAAAAATAACGAAGCTGTAAAATCTCCATTTTTATTCTCCTTATTACATTATAATCTGATAATACTTAACTATATTCTACTATACTTTTGAAAATATTGCAACTGTAATTTATTCCATTATTTACATGTAGGTTCTTTTCTGCTACCATCAATATTAACAATAATATATAAAGGAGATTTGTTATGAGCAAGGCAGATATTTTATTTTTAAACAACAAAGCCATGGATGAACTGGGAGTTTCTGATATGGCAGCTGTTATTAACGATGTGGAAAGAGTTTATGTTTTAAATCAGGAAGGGGACGTTATTGCTCCCGGCAAATGTGTAATGCGTTGGGGCAAAACCGTCGAAGATGAAAACACTCTCGGCAGAATCAACGCCATGCCCGGTTACATAGGAGGAGAATATGATATGGCAGGCATCAAGTGGATAGGCAGCGGTCCCATGAACTATAAGAAGGGTCTTCCCCGTGCAAGCGTAACTATAATCCTTAACGACCCTGATACAAAATTACCCATTTGTGTTGCTGACGGCACAGAAGTAAGCACAAAACGTACAGGGGCATCAGGTGGTGTAGCCATAAAACTTCTTGCAAGAAGTGATGCCTCGGTTATGACAATTTGCGGTGCAGGAGCCCAGGCACCTACGCAACTTGAGGCAGCACTTATCGGACGCCCTACTATTAAAACACTTTATGTGTATGATATCCGTCCTGAAAATGCAGAGCGTTTTGCAGATTTTACAATGGAAAAATATCCTCAAATTAAAGCAATTCCTACCGACGATATTGAAGAGGCTGTCCGCAACAGCGATATTATCGACTGTGTAACTCTGGCGGCAGAACCTTTTATAAAAGGCGAATGGCTGAAAAAAGGAAGCCTGGTAATGAATATGGCTGACTTTGAGGTTGACTATGAGTGTGTAAAAAGATCCGACAAGCTTGTCGTTGACTATTGGGAAAATGTTAAGCACCGTATGATAAGCACAGTGGCTCTTATGTGGAACGACGGTCTGCTCAAAGACGAGGATATCCATGCTGAACTTGGACAGATTTTAAACGGAACAAAAGCAGCCCGTGAAAATGACGATGAAATTATTTATTTCAACGCAGTAGGGGCAGGCATTATGGATATAGCAGTTACCGCACGTTGCTACCGCAACGCTATCAAAACCGGCAAGGGAATTAAACTCCCATACTGGGAATAAAGTTTAAACAATTGTATTTTACGCAAGGGATTTCAACTTCCCTTGCGTTTTTAATTACGAATTTAATTCGTTAATACACCTATTGAATTTGCTATAAATCTAAAGTATAATATGTTTAATATTTTATGAGTCTGTTTTAGGAGTCAAATATTATGAATCATAAAAAAATTGCAGAACTTGCACATGTTTCAACATCAACTGTTTCAAAGGCACTATCAGGAAGCACAGAAATCAGCAGTGATGTTGCAGAAAAAATCCGGCAAATAGCCATTGAAAATGGATATTTTAAAGAAAAAAGCAAGCGAAAACGTGAATATAGCAATAATAGCTCTATACTTGTCGCTGTGCTTGTTCCTGAACTTTTGGGTGTCCATTATTCAGAAATTGTGACACATATAAAAAACGAAATTGAGGCTCGCGGCGGTCATGTCGCCATATATGTTTATGATTTTGATAAATCTAAAATGAATAATATTCTAAAGACAATTATCATAAACGGCGTAACAGACGGAGTCATAACCTTTGCTACGCCTGATTATTCTGTCAGTTCAAACATCCCAATTGTTTGCTTTACAGATAGTCCTTCTCATAATTACGATTCTATTGGAAACAACATTTCAAATATTATTTCAGACTGCATTTCATATTTTGTAAACAGAGGACATGCCGATATTGCTTTTGCAGGCGAACTTTACACCATCGTTTCGCGAGATGCTTTTATTCAGGAAATGAAAAAGCAGGGGCTTAATCCCTGTGATGAATTTATTTATATGTCAAATAAGCATCTTGAATCAATCGGTGTTGAAGTTGCAGACAAAATTATTCAGTCAAAAAAACGCCCTACTGCTATTATTGCGGCTTATGATGTTATCGCCCTCTCTTTGATACATGAACTTGAGAAACACAATATATCTGTTCCAGGTGATATCTCAATAATCGGTATAAATAATATTTCATCAAGTGCTTATGCCAATGTTCCTCTTACATCAGTTGACACATATTCGGCCGAACAATATCAAACGGCTGTTGAACTTCTGTTTGATAAAATTATTACAGAAGAAACATCTGTAAGACATATAACAATTGATCATAAAATAATTGAAAGGGCAAGTGTAAAAAATATAAATAAAAAGGATGATGAAAATGAGTAAAATTAAAGTAGGTTGGTCAGAAGTTGACATTACTCCTGACAAAAAAATTTCATTGGTGGGTCAGTTTGCAGAGAGAATTTCCGAATACATAGAAAAACCTCTAACCGCCACAGCTCTTGCTATAGACAGCGGCGATGACCATGTTATATTCTGCTCCTGCGACCTCGCAAGCATTGCATGGAATTTGGTTTTGGCGGTACGCGAAAATCTAAAGAAATTAAACGTAGAATTTGACACTGAAAAAATCATTTTAAACGCAATACACACCCACACAGGCTACGGGTATGGGGGAGCACAACGTCCTATGGTTGGCGAAAAAAGCGTAATATCAAGTTTAAGAAATATGTTAGAAGAATATCTTGCTCCCGGACAGAAATATATCGAAAAGGCAAATATATCAGACAACAAAGATATATCTACTACCGAAGAAAACTTTCAGCTGTTAGTTGAAAAGTTATCTACTGTTATAATTGATGCATGGAACAATAGAAAGGCAGGCTCATTCTCTAACGCTTTCGGTAGAGCACCTGTTGGAATGTGCCGCCGTGCAGGTTATTCAGACAACACCGCTCAAATGTGGGGCGATACATACACCGCTGTTTTCTCCGAGCTTGAAGGCGGTAACGATTCGGGTATAGAGCTTCTTTATTTCTTTGACGAAAACAATGAATTATCAGGTATTGTTGCAAACCTTGCCTGTCCGGCACAATGTGTTCAGCACCGCCTGTTTGTATCACCTGATTTCTGGGGCGAAGTTAAGATGCTTCTCCGCAAGCACTTTGGCGAACATATATTCATGCTCCCTCAGTGCTCACCTGCAGGTGACCAGTGTCCTGTTGACCTTGTTCGTTGGGTTCAGCCCGAGAGCGACATCAACGATCCCAACTGCACACGTAGCAATCCTCCAAAGCGTAAAGCCGACCCATCTATGTTTGACTTAAAGGGAATGCGCCTTACAGGCAGACGTATAGCAAACGAAATCATTCAGGTATGGGAAGACGGTCTTGACGACTCGCAAAAGGATGTGGAACTTGAGCACAGAGTTGTAAATATGCAGCTTCCTATTCGACGTGCAACCCTTACAGATCTTAACAATGCAAAACGCGGAATCCGCGAATATTTACAAGCAAAAGACGGTGATGTTGACTATAATGATGTAGCAAATCTTCAAATCCACCTTGGGGTAATAAAGAGATTTAATCTTCAGGAAAAACTTGATTGTCTTGAAACCGAAACACATATTATAAAGCTTGGCTCTGTGGCTTTTGCTACAAACCCATTTGAGCTTTTCCTTGACTTCGGTAACCAGATTAAAGCCCGCGCTAACTGCGAGCAGTCTTTCCTTATTCAGCTTGCAAACGGTGCAGAGGGATATCTCCCAACCGCAAAGGCAGAAGAACACGGTCATTACAGCGCATTTATTTCCAGCGGTCAGGTAGGGCACGTTGGCGGAGAGATGCTGGTAAGACAAACTCTTCAGAATATTAACGATATGTTCCCAAGAGACTAAAGCATCAAACAGGCGTGTCGACAACTTTATCGACACGCCTGTTTTTTATACCACTTTACTTCGCAAAAAATTTAAAAAGTGCTCTACATTCCCATAAGCTGATGACTTTTTATAATAACTGAAAATACTTTGTTTCTCGTTGAAATCCAAAACATCTAAAATTCGGGTGTTTTTTCGAGATGCTCGCCCGCTGTATTCTCTTGCCAGACCAATTCCAACTCCTGCGGCAATACATTTATTCAGGCAGGAAACATCATTACTGAGCACCTCAATATTAGGATTAAATCCCGCTTTTTTGCACGCCTTTATAAGAATTCTGTGGAGTCCATTATTTTCCCCGATAGATATAAAGGGCTGATCACTCAACTGTTTCAGTGTCCATCTTTTATGGCATAAAGGACTCGTTTCTGAGGCGCAAAGCCTTATTTGTGTTTCATATAATAAAAATCTTTCACAATCAGGGTATCGGTCAGACTCTTCATCAATTATAATATCATAGTTTTCAACATTCATTTCGTTAAAGTCAAATACCGTCTTAAATTTTATATGGGGATTTTTTGTTTTATACTCAATTATACGTTCTGTAATTTCTCCACGCATAGCCCGAGCAAGAATTTTTATCTCTCGGATATCGGAATTTGCTCCTTTAAGACTTATTATTGCCTTATCAAGTTCATCAAAGATAGATTTAATAGAATCATAAAACCCTCTTCCTTTGTCGTTTAACAAAATCCTGTTACAGGTCCTGTCAAATAATTCGCAACCTAATTCTTTTTCAAGCCTTTTTACCGATGCAGAAACCGAGGTCGCAGGCACCTTATATTTTTCTGCAGTTCTGGCAAAACTCTCTGTCTTTGCACTTTCATAAAAGTATCTCAACTGTAAAATTTCCATTTCGTCACCTCTCTGATTTCTATTTTACACTAATTTTAAAGTTTGCGCAAGGCTAACTTACACTATTGTTTACAACATCGTAAAAAAAGAATATAATAAACCTGTAAAAATACTAAAGGAGTCCTTATTATGACAAATGCAGAAATAAAAAAATATGCTGAAGAAAAACACAGCAGTATGCTTGAAACCTTAAAGGAGCTATGCCACATTCCCGCTCCGTCACACTTTGAACATCAGCGTGCTGAATATTGTAAGAAATGGTTGGAAGATAAAGGCGCAAAAGGCGTATACATAGACAAAGCCCTGAACGTTATTTTCCCTATTAACTGCGAAAACAGTAACGAAATCACTATTTTTGTTGCACATACAGATACAGTTTTCCCCGATACCGAGCCTATGCCATATAGGGAAGACGAAGAAAACATATACTGTCCGGGCGTTGGAGACGATACAGCAAGCGTTTCTGTGCTCATGCACACCGCAGAATTCTTTATAGAAAATAATCTGATTCCCCAAAAAGGCGTTATGTTTGTACTAAACTCCTGCGAAGAAGGTCTGGGCAACCTTAAGGGCACAAGACAGCTCTTTAAAGACTTTGAAGGACGTATTGGCAAATTCATCTCCTTTGATGGTAAGCTTACCCGCATAGCGAACCGTTGTGCAGGTTCACATCGCTACGAGGTTGAAGTTCTTACCCGGGGCGGACATTCCTACCAAAGCTTCGGCAACGCTAATGCTATAAATGAGTTATCTAAAATTGTAAATAAAATATACAGTATTGAAGTCCCGCAGATGGAAGGTGAACGCACCACATACAATGTAGGTGGAATTTCAGGTGGCACGTCTGTTAACACTATTGCACAAAGCGCAAAAATGCTTTGTGAATATCGCTCCAGCCACAAAGATTGTCTTGCTATTATGCAGAAAAAATTTGAAGAGATTTTTGAAAGTGCAAAGTCTGATGAGGTTCAGGTTAATGTCATCAAGATCGGAGACAGACCATGCAGTAATATTGACTTTGAAAGAATTGACGATTTAGAAGCAATCATAGAACCCATTCTTGAAGAAATTATTAAAAAACCTGTAGGCTACGCCTCTTCATCAACAGATTGCAACATTCCCCTTTCATTGGGTATCCCCGCAATATGCGTAGGTGTATATAACGGAGCCGGTGCTCACACAAGAGAAGAATGGGTAGAAAAAAAATCACTTGTTCCCGGACTAGAGTTCGGAATTAAAATAGCAAAAGCACTTACGGGGGTATAATACATGAAATTTACTGCAGTTGGAGATATGATTATCCAGAAAAGAATTTTCCCTGAATACCAGGGATTTAAAGAGCTTGCGCCTTTTATAAGGCAGGGTGATGCGAGATTTTTTAATCTGGAAACAACCCTTAACCACAGAGGAGAAGCTTGCGGCTCACAGTTTAGCGGCGGCACGTACATTAGAACCGAGCCCGAGGTTTTGGATGATATAAAATCTTTTGGTTTTAACATGACAAGCTTTAATAACAATCACGTAATGGATTTTTCTTATACAGGTTTAGAGTGTACATTAGAAGCAGTAGAAAAAAGCGGGTTTGTTCACAGCGGCGTGGGCAGAAATCTTGCAGAGGCATCTGCCCCAAGATATCTTGAAACCAAAAACGGACGTGTGGCATTAATTGCGGTCAGTTCATCCTTTGAGCCATGTGCCATGGCAGGAGAGCAGTCACCTATGTTCCCGGGAAGACCAGGCGTTAACGGGCTTCGTATTGAATCTCATGTAGAACTTCCGCAAGAGGACATAAACTATATCAAAAAGCTTGCAAAGGCAACAAATATAAATGCCTCTAAAGAAATCACCAGAAAAGAAGGATATTATCCCGAGCTTGCATCCGACGAGGCAGAACTGGGTACGCTTAAATTCAAGCTTGGCAAAGAACCACGCTATGTTATGGAAATCAATAAGGCGGACATCGCCCGTGTAGATAAAGCCATTTATGAGGCACAGCTTCAGGCAGATTATATAATCGTATCCGTTCATTCACACCAAATAAGCGGGGACGCTAAAGAAAATCCCTCTGAGTTTCTCAAGGACTTTGCTCATCATTGTATTGACATGGGTGCTCATGCCATTGTAGGTCACGGTCCACACCTTTTAAGACCGATTGAGGTATATAAGGACTGTCCTATTTTCTATTCTCTTGGAGATTTTGTTCTTCAGCTTTATAATGTTGAACTTGCACCCGAGGATTTCTTTGCAAAGCATGGGCTTACATCCGCATCAACCGTGCATGAACTTCTTAAAAAACGTTCAAAGGACTTTACAGTAGGTCTTATGACCGACCCGCGTATGTTCCGCGCCGTTATTCCATGCTGGGAAACTGATGGCACAAAGCTTACAAAGATAACGCTTATGCCTGTTGAAATGAGTATGGACGGAAATAAGTCAGAAACAGGACTGCCACGCTTTAGCGACAATCCTGAAATTGCCGAGTATCTTGCGAAAATGTGTGAATCTTACGGCACAAAGATAACCCGCGATAGCGACGGAATGTTAACCTGTACCTGGTAAATCCAAAGCCGATAACCTTTTTGTGGTTATCGGCTTTTAAAATATTCTTTTGCTATTTTTTTATCTTTTTCCAACTGTTTTTTCAGTTCATCAACGGATGAGAACTTATTTATACCGCGAATATATTTTACAAACTCAACCTCTACTTCTTTATCATAAATATCTCCGCTAAAATCCATAATATGAGTTTCTACACATTCAGCATTTTCTTCGACAGTTGGTTTTCCGCCTATATTTGTTAAAGACATATAGACTCTGCCATCTATAATAGTTCGGGTAATATACACACCATATTTAGGGGAAATGGCATTCTTTGGAATAGCTATATTAGCAGTGGGGAAATTCATCATTCTCCCAATCTTATTGCCATTTAAAACCCTGCCGTATATAGAATAATATCTTCCAAGAAGCTTTTCTGCCTCTTCCACTTTCCCCTCTTCCAAACATTTTCTGATTCGGGTACTGGATATTCGCTCACCATCTGCCATAATGCAGGATATATATTTCGTCTTTACACCATAATGGCTAATGAAATCTGCAAGAAAATCAACATTCCCTTTGCCCATTCTGCCAAAATGATAGTTATCGCCTGAAACCACATATTTCGCGCCAATCTTTTTTACAAGATATTCTGTAACAAAATCTTCAGCGGAGATTTGGCTGAACTCCTCTGTGAATTCCTCCGCAACAACTACATCCACGCCCATCTTTTCCAGAATTCTGATTCGTTGCTCAAAAGTATTAACCGACGGAATTCTTAGGCACTCTATAACCTCTTTGGGCATGTTTTTAAACATATACACAACGCTTGTCAGTCCATTTTCTTTGGCATATCTCACCGCATCTTCTATAATGGTTTTATGACCTTTATGTATAGCATCAAAAGTCCCAAGAGCAACAGCTGTGTTGTTCAGGGCAGGAAAATCGGTTTCATTGTTACTTACATAAACCAACATTATGCTTACTCCTCTGCTCGTGTAATCTGATAGAATGTTTTCAGTATTTTTAGTTCATTATTTTCTGCCTGAGAGATTGTCAGGAAATTTTGCTTTTCATCATAAACTCTGTAAATAGTTCCCTCAACCAACCCCGAGGTGCGCACTCTTACTCCGTTGCACATTTTATCCGCCTTTCTCTCTGACAGATAAAGCGCCGGATATTCTTCAAAAATTTTGTCAATTGGTTCTAAGAAAGACAAATCACCATTACTTATAGCACTTTCTACTTCTTCAAGTGTATATGACTTTTCAATGGTAAATCTTCCTGATTTTGTACGCTGAAGATAAGACATGTGAGCAAAACATCCAAGCTTTCTGCCTATATCATGACAGAGAGTTCTTATATATGTTCCTTTTGAACAGGCTACCCGCATTGAAAACTTATTATTTTCAAGGTCACACTCTAAAATCTCGATTTCTTTTATCTCAACAATTCGGGGCTTACGCTCTACTTCTTTTCCCTCTCGGGCAAGCTCATAAAGCTTTTTGCCGTCTTGCTTGATTGCGGAATACATAGGCGGAATTTGAGAAACTTCACCGATAAACTCTGAAATTGTTTTCTTGATATCATCTTCCGTCACAGAAACCTCTGCACTGTTTAAAACCGTACCCGATGAATCCTGGGTATCCGTTTCGCTCCCCAAAGTTACCTCGGCAACATACTCTTTTTCTGTTGCTGTCAGCATATCTGCAATCTTTGTGGCTCTGCCAACACAAACAGGCAAAACGCCTACAGCATCAGGGTCAAGGGTGCCTGTATGTCCAATCTTTTTTGTGGATAATATTCCTCTGAGCTTTGCAACAACATCATGTGATGTAAAACCCTTAGGTTTATTTATGTTCACAACACCGTTCATATTATTCCTCACATTTGTTTTTTAACTTCTGTAATTATCATTTCCGCAATCTCTTCTGCACTGGCATTATATGTGCTAAAACCTGAGGCACGCATGTGGCCGCCGCCACCGAGCTTCGCTGCGATTTTAGCAACATCTATTGTATCCCCGGAACGAAGGCTTGTTTTATATTCTCCATCTTCTCTGCTTCGGATAAATACACCAACCTTAACTCCTTCAATACTTGATGGAAGAGTTACTATTCCGGTAGCCTCTGACTCTTCTATTCCAGCATTGACAAAATCATCCTGTGCCAGGTATAAAACACATACCTTCCCATCTTCATAAAACTTTAGCCTGTCAAGAGCCACCTTCATAAGATCATAATATTCCCGTGATTTGGTGTCGAACAGCTTCTTAGAGATACCGGAAAAGTCTATTCCGGTTTCAATCAGTTTTCCTGCTGCACTAAATGTGTCTGCCGTTACACAGGAATACTTAAAATTCCCCGTATCGCTGGAAAGGCCTATATATAGATTATTTGCAATATCCTTTGTGAGATTTATTCCCATTTCCCGATATAATTCCGTCATAAGCTCACAAGTAGACGAGATATCCCGCATAATCCAGTTTTTTGCATAAGGCTGATGAGTTACATGATGGTCAATTGCAACGGTATTCGGGTGATTTAAAAATATATCCTGATACTCACCCAGACGTCTGGAATCAGCACAATCAAGCGCTGTAAGCAGATCGCAATCTTCTATTGTAATTCCCTCTGCAGCTTGTCCCGCAATCAGACTTTTAGGTGCAACATCAGGTTCGGATGCAAGAAAAACCTCTGCCTTTTTCCCGATACTTTTGAGAGCAAGCTTTAGAGAATAGGCACTTCCCATAGCATCGCCATCAGGATTTACATGAGCAAATATGCCTATTTTATCTGCATGGTTAAAAAGCGATATAATTTTTTCAAACAAATACCACACCTCCCTAAAATATGCGGTGTAAAAAGTATTTTTACACCGCACCTTTTTTATAGTTCTCTTAAAATCTCATTTATATGAGCGCCATATTCAATAGAATTATCCAGCTCAAATGTAAATTCAGGAGTATTTCTAAGATTAAGACGATGACCGATTTCCTTACGAACAAAACCGCTTGCATTTTTCAAGGCAGCAATGCCGTCTTTCTGTGTTTTCTCATCGCCCATAATACTTATATACGCCTTTGCAAACTTCAAATCCTTGGTCACACGGACTGCTACTACCGAAATCATATTCGGCAGTCTTGGATCTTTTAAGTCACGTATAACCGAACTGAGTTCACGCTTTACTTCTTCGGATATTCTATCTGTTCTGCTATAATTTGCCATAACTCCTCCATGTATGAAAGATTATACTTCTACCTGCTCCATAACATAAGCCTCAACAATGTCGCCGTCTTTGATATCGTTGTATTTTTCTATACTAAGACCGCATTCGTATCCTGCAGCAACCTCTTTGGCATCATCCTTAAATCTCTTAAGGGAAGCAAGTTCACCTTCGTGAATAACTATACCGTCACGAACCACACGAACAAGGCTGTTACGCTGGATTTTACCATCAAGTACATAAGCACCGCCGATGGTTCCAACGCCAGACACCTTAAAGGTTGTACGGATTTCTACATGACCTATTACCGCCTCGCGGAATGTAGGCTCGAGCATACCCTTCATAGCCTTTTCGATATCTTCAATAGCATCATAGATAACACGGTAAAGACGAATATCAATTTCTGCATCTTCTGCTGCTGTTGATGCTCCGGGTGTAGGACGAACATTAAATCCAACAATAATGGCATTTGAAGCACTTGCAAGCATAACATCCGACTCTGTAACTGCACCAACTGCACCGTGGATTACGTTAACCTTTACCTCTTCATTGGAAATACGTTCTAATGACTGACGTACAGCCTCAACGCTACCCTGAACATCCGCTTTAACGATAATATCAAGATTTTTCATCTTACCGGCTTCAATATGTTCAAAGAGGTTGTCAAGAGAAACAGTGTTTGCTTTTCTTTGTTTTTCCTGTTTTTCCTTGAACTTTCTTGCTTCAACAACGGCACGTGCTTTACGTTCGTCATCTACTGCATAGAAAATGTCTCCGCCATCCGGAACTTCGGAAAGACCCAAAATCTCAACAGGAATAGACGGTCCTGCCTTTTTAACCGCTTTGCCCTTATCGTCGTTCATAGCTCTTACATGACCTACTGCAGTACCTGCAACAACAATGTCACCAACTCTTAAAGTACCCTTTTGAACCAGAACAGACGCCACAGGACCTCTGCCCTTATCAAGCTGTGCTTCTATAACCGTTCCCTTTGCAGCACGGTCAGGGTTTGCCTTGAGTTCTTTCATCTCTGCAACAAGAAGAACCATATCAAGCAGAGAATCAATATTTATTCCCTGTTTTGCAGAAACCTCAACACAGATAGTATCTCCGCCCCATTCCTCCGGAACAAGACCATGTTCTGTAAGTTCCTGTCTTACTCTGTCAGGGTTTGCACCCTCTTTATCAATTTTATTTATGGCAACAATAATTGAAACCTCTGCTGCACGAGCATGGTTAATAGCCTCAACTGTCTGTGGCATGATACCGTCATCAGCCGCAACCACCAA
The DNA here is from genome assembly GCA_045542095.1 of Ructibacterium sp. GTDB lineage: Bacteria > Bacillota > Clostridia > Monoglobales > Monoglobaceae > Ructibacterium. The sequence goes on from JAZQKJ010000047.1 coordinate 16,664, forward strand.
TATAGCAATATCGGTTACAAGAGCACCTCTTGCACGCATTGCAGTAAACGCTTCGTGTCCCGGTGTATCAAGGAAGGTAATCTTCTTATCGCCTACTCTTACACGGTGAGCACCTATATGCTGGGTGATACCGCCGAACTCGCCCTCTGTTACATTGGTGTTTCTGATTGTATCAAGCAGAGATGTTTTACCATGGTCAACGTGACCCATAACAACAACAACCGGTGAACGTGGCTTTAATGTTTCAGGAGCATCTTCTACATCATTAAAGAGTATATCCTCATCTGTTAAAATTATTTCTTTCTCGAATGTACAGTTACATTCCTCTGCAATTAAAGATGCAGTATCAAAGTCAAGGCTCTCGTTTACAGATGCCATAATTCCCAAAAGCATAAGCTTCTTAATAACCTCTGTTGCAGGTTTTTTCATACGTTCAGCAAGTTCGCCTACTGTAATTTCATCAGGAATAAGAACATGAATTTTCTCAACCTTTTCCTTTTTCTCGGTCTTCTTCAGGAAATCTTCAGGATTCTGCTGATGTTTTGTTCCCTGAGGTTTACCCTGTTGTTTCTTTTTCTGATTTATTTTTTGTTTCTTTGTTGAACTATCGCTCTTAACGTTATCAGGAATAAGTTCCTCAAGCTTTTCTTCGTCAATTCGATCAAGATCAACAGTGTTTACACGGGTATCAACAGTTCTTGTCTTTCTGCCGATTTCAATCTCAGTTGCAGGGATTTCTTCTGTTTCTTCCGCGGCAACCTCTTTTTCCGTTTTATCCTCTTTTACCTTTTTCTCAGTCTTGGCAGGTTTAGGTTCATACATAGAAAAATCCTCAACCTGATACTTTTGAGTATAATACTCAAATATAACATCCAATTCGTACTCTGTAAGAGCACTCATGTGGTTTTTGGCAGAAACCTCATAATCATGAAGAACCTTTACAATTTCCTTGCTTGGAAATCCCATATCCTTAGAAAGTTCATACGCTCTGATTTTTTCCATATCTTACTTTCTCCTTTCTCAGTCTATACCGCTTCCTCCTGAAGCTTAAGAAGTTGTTCCGCAAAATTATTATCTGTAACAGCAATAACAACTGCAAAATCTCTTCCTATTGCTCCACCCATCCGGAAACGATCTTCTATCTTCAATACAGGAACCTTATGAAAGGTACCCATATCAGAAAACTTCTTTCTTGTGTTATCCGAAGCATCCTTGGCAAGTAATATAAGCTTTGCTTTTGATCCACGAACTGCATCCTCTGCCTTGCCTTCTCCCGGCGAAAGCTTTCCAGCCCGCATGGCAAGAGAGAGCATACCCCAAAATTTAGAGTTCATTTAATTCCTCCGCTGTTTGAACCAGCTTATCATAAACCGACACATCTACCTTGCCCGAAAACGCTCTCTCTAAGGCTTTACGTTTTTGTGCCTGATTTATACATTCCTTATTTTTGCAAAGATATGCCCCACGCCCCTGAGCTTTACCGCTTTGGTCAATTATAATTTCATCATTAACCCTTACCACACGGATAAGCCCGTCTTTTTCGCGGCGCTGTCTGCATACCATACACATTCTCAAAGGCTTCATTATTCCTCTTCATCTACTTCCTGTGGCTTATCCGGCACAGAACTTAAATCAATCTTCCAACCGGTAAGTCTTGCTGCAAGACGTACATTCTGTCCCTCTCTGCCTATTGCAAGAGAAAGCTGGCTTTCCGGCACCTGAACATGACAAATTCTGTTATCCTCATCAACCTGAATACCAACAACATCAGCAGGGCTGAGTGCATTTGAAACGTATTCAGCAGGGTCCTCGCTATACTTGATAATATCAAGTTTTTCTCCGCGAAGTTCACGGATAACTTCCTGAACACGCATTCCTTTAGGTCCGATACAGGTACCTACCGGGTCAACGTTTTCTTTAGTGGAATGAACTGCGATTTTTGAACGTGATCCGGGTTCACGGGAGAGAGCTTTAATCTCAATTATTCCCTCATCAACCTCGGGAACTTCAAGTTCTATCAAACGGCGAACAAGACCCGGATGTGATCTTGACACAACAAGGTGAACACCCTTAACTGAATCTGCAACCTCTACTACGAACACTTTATAGCGCTCGCCAACCTTGTAGTTATCCTGTCTTACCTGTTCATTTGGCATAAGAACAGATTCAGTATCTTCGATTTCAAGCATAACATTACGGCGTTCAATTCTTCTTACAACTGCATTTGCAATATCATTCTCTCTGTCTGAATACTCGCTTACCATCTTTTCGCGTTCAGCCTCATGCATTCTCTGGAACACAACCTGACGTGCTGTCTGGGCAGCAATTCTTCCAAAAGATTTTGGAGTAACTTCGAATTCTGCTATATCACCGATTTCGTATTTGTCATTAATTGTTTTTGCAGCATCAAGAGCAATTTCAGTTTCCTTGTCCGCAACTTCTTCCACAACAGTTTTGCGGGCAATGATACGAATATCGCCGCTCTTTTCGTCAAAAACCACACTAACATCCTGTGCCGCGCCGAAATGCTTGCGATATGCTGACACAAGCGCACTTTCCAGTGCATCTAAAATTATGTCTTTTCTTATTCCTTTCTCTTCCTCGATAAGCTCCAAGGATTCAAATAATTCTGAACTCATTTTTCTAACCATTCCTTTCTACCATTCAAAGTGCAAATGCACTATTGTTGTATCTGATAAATTCAGCAGGAGTTCTTCCTCCCCCACCCGAATTTTAATTTTATCATCTTCATAACCGGAAAGTTCACCAGTTAATTGTTTTACACCGTTAATAGCTTTATAAAGCCCCACATCAACAGTCTGTCCCATATATTTTTCAAAATGTTCTTTTGTTTTTAGCTTACGCTCTATCCCCGGGGATGATACCTCCAAATAATAGTTCTGGGATATGGGATCTGCTTTGTCAAGCACATCGCTGAAAGCACGGCTGAACTCCTCACATTCATCAATGGAAATTCCGCCTTCCTCCTTGTCAACATAGACTCTTAAAAACCATATTCCGCCTTCTTTGACATACTCTACATCATAAAGATAAAATCCACAATCTTTTGCAACAGGCGTTGCAAGGTCAATTATATTTTTTTCAGTTTTCGAATAGGCCAATTACTCTAACCTCCCTTAGCCGAAATCAGCAAACAGAAAGAGTGAGGTTTCCCTCACTCCTGTCGCGTGTATTATCATTTACATAAGGATAATAGCACAAAACTCCCATTTTGTCAAGGGTTTTTACTATTTATTCCTGGACAGTTTTTCAAGTTCACGCTTGAATGTTTCGATATCCTCAAACTTCTTATAAACTGATGCAAAACGAACGTACGCAATCTCATCAATATTAAAAAGTCTATCCATAACCATCTGCCCTATTCTATCCGACGAAACCTCTCTTTCAAGAGAATTATGCATTTCACTTTCTATTCCGTCAAGAATTGCATCTATATCACTAAGAGCCACTTGTCTTCCTGCAAACGCACTAAGTATTCCTCTTTGAAGTTTCTCCCGGTCATAGCTTTGACGTGAACCGTCTTTCTTAATCACAATGATAGGAACACTTTCAATCTTCTCATAGGTTGTAAATCTCTTCTTACACTGAAGACATTCTCTCCTTCTGCGAATCGCAGTACCATCTTCTGCCGATCTTGAATCCACAACCTTGCTTTCTAAATGCCCGCAATACAAACAGCGCATTTGCCCATCTCCTTTCAGAGCTCTGCTTTACAGATTTTTTTCAGTATAACTCATAAAATATTGCATTGTCAACAATGGACCAAATTTGTCACAAAAAAGTAACACTAATCCGAAATCAATGTAGAAAATGACAGGGCAGGCAAACCGCTCTCATCTGTCAGGTTAGGCATTTCCGGATATCCTCCCCATGCATATCTGACATACACGGGTTTGGCAATTTTATCATTGTGAAGAATTACCTTATTACCGTTTATAGTTGCATCGGCAGATACAAAAATCTTGTCCTCGCCTGCTATTTCGAACTCCTGAAGCTTTGTGGTACTGAGTTTATTCTGCTTGATAAGCTTATCCCCTGTTTTGTCTGCATACTGTTCTTTTGGCATAACGGCCAGCTTACCCGTGCAGTCAAAGATTACTTCAACCTTACCATCTTTGAACTCCGCACCCCTGAACGCCGGACCTGAAACAGTCCCATCCTTGTCATATACATCACGCATTGCATACATAGCAAAACGCTCCGCCACCTCTTTTTTCTGATAGGGATGAATATCGTTACGGCAGCTACCGGCTTCCGCCTCGTAATCTCCATAGAGATCCATAAGAGATATTACACCGGCATTTCCCTTATTAGTCAGTTCCTCATAAGCAAGTCTTTGAGCATTACGGATTTTACCGGCATCCTTCTGAGCATGCCTTGTAAGTTGTGCCCAATAAAATGGTAGGTCTTCACCCCAGATACTTCTGTAATGCTCCACCAGACCAACCATGGCATCGCAGTATTCACGGGTGCTCATATTGGTTCTGTAGTCATCTGCCTCACCCTGATACCAGAGAACGCCGCATATATTAAGCTTATTTATAGGAGCTATACGATTATTGTATAAATCCCCGTCACTACCTGTGAATTCACCGTTATTAAAACCCTTGGGCAGCCATTTGTTAATCTCGGTATCACCTACTGCAACAGAAATAATTCCAACAGGGATATTATTTTTTTGCTGAATTTCCTGTGCGAAATAGTACCCGATGGCAGAACAATAATTTGCCGCATCTCTGTTCATATAAGCCCAGAGCTTTTCACCGTCTCTGACAGGGAGCTTATTTGTGGGCTCACCCGCTCCCTTAACACCTTTGTTCAGGAGATTGAGAAGTCGTATCTGCGGATTATCCGCCTCCGCCTTGCCTTCTTTAGACCTTAAATATCTTGATGTGTCCTTACCGCAGAGCATATAGTATTCCATATTAGACTGTCCTGCAAGAAGCCATACATCCCCGAATGTTATATTTTTATATACCTTTTCGTCATCATCACATTTAACAGTCAATATATATTTTCCGCCCTCCGAAAAGCTTCCCATGTCAACTTCCCACTGTCCGTCTTTCTTTACTCTTACAGTTTTTACATTTTTCTGTCCTTTATTATCGAACATGGTAACAATAATTTCTGACTCTGACGGTGCCTTTCCCCATACCACAAAGGGCTTATTCCTTTGTGCCATCATATCGTCTGAAAATACATTAGCTACAGAAAATGCATTAACTATATCTGCGTAACGAAATCTAAGTATTCTCTCAACCGCAAGCATTCCTTTGTCCGTCCATACCGCCACACGACTGCTGTCTCCGGATTGGTTGGAAACGCCTTTTACATTAAGACTAACATCCACCTGCTTTTCCGCACTGAATTCGTAATCGGTTTTGGAAATCCCTTTCATGACACCGTTGGAATTATAAACCGCTGTTACAATATCCGTGTTAATGTCCTTTTGCACATCAAATGCACAAAGAGTCATATCCACTCCTCTGTTACTATAAGACCACTTCGGATATTCAAGCCATTCAATCTCAGATATACTTGCACCTTTTGGTATTCCTGCTTTTACATATCTAAATTCACCTACGCTGCCAAACATAAGTTCTTTAGTATTCTGGGTATAATTTTCACCGCTTTCAGGCTCTGCTACTGCCGCTTCAGTAAAAACTTTGTTATCCTTTGAAACATAGAATCTTGTACCAATTACATTATTTAAAGAGTTTTCTTCACCCGCAGGGGTAAACTTAACCCCCGCAAGAACATGCTTTTTACCTAAATCCAAAGTTACGTCCGAACTCTCTTCGCCTGTAAACGCGGTTTTTCCATCGCCGTCGTATAGTTTCTCCGCCTCTTCAACACTGCCGTTGGTAACATTAAGGCTCTTTGGGGAAATACTTATCTCTACAGGCTGATACTTTGAGTACATTTTCATGACAGGAGGAACAGTTTCAGGTGTTTCCGCCTTTTTAAACAGACTAAAGCCGAATGCACTCTGACTATACACTGTCATAAAAACAAAAGACAGCATACACGCCAAGAGCTGTCTTTTTTTACTCTTTCTTCGCATACAACTGCCTCCTTTTATTAACTTATTATTCACCATCGCTTGGTGCAACAACAACCTTACGATTTGGTTCTTCGCCCACGCTGTATGTTTTTACCGCAGAACTATTCTGCAAGCTTGCATGGATAATGCGGCGTTCATTTGGTGGCATTGGCTCTAAATGAACCTCTTTGCCCTCACGCAGGACACGTCTCTCTAAACCTTTTGCAAGACGTTTCAATGTTTCTTCACGCTTGGCACGATAACCCTCTGTATCAACTTTTACCTTGATATATGAGTTCTTTTCTTTATTTACATATAAAAGTGTAAGATACTGAACAGCATCGAGAGTGTCACCGCGTTTACCGATTAACAGTCCCATACGTGAGCCTGAAACCTCAACCTCTACAGCCTCGCCGCCGTTTTTAACCTCAACAACTGCATCAGTAAGACCCATTTTATGAACAAGCTCTGTTACAAAGAATTTCGCATCTTCCAGGGACTTCTCTGTAACCTCACGCTTTTTCTTTGAGCCTGTCTCTTTAACTTCTTCTTTTACTTCAGGAATCTGCTCTGAAACTTCAGGCTTTTCCTCAACCTTTTTAGGCAGAGGCTCTGACTTTTTCTTTTTTCTGGGTTCGTTTCCCACATGGTCTTTAAACTCAGGCTCAGCCTTAGGAGCATAAGGATTAGCCCCGCCTGTTTCTTTGGCCTTTTGAGTTTTTTCAGACTGTGCTCTTTTTTCAACAATCTGGCGAAGTTTTTCCTCTTCCTCTGCCTCTTTTGTAATCCATGCAGAAATTATAACCTCTTTGCCGAGAAGCAGACCCATAAGACCCTTGCCTACTTCACGTTCTACATTGTATGAAAGCTCTGAAACCGATACGCCGAATTCTTCGGCAGCAAGCTTTAAAGCTTCTTCTTTACTTTTTGCGTTTTTTTCTATTTTTCTTAACATTATCTACGATCTCCCCTTCGATTTGTTCATCGGTTAAATCAACTTTTACTAATTTAGGCATCACAACCTGCTGGACAAGTTGGAAAATATTACTTATTACCCAATAGAAACCAACCGCCGCAGGCAATGTAAATGCGAACCATGCGGAAATAAAAGGCATAAACAAAGTCATAGACTTCATTGGGTTTGGCTTCTCTGTACCATCCGGATTGGTTTCAGGTTTCTTCTGAGGCTGCATAGCCTGTGAAACCTTAGAAACAATATATGAACTTAAACCTGATAACGCAGGAATAATCCAAAGCAGCACGGTTCCAAGCGTCAAACCACTCCATCTTCCTGTAATCAAGCCAAATAAAGCCCCTAAATCAGGTGTCTGAGAAAGGTCTATTCCTAAGAAGTTAAAGTCAATCAGGTCATACACCTTACCTGTTTCAGTTATCCAGTTGCTTTGCATAATTTCAGGATTTGCATTTAAAAATCTTGCAATCTGAATTTCATAAGCGCCAAACATCTTATAGCCGTCAGCTGTAATTCTTTCCAGTTCATTAATTCCAAGTGCATTTAAAAACTGATTCATCCCGTCGGGATTTCCCTCACACCACTCTACAACAGCACTTACAATACGCCATACCTCATCTTCGGCAAAACCCATAAGGTATACAACAGGTTTTTTTACAACCCAATAAAGAGCGAGGAGTATAGGGAGCTGAATTAAAAGAGGCAAACATCCACTCATAGGATTTACGCCGTACTTTTTATAGAGCTTCATTGTTTCCTGGCTCAATTTATCTTTATCATTAGCATACTTTTGATTAAGCTGATTAAGCAATGGCTGAAGTTTCTGAGTTTTTATCATGGACTTCTGCTGTTTAACCATCATAGGCAATAAAATCGCCTTAATTAAAATAGTGAATAAAATTATAGCAATACCATAATTGCCAACTAAATCATTACAAAGCTTAAGTATCCAGCCCAAGGCCAGCATAATATAGGACACTTGCGTTCCTCCTCTTACAATCGACAGTATTCTACGGATAATCTATTCCGCCTTTAAAGAGCGGATTACACCGTAAGATGCGTAAAATCGCCTTGATACTTCCGCGGAATGCCCCATATTTTTCAATAGCAAGAACGGCATATTGCGAACAGGTTGGATAATACCTGCAACAAGGCTTCTTCAGCGGTGAAATATACCGCTGATAAAAGTTAATTATTTTAATCAATATCCTCTTCATCTTTCCACACTCCAAGCTTTTTCACTGATGTGCGAAAATCCTGCACCACTTTCTCATGTGGTGCATTAACTGTAAAACAGCGTGCTACTATACAGAAATCGTAGCCGTTTTTCAAATTGTCAGCAGATATTCTGAAAAGCTCCCGAATTCTCCTTTTTGCCCGATTTCTTTGTACAGCACCGCCTACTTTTTTCCCGGCAGTAATACCCAACCGATTTTCATTCTGATTGTTTTTCAGTATATAAACCACCATGGTTGGCGTTACATAAGATTTACCTTTTTTATACAGTCTGCGAAACTGTGAATTCAGGTTTAAGCTAACTATCTTCATAAATATCCACAGCCTCTCTCATATATCGCCTGATTTTAGTTTGGGAAACTAAAACCACAAACTTTTAAATATAGACAAAAAGACGCCCCTCGGCGTCTTCCGGACCATCGAAGTCTGCTGATTTTATCAGTATCCCGATTCGCCACAGACTGCCAATGTCATCCCTTCGGTTTAAAACGGATAACCTGGCAACGCCTGCTGATGACAAACAACTATGCAGATAATTTCTTTCTGCCCTTCTGTCTTCTTCTTGCCAAAACTTTACGACCGTTCTTAGAACTCATTCTCTTCATGAAACCATGTTCCTTTGCGCGGTGTCTCTTTTTAGGCTGGAATGTTCTCAGCATTGATATCCCTCCTTCAATCTATGAATGGTAATTATTTCAAATCAAAACGCGATGCCCACGCCCAAACGGCGGTCAAATATAAACAAATAATCCTGCATCGCTCTCTTTGGCGCAAAATATCGCACCATAGAAAATCTGTATTATTTTATCACGTTAACTCATGATTGTCAAGTGTTTTTTAGGGAAAATTTTATATTACTTTCTATAAAGACATAAGTTTCTACCTTAATATTATATAAAGCAAAAACATACTATTTAAAAAGCAAAAATTACATATACAAATCTAATAAAATGTGATATAATTTATCCAAATGATTTGTATATTTCAAAAAAAGGGGAATTAAATATGAAAAACATTTCTATGCGTTTTTTCTGTTTTGTTCTTGTCATGACCATGCTTACGGGACTTTTAACCGGAATTACTGTTATGGCAGAAACGTCCAAAACAGAAATCTACGATATTCGTACAAATGACCTGACGGATCCAATCGGCATAGATGACCCGTCTCCCTCCTTCAGCTGGAAGATGAAATCGGATGCAATCGGCGTCTCACAAATAGCCTATAGCATTACAGTTTCTGACGGAATAACCAATGTGTGGAATTCAGGTTGGGTAGAGTCAGGCGACTCAATTGGTATTGATTATAAAGGTACAGCTCTTGCCCCATCTACAGAGTACACCATCAATGTATCTATCAAAGACAATTCCAATAATATTCTGACTGCACAGTCAACCTTTGAAACAGGTCTTATGGGAAATGTGTCCGATGCAAAATGGATCAGCCTTGGCAGTTCTTCCGGCAATACTAACAGTCTGCCTGCATTTCGCAAAAGCTTCACTCCAAAAACACTTAAGTCTGCAAAACTTTACACCTCTGCCCTTGGTGTATATGACGCTTTTATTAACGGGCAAAGGGTTGGTAAGCTTTTAGGAGACGGTACTGTTGAATATCACGAATTAAAGCCAGGCTACACCGAACCACAAAAACGCAAATTTTACAGTTCTTATGACGTTACCCACATGCTTAATGCAGAGCAGGAAAATGTGCTTTCTGCCGAAGTTTCAAGTGGTTGGTGGTCAGGCTCCGTTGTAGGCTTTGCCAAAGGAACTACCACTGCATTCTGGGCAAAACTACTGCTTACATACACAGACGGAACAACCGAAACTATTGTAACTGATACAACTTGGAAGACCTCCAAACAATCTCCCGTTCAGAATACTTCCGGTATCTTCCCCGGTGAGAAATATGACGCACGTATTTCTACAAACTGGCAACTTCCGTCATATGATGACTCAAACTGGAAAAACGCAACTGTAAACAGCGAATTTTCCGGTGAACTTGTAGCTTACGATGGTGAATATGTCACCGTCCGCAAGGATTTGGAAAGAGTTCCCCAGAATATATATGTTTATGACAGTGTATCAGGGGCCGTAGATGGCCAATATTTTGGAAAGGTTAATATTGCCCGTACCTATAAAAACGGCGACGCAATCACCCTTAACCCCGGCGAAACCCTTGTGGTTGACTTTGGTCAGAACTTTGCCGGTTGGGAAGCTTTTGATGTAGTTGCAGATGCAGGCACAACCGTTCATGTAGAACATGGTGAAATCCTGAACGAAAGTAACGGAGAAATTGCCCGCGGTGCAGACGGGCCCGAGGGTTCAGTTTATAACCAGAACTACCGTAGTAATATTGCAAACACAGATTACATTACTTCGGGCAACGGGACAGAAAGCTATCACCCAAGGCATACATATTATGGTTTCAGATGCATCGATATTACCGCAGACAAGCCCGCAACCTTTACAAACATTCGCGGTCAGGTTGTAACCTCGGTAAAAGAAGATACCGCTTCTATGACTACTTCCAACAAAGATGTAAATCAGTTGCTATCCAATATTACATGGAGTATGTACTCTAACTATTTATCAGTTCCCACCGACTGTCCTCAACGTACAGAGCGTATGGGCTGGACAGGAGATGCACAGATTTTTGCAGAAACAGGTTCATATCTCGGTAACAACAAGAGCTTTATGGAAAAATTTCTTACGGATATGCGTGATGTACAGATTACAACTAAAGATCACATGGCAGGGGAAGCCCTCTACGGTGCATTCTCCACAATAGCCCCCACAGGCAGTTACAGATACACAAATAGCTCTAGCAGTTTTAACTGGGGTGATATGGGCTGGGCTGATGCAGGTATTATTATTCCATACTATTTATATATGATGTATGGCGATACCAAAACCCTTGAAGAGCATTGGGATGCTATGGTTTTATATGTAGATGAATATCTTGGCTCTACCAATGGTTTAGGCGGAAGAAAGACCTTTGCCGACCACATGCATTATGAACGAAACGACGATGCAACCAAGCCCATACTTGCCGTTGCATATTATGCCTGGGATGCTCTTATGATGTCGGAAATGGCATCAGCACTGGGCAAAACTGCTGATGCAGAAAAGTATATGGACTTATACGAGGCAGAAAAGGCTCTTTTCCAGGAGAAATATGTCAAGGATGACGGAAAACTCTCCATTGGTGTTCAGACTTTATGCTTATATGCACTCTATCTTGATTTACTGCCAAATCAGGAATCTGTCGAGGCAGTTACCAATCAACTTGTAGCCAACATCGAAAATAATGGCAACAAGCTTAAAACAGGTTTCCTTGGCACAGCAATTATATTGACCACCCTTACAAAAATCGGACGTACGGATTTAGCATATAAATTACTTCTTCAGCACAACTGCCCATCATGGCTTTATACAGTTGACCAGGGTGCAACCTCCATATGGGAGCGTTGGGATGCCTTTACCCAAGAAAGCGGTATTTACGGCGGTCCTGCATCAGGTAATGGGGCAAAATCCTTTAACCATTATTCATTTGGTGCGGTTGCAGGCTGGATGTACCGGGATATGGCAGGCATTGGCTATGACACCAAAAAACCAGGGTTCAAACATATTATCCTGTCACCTAAACCCAATGTAAGACTTAAATCTGTTGATGCGTCTTACGAATCTGCCTATGGACCAATCACAAGTACAATGAGTTATGGCGAAAACATCTGGAACTACAACTGCTCTATTCCTGCAAATACAACAGCAACACTATATCTTCCTGTAGAGGATATAGAAACTCTTACAATAAATGGTGCGGCTTTTGATTCGCAGTCTAATGTAAGCGGGATTACATATTCAGGGCACAGTAATGGGATTGCTGAATTCGAGCTTTTGTCAGGTTCTTACTCATTTGCATCCGCAGTTGACAATAGTCAGACAGTGACCATTGATGTCAACGCTCCTGCAAGCGTTCCCATTGACAGCATAGATGTTTCACTCAACGGAGAAGATGTTACAAGTGTTCTGCCTGTTACTGTGAATGTAGTGGATGGTGATGTTATCACTGCAAAAATCGTTCCCAAAAACAACGTGGATTACAGCGTTGCAAATTGGACATCAGACGGCTCTGTTATTTGCGAAGCCCCTGAGCTTTCTTACACCGTAGATGGCGGAGAGAACATTTACCTGACAGCAAATGTAGAGTATACGGGTTACAATAACCTTGCCAAAGGCAAAACTGTTGAAGCCGAGCAAGTTCGCACCGACTGGTCAAGAACCTATCTTACCGACGGAATTTTAAACGACCTTGGCGGAAACAGAGGCTGGTCGAGCCCTGTGTTAGGTAAAAGCACGACATTTTCGGAGGAATGTTCGGCTATAATTGATTTAGGTGAAAAAACCAAATTTAATCGGTTTCAAATTTATCCGAGAACCTACACTGTTACCGAAGGCGACTTGATGAGTTTCCCTGTAAGCTATACAATTTATATAAGCGATGACAAAACCAACTGGAAACCTATTTACAGTATTGACGGAGCCACTCCGCCTGCCAGCATGTATCTGCCCCAGGTTGTTCAGCTTAATAAGAGAATTTCCGCTCAATATGTAAAGCTTGGCGTCTCTTCGGTTACGCGCGGCGACCAGAACGGAAACTGCTATGTACAGCTTAGCGAATTTGGTATATACTACGCCGATGACCTGCTTCCCACCACCGATCTTGCAAAAGACAAGCCTGTTAAAGCATTCATGGATAAAGACAATACAATTTTCGGCAACACAGATACAACCATAGGCGACGGACTTGCCGCTATGGTAGACGGAAACGATAAAACTTTTGCCTTTATCAAGCGTCATAACTATTCAAGTCACCTTGCATATATTGACCTTGGGGCTGATTATGACATAGCCAAAATAAGGCTTAAAGCTCCATCTACCGCTGATATGAAAGCAGCACAGACAAAAGCAGGATACTTAGAAACGGCAGTAAACACCGCTGTATGTGTTTTCGTTGCAGACAGAGTGCCAAAGATTTCGGACTTCAACAGCGTAAATGTAGCAGTAGGTATAACAGATATAATCAGAGTAAATACTGCCGGTATGGGTATTAGTGATATTGATAAAAACTTTACTGATATAAATGGCAAGCCAATTGGTAAGCACAGATTCGTTGGCGTATTCGCGCCGTATGGTTACGGTATGGCAGTAAACTCCCTTGAGGTTTACGGAGTACCGAGAATTGACGCAGAGATATCAGATAAGGATATCGTGATTGCACCCTATGAAATCCCGTCGGAAACAACCCTTTTAATTGCAGTATACAAAGATAACGTGCTCACAGAGTGTAAATCCGTTTTATACGACGGAAGTCCTGACCTTACCTATACTCCAACAACAGAATATGATTGCATCAGGATATTTGCTTTCGAGAACAAAACTGAACTAACACCTGTTTGTGAAGTAAAAGAGTTGTAAACCAAAACCGAGCCTCCAATTTTGACGATTGGAGGCTCGGTTTTTTATTACAGGGGACGCATAAATGCGTGCCCTGTGTTATAATCTGATTAATTATTGCAGGGGAGGGGCTTGCTCCTCCCGTTTGTTATATTTATCTCCTTTTGCAAAATATGGAATAATATGATATAATGATTTTGCCAAACAGTTTAATAATAATCCTGACACTAGTGTGTATTTTTGTCTTTCGGTAAAAATGCAGGCTCTATTTCACATACTGGTGTATGGGTTAATAAACTGTTTGGCGACAAGGAGCCATGCATTTTTCGGGTGCATACTCCGTATGTGCCTTTTTTAATGCAATCAGTTCAATCACGAATTAATTTAAACACCGAAAGCCCGCCGTATCGGCGGGCTTTCTGCTTAACTTTTATTTAGAAAATGTAAATGTTCCAGCACCTGCATAAACACCGAAGTATGCATCGCCTCTTAAGCAACCCTCACCGCTGTCTAAAATATCAACAACATTCTTTCCGTCAACCGTAAGAATTATACGAACACCGTCTTTTTCCTCAATTGTACCTGCAACTACGTGATGTTTCTTTCCATATTCAAGAACCTGACCATAGTTTGGAACACCTGTTCCTGCAATCGGGTCAAGTGCCTCGGCACCGATAAAATATGTACGGGCACCTTTATTAAATCTTTGAACCTCGATATATTCTGCATTAAATCCAATAAAGTAACAATCGCCGTCCACATATCTCTTGGTTAAATCCGGAACCTTAAACGCCAATGAGGGCCAGCTGTTTGGGTTATCTATCTGCAAATCAAATTCGTACAAGCCATCAGCTATTTTTGCCACATTATAGTAGCTTGCTTCGCCTGTTACAGAAACGCTGTTATTGTCATCTGAAACAGTCGCAACCGTTACACCCGGAGTTCTTGCAGATGCCCAGTTTTCCGCATTATAGATACCATCGGGCAACTTATTTCCTTTAAGGTTATCCTGACTATCTTTAGAGTGGTCGGTTACGGTTACAGGAATTTCAGTTTCAATGGAAGTTCCCTCTGATGTAAATGTAGCTTTTAAAGTTGTCTCTCCAACGTTTACACCGTAAATTTTCCCTTCTTCTCCCACTTTTGCAATACTCTCATCAGCTGATACAAACTCAGCAGATTCTATAGTTAATTCTCTGCCGAATTTAGACTGCCCTTTAGCATTTACAGGCTTATAGTAGCCTTTAACCAAATCAAGATGGTCTATGTTAACAGACTTTAATTCGTCGCCGCAGATTAAATCAACATATTTTGTTCTTACAACACCCTCAGCATAGAGATTTGCGTATACTCTCGCCTGACCTTGGGCATTGATTTTTATAAGACCATTTTCGTCAACAGATGCAACAGCAGGATCTGATGTTGTGTAATACAGGGTATATTCATCTTTTTCAGGAACAGCGTTATTACGTCCGAAAACACCTGTATTTAACTGAACCTCATCGCCAATCTTTGCAACAACATTTTTCTTATCTATTGAAAGACGCTGTGCAGGGGCAGGATATTTTGCAAGGTACTTATCCTCTAATCCTGCTTCATCTGCAATCTTCTGTGCCTCTGCCGGAAGATTATCCATTTCCACGATTTCAGGCTCTTCCAGATAAATATATGTATCATTTTTGTGGATATTTGCGGTGGTTGCAAAGTTATCCTTAACTATATTGTAACGTGAACTGTCGTTTGTAACGGTCATCCATCTTGGCTCCAAAGCCTTTTCTCTGCCGTGCATTGGCCATTCTTTAACATCACTCTGGTCTACCAGATTGTTTTCAACACGCCAATATGTGCTTCCCGCCTCGAGATAAAGTGCCCCGTGTGCATTTCTTGAACTCTGGACAAAGTTGTTCATACACTCGCTTGGATTATCATAAGTTCCGCCTGTTACGCCGCACATATAGATACACCCGCCGTCGTGAACATACTCTGTCAGCACTTCATGTATATAGTTATTGTTTATCTGTACTTTATAAAAACCTGTTCCCTTCTTCTCTGCTTCTTCGGAATATGTTTCCCAAAGCCAACCAATGTGGAAACCTGAATATATTGAGTTTGTAACTTCGTTATTGTTAAACTCTGTATACTTAGGGAATGTAGCAGAAATTGCAGCAGCCGCTCCGTATTCTATACCTATATCATGAACATAGTTATTGTTAAATCTATCATTAATTGTGTAGTACTTGTATTCGGTAGGCTTAATCTCCGTTTCGTAGTTATCTCCCTGACCCCAGCCGAGGAAGAATGCACCTGCAGAGATATCCGCAAACTCGTTACCTATAACATTGCAATCCTGAATTGAGTAGGACATATAAAGTCCTGCAGAGCCCAATTTATTAAATGTATTGTTCACAAAATCAAGCTGTCTTGCATATCTTACCTGAACTGCAGTTTCAGGGAGCTTACCGTCAATTGCGCCGTTCTGATTTTCGTTATAACCCTTTACGTCACTTGGGCGCATCCATGTTGTATATGCAAATTCAAGACCGTCAAATACTACATTATGAACAGGCTCATCAACTGTACCCTCAACAGTCATCAATCTTTCGCCCACAGGGATTGTTGCAACCATTGTTTCAGGATCTTCAAAAGGTCTTGGAATATAGTAGAGATATCCGTCCGTACCGTCTATGTACCATTCTCCCGCAGTGTTTAAAAGCTCATAAGCATTCTCATACCAATGGGGAACTTCCCACGGTGTGTTGTTTTTACTGCTGAGTCCGCCTGCCCAGGCTTCGCTGTCTATAATTATCTTTGCCTTTCCTTCTTCTATCTGAATATCCGCTACACCGCATCTTGGTTGTGTCCAGACAGAATATGCAACCATTTCCAGATCCTGAATATTTTTATATTCTGCAAGGAAAGTGTCATCACAGATAAATCCGTATTCATCAACAACTTTTCCATTTGTAAGTCCCGCATCACTTCTTGCACGCACTCCGCGAACGCCGTCAATGAATACCTGTCTTGATACTACATCACCCACGTATGTCTTGTAGATATTAAGATTTTCGTCATGGAGTTCAAAACCGCTGAACTTTTTGCCCGCCATAAACTGTGCTTTTGAATCACCATACGATGTAAAGACCACATTATATCCGTTTGAACCCGAAATATCGGCACCCATACTTATGGCTTCATCAAGATAGTATTCTCCGCCCTTTATAAACACAAACAGATGATCTTTCATATCATCATTATTTGCTTTAACCATCTCAATTGCCCCATTAACAGTTGCAAGAGGATTTTTTCTTGTTCCCTCGTTTTCATCGTTTCCCTTTTCAGGGTCAACATAAATTGCGAGTCTGTCCGCTTTTTCGATTGTCTTGGTCAGTACCTCTGTTGCCTCTGCTCTTGTAAGGTTGTCTTTGGGCCTTATACTTCCGTCAGGGTCGCCCTGAATAATTCCCATATCAACAGCCTTTGCAAGTCCCTCTGCCGCATATTCATCCGGCTCATTTGCGCCAATAAATCCAATAGCTGATGCAGTAGTCTCTGCCCCAAGTTTTTCTGCAGTAGCAGAAATAATCATGGCTGCATCCTGTCTGGTGATTGAAGCTTCAGGGTTAAACTCATTTTCTGTAAACAGTCCATCTTCCAGAATACCATTTGCTTTTGCCGTTGCAATTTCGTCTGCATACCAGCTGTCTTCCTCAACATCGGCAATACTTCCATCATAAGCTACTCTTTCTGCTTTTAAAGCATTAACTGCCATTGTAACGAATTCTGCACGGGTAACATTATTTTCAGGAGCAAATGTTCCGTCACCATTACCCTGAACGTATTTGTCTGCTGTAAGCATTTTAATAGTAGATTCTGCCCAATGGCCTTTTATATCACTATAATCACATTCGGGCATCTCAACGCCCTCAGGAATGAGATTATCACTTGGAGCCAAAGGCTCTGTTGTAGTTAAATGCATATTAGGAGAATCAATTCGTTCCTCTTTTGTTTCCGCACCTGCAACCGCAAATGATGACATAATCATCATAATTGCAAGCATAAGAGCAATTATTTTTTTCATTTCTTTACCTCCTGTGTAGTAGATACTGACTTAATTTTATCATCTTTTTATAATAATTACAATATTTTTTATGGCGGATTCCCTAATACAGCAAATTTTACCTAATAAAAAACAAAAAAATTTTTCTAAGAATTTTTTCGCATATATTGTTGTTTTCGCACTAACTATATTCTACATTTTGTGCAATTGTGGAAAACAGAAAATTTTCCCGTATTTTTTCTGTTTTTTTGGTGTTGAATTTTATTTTCTTTTCTGTTATTATATATCTTGCATCATTTAAATAGCTTATTTTACAAGGTTTACGGGTTATCCGTAATCCTTGTTTCAACTATTGAAAAATATTGTAGTATTGGAGGGAAAATCGTGGAACAACTTGATTCTGTCTGGGCACGGGTTTTGGATGAACTCGCCTCTGAAATATCAGGAGTATCTTTTGATACATGGATAAAACCTATTAAACCCATTGAATTTACCGAAACTTCTATCCGTCTTTCCGTTCCGGGAAGCATAAACAAGAGCATGATTACAACAAAGTTTCGTTCTATGATAGAGAGCTGTGTTGAACTTGCTGCCGGCAGACCATACGACCTTGATGTAATCTGCGAGGCAAATGACCAACCCGCAGTATCTGCCGACCCTATCAGAGAGGAAAGTGCATTAAATCCCAAATACACTTTCGAAAATTTCGTAGTCGGTAACAATAACAACCTTGCACATGCGGCATCTTTAGCTGTTGCTGAATTTCCTGCACAAAAGTACAACCCTCTTTTCATATATGGGGGAAGCGGCCTTGGTAAAACTCATCTTATGCAGGCAATTGGTAATTATTATATGAAGAACTATCCTAATAAAAAAGTTCTTTATACCACAAGCGAAAAATTTACATACGAACTTGTAACGGCAATCCGTGAAAAAACCAATCAGGAATTCCGAAACAAATACCGCACAGTCGACCTTCTTCTTATGGACGATGTGCAGTTTCTGGGCACAAAGGAACTTGCGCAGGAGGAATTCTTCCATACATTTAACACATTGTTTGAAGCAGGGAAACAGATTGTTCTCACATCGGACAGGCTCCCATCGGAAACCCCGCATCTTACAGACCGTTTAAAAGGTCGTTTTCAATCGGGATTACTTGCAGACATTCAGCCTCCTAACTACGAGACACGTCTTGCTATTCTCCGTTCAAAAATTGAGGAAGAATACTTTACCTTTGACGAGGAAATTGTTGAATATGTTGCAAATAACATTAAATCCAATGTCCGCGACTTGGAGGGAGCAGTTAAGAGAATCTTGGCTTATGCAGGAATTGAACGCACCAATACAATTTCTTTAGAGCTTGCACAGAAAGCCCTTAAGGAAATTCTTCAAACCCTGCCACAGCGTAATATTACAATAGCTGTAATTATTGACGAGGTTGAAAAATACTTCCGTTTGCCAAGCGGTTCTTTAGCAACAAAACGTCGCTCAAACGATATTGCATATCCAAGACATATCGCAATGTACATAGCCCGTGAGGTTCTTGACGAATCATATCCTCGTATAGGTGATGAATTCAACCGTGACCACACAACTGTTATGACCGCTGTTAAAAAAGTCCGCAGTAATCTTAAAGGTGATACGGAGCTTGGGTCGATTATTCAGGATCTAGTTGAAAATATCAGGAAGAATTAGAGGTTTTTCTTATGAAACTTCATGACACAATTACTGCAATCGCCACCCCTATCGGTTCGGGTGGCATTGCCATTTTAAGGCTTAGCGGAAGCTCTGCCGAAGATATAGCACAAAAGCTGATTACAACAAAAAATAAAAAACCGCTTTGCGACCTTGAAAGTCATAAGCTGACTCTTTGTAACGTTCACGAAGCAGGTGACTGCTCTGCTTTAATTGACGAGGCACTTGTTGCTGTTATGAGAGCGCCTCATTCCTATACAGGAGAGAATGTTGTGGAGATAAACTGTCACGGCGGGTTTTTTGCCGCGAAAAAAATTCTCGAAGAACTCCTTAAGGCAGGTGCAAGACTTGCCGAGGGCGGAGAATTTACACGACGTGCCTTTATCAACGGGAAAACAGACCTGACAGCCGCAGAGGCAACCATGGATGTAATAGATTCACATTCAGGACTGGGTTTGCAAAATGCTGCACGTTCCCTGACAGGAAAGCTTTCAGAAAAAATCAACGCTCTGCGTGATGATGTTATTGCTATAACATCACACATATCCGCGGCGGCTGACTATCCCGAGGAGGTTGAGGCTCCCGATGAGGACGAGCTTACGGAGAATATTCTAAAAATCCGAAATTCAATTAAGGCTCTTTTGAGAACCTTTGACACAGGAAGAATGCTAAGAGATGGAATTACCACCACAATTATTGGCAGACCCAATGTTGGTAAGTCTTCCCTCCTAAACGCCCTGTCCGGAACTGACCGTGCAATAGTTACTGATATCCCCGGAACAACAAGGGATGTTATAGAGGAATATATTAATTCTGGCGGTGTAGCTTTACGTCTACTTGACACAGCCGGAATACGCGACGGAGCAGGAGAGGTTGAACAATTAGGCATTGAGCGTACCAAGGAACAAATAAAAGGAGCAGACCTCTGCCTGTTTCTCATAGACAGCAGTGATGAACTGACACAAGAGGATATAAAAATTGCAGATGAGATTTTAGATAAAAACAAACTTATTATCCTTAATAAAACCGACAAAATCATTAAAACTTCAAAAGAAGTTGTATCAGAAAAACTTAGGGTCAATCCTGAATTTATAATAGAAACTGCCACGCCAAAGGGCGAAATCCCAAAAGGAATAGATACTCTTCATCAAGCAATTTCCAAAATGTTTCTTGCAGGAAATATAAATTCGGGAGATGTCTATCTCAGCAATGCAAGACAGCGCGATTCTCTTCTTAAAGCCTTTGATGCAATATGCAGGGTTTTAGATTCTATCAACGCTGGCATGCCTTATGACCTTTTGTATGTTGACCTTGAAGACACCTTGTCTGCTCTTGGAGAAATTACAGGAGTAACTGTTCAGGAAGAAATTATAGACCAGGTCTTCTCTCGATTTTGTGTGGGCAAATAAGCATGATGCTTAACCCGCTCCTTACACGGCAATGCCGTGATAAATACTGTACAGGTCAGCTTCGCTGACCATTCGCGACAAAAACTTCTCAAGTACTTATTAAAAATATTGGAGGTGACAATATCATGAACTTTCAGATTTCCTATGAGTTTGCTGAAAAATATCTGCGCTTTTCCAATGCAGAATTTATTAAATTCTATTTGTATACAAAATATATTGCAGATAAAAACGGTAGTTTCCCTGCTCCTGAGATTTTAGCAAAAGATCTTGACCTTACCATTGACCGCACTAAATTTATTCTGGATTTCTGGGTAAGCCGTGACGAAATTATCAAGACAGGAAATTCCTATTCTTTCCCTGATACAAAGTTGGCAAACAAATCAACAGCTAAAACCCAAATCAATACAACAAGGGTTTCAAGGCCCTCTTACAGTATGAAAGAGATTGATACTGTTGCCGCTACAAACAAGTCTATATCAGGTCTTTTTTATCAGGCGGAAACCGTCCTTAATAAAATCCTTTCTCAAAGTGATATGGAGATGCTCTATTCATTTGTGGATTGGCTTGGTTTGCCGGTTGAAGTTATCACCATGCTTTTATCCTACGCCTCCAAAAAAGGCAAGACAGGACGAAGGTACCTGGAAACTGTTGCAATAGATTGGGCGGAACGCGGTATAGATACATTTGAGGCCGCAGAAGCGTATGTTATGGAGCTTGAAGCGATAGACAACACGGAGAGAAAAATCCGTAACATTCTTGGAATTTATGACCGTGCACTTACTGCCACTGAAAAAAAATACATATCTGCCTGGGCAACTGATGACAGTATCTCAATGGATTTAATTCCCCTTGCTTATGACAAAACCGTTATGAATACCGGAAAATTATCCTTTGCATACATGAATAAAATTCTTCTCACTTGGGCGGAAGAGGGCTTTAAAAATCCTGACGATGTTAAAGCATGGGATGGAAATATTAAAAACACCAAAAAGACTCTACCTAAAAAGGGTCAATTAAATAATTACAAAGATACCAACGAGACAGATTATTCTGCTCTTGAAGAAGAACTTCTTGACATGTTTTTAGACCAGGAGGTGTAGAAAATGGAATCTGCTTTTTCTTTAGCTATAACAGAATTAAAGAAAATCCGTGAAAAAAATAAAAAGACGCAAAACAGACGGCTTGAAGAAATTCGCCTGAAAAATCCCCGATTTGCAGAGATAGAGCTTGAACTTACCAAATTAGGTGCAGCTCTTGCAAGATGCGTCTTAAACGGTGGTGAAAATTTTGCAAATGTCAAAGCTTCTATCCAAAGACTTCAAAATGAGAAAAGCACCATTCTGACCGATTTAAATCTCCCTGCTGATTATCTTGATGATATTTATGATTGTACTAACTGTCATGACACAGGCTATAACGAAAAAGGATATAAATGCGCCTGTCTTGAAAATCTTATAGCATCACACATGGGCTGTTCCTCTAACCTTACTGATTATATGAAAGAGCAAAGGTTTGAAAATTTTAATTTCGAACTGTTTGCCGGACAACCAAAGGATAACGGGCGTGACCCCCTTGCCTTTATGAAGAAAATCTATAAAATAGGAGTAAGCTTTGCCGAAACCTTTGACACCACCCATAAAAACTTACTCCTTACAGGAAATGCAGGCACAGGTAAAACATACTTCTCAAGCTGCATTGCAAACTACGCTCTCTCACGAGGAAAATCCGTTCTTTATCAAACCTCTTTTCAGATGTTTGACAGTCTTGAAAGGCTGAAGTTTGGCAGATATGCAGACGAGGAAGCAGAACAACTCCATTTCCTTCATCACTCTATTTACAATACTGATTTACTTATTATTGATGATTTAGGCACAGAATTCATTTCCGCCTATTCCACCTCCGTCTTTCTTGATATACTGAATACAAGAATGCTAAACGGTCGAAGCACCATACTTTCTACAAATCTAAACTCAGAAGAGCTACAGGAAGTCTACAGCAACCGTTTAACCTCACGGCTTTGGGGAAATTTTGATATTATTCAGTTCATAGGCAAAGACCTTAGAATTGAGCAAAGGAAAAACGGTGAAAAAAATGCTTAAAATAAGAAAAGCCCAAGAAAAAGATATAAATAAAATAAACGATTTACTTATGCAGGTCTGCCTGGTTCATCACCGTGGCAGACCCGACCTGTTTAAATACGGAGCAAAAAAATACACTGATGAACAACTCCTTGAGATTATACAGGACCCATTAAAGCCTATTCTGGTTGCAGTGGATGAAAACGACTCGGTTATGGGTTATGCCTTTTGTGTATTTATTCAACATATTGATAATAATATTTTAACAGATATAAAAACTCTTTATATAGACGATTTATGTGTTGATGAAACCATACGTGGAAAACACATCGGAAAGACACTTTATCATGCAGTTTTGGACTTTGCAAGAAAAAACTCCTGCTATAATGTGACGCTGAATGTCTGGAGCTGTAACGAAAGTGCTATGAGATTCTATGAAAAAATGGGTCTTATTCCCCAGAAAGTGGGCATGGAAGTTATTCTGTAATACACCTGTTACTTGACTTTTTACCTATAAAAAGGTAAAATATTCTTTTAGAAACATACAAAAATTTTCCACATAAGAGAGGTATGCTTATGGATACAAATAAACTGGCGGAATTGTTATTCCCACATATTGACAAAGAACCTGAATACTATGAGAATCTCTATCCTCAGCGTGAGCTTGGAGAGAATGCTAAGGTTACAAGAATCGGCCCCAGTCCTACGGGTTTTGTGCATCTTGGAAACCTTTATAATGCTATTATTGGAGAAAGATTGGCTCATCAAAGCGGAGGTACATTCTATCTTCGTGTAGAGGATACTGATGCCAAGCGTGAGGTCGAGGGCGCAGTTGAACTCTTACTTTCTGCCATGGACTATTTTGGCATTAAGTTTGACGAAGGTGCAACCGCCGAAGGTGACAATGGCATCTATGGTCCATACCGTCAGCGTCAGCGTAAAGACATATACCAATGTTTTGCAAAGGTACTTGTAAAACGCGGTCTTGCATATCCTTGCTTCTGCTCGGAAGAACAGCTCTCCAATATGCGTGAAACTCAGATTGCCAACAAAGAAAACTTTGGCTACTACGGAAAATGGGCAGTATGCCGTGATTTATCTTTAGAGGAAATTGAAGAGCGAATTAAAAACGGAGATGAATATGTATTGCGTTTCCGCTCAAACGGTGATATAAATAACACCCTTGAATTGTTTGACGGAATTCGCGGAACATTAAAGCTACAGGAAAACTATCAGGATTTTGTACTTCTTAAATCCGATGGTATTCCAACCTACCATTTTGCTCATGTTGTGGACGACCATCTCATGCGCACAACTCATGTTGTTCGCGGTGAGGAATGGCTTTCTACCGCACCTATCCATGCACAGCTTTTTGATACACTTGGTTGGGAAAGACCTGTTTATTGCCATACCACTGTACTTATGAAGATGGATGGGGATACAAAACGTAAGCTCTCAAAACGTAAAGACCCCGAGCTTGGTCTTAATTATTATCGTCAGGAGGGTTATGTTCCCGAAGCAGTTTGGGAATATCTCCTCACTCTCCTTAACTCCAATTATGAAGAATGGCGTGCTGAAAACCCTGATGCTGAAATTGACGACTTTAAGTTCACCACAGAAAAGATGGGTATATCAGGAGCTTTGTTCGACATGATGAAGTTCGATAATGTAAGTCAGGAAACTCTGCTTAGAATTCCTGCAAGGGAGATTTATGAGAAGATGTCCGCATGGCTTAAGGAATACGACCCTGAATTTGCAAAACTATTTACCCGTGACCGTGAATTCACCGAAAAAATTATTGATGTTGGCAGAAATGGTGCACGTCCCAGAAAGGATTTGACTAACTGGAAACAGGCAAAAGAATTCTTGTCATTCTATTTTGACGAAACCTTTAAAATCGAGGATGAATATCCTGAAAACGTTTCTGCCGAAGATAGAAATGAAATTTTGTCACGTTACCTTGAATCCTATAACCATGCAGACGATAATTCCGAATGGTTCCAGAAAGTGCGGGATATTTCAGCAGATATGAACTATGCTGTAAAGCCTAAAGATTATAAGAAAAACCCCGACCAATACAAAGGAAGCATTACTGATGTCAGCAACGTTATCCGTGTTGCAATCGTGGGCCGTACAAATTCCCCTGATTTATGGGAGATTTGTCATATATTAGGCGAAGATACAATGCGAAACAG
This sequence comes from Ructibacterium sp., assembly GCA_045542095.1. Lineage (GTDB taxonomy): Bacteria > Bacillota > Clostridia > Monoglobales > Monoglobaceae > Ructibacterium. Next base: position 41,828 of record JAZQKJ010000047.1, read on the forward strand.
AGTTCAGAAAGCAATGGCGTAAAAGCCCCTTCAGGAAAGGAATTATATATGGGAAAAGATAATAAAAATAACAACGGACACTATAAAGAAAAAATCAGTATTCTAGATATGCCAAGACCTACGTTCCCTAAAAGAGCGGTAGTAACGGGCGGCATGCCCTACGGCAACAAACAGCTCCATTTTGGTCATGTAGGCGGCGTGTTTGTTCAGGCAGATGCCTTTGCAAGATTTCTTCGTGACCGCATCGGTAAGGACAACGTAGTTTTTGTATCAGGTACTGACTGCTATGGTTCACCTATTGTAGAGAGCTATCGCAAGCTCAAAGAAGCAGGCGAGTTCGATGGTTCAATCGAAGATTTTGTTCGCATGAACCACGAAAGCCAGAAAGAAACTCTTGATAAATATGGCATAAGCCTTAATCTGTTCGCAGCATCAGGTCTTGATGATGCGAAAAAGGAACACGAAAAAATGACTGACGAGCTTATGGAAACATGGTACAAAAACGGTTTTCTGGAAAAGCTTGTAACACAACAGTTTTACGATGCAAAGGCTGACCAGTTCTTAAACGGACGTCAGGTTGTGGGAAAATGCCCTGTTGAAAACTGTAACTCTGACAAAGGTTATGCAGATGAATGTTCTATGGGACATCAATATATGCCTGAGGATTTAATAGACCCCAAGAGCACCTTAACAGGTGAAACCCCTGAAATGAGGGATGTTACAAACTGGTATATTGACCTTACTAAGTTTCATGGCCTTATGGAAGATTTTGTTGAGGACATTTCATCCAGAGAGGATGTCCGTCCCCTGGTTGCAAATACTATTAAGGAATTTATGTCCGCTCCAATGGTCTATGTAAAGAATGAATTTTTTGAGGACTATGAGGCAGTAAAAAATCAAATGCCAGAGCACGTTCTCAATACCGAGGCAAACAAAACCTCTTTTAGTCTTGAGTTCAAAGACTTAAATGACCGTGATGCAGGAAGAAAAGTTCTTGCTAACAATAACATCCGCTACCGCGCCGGAAAGACACTTGTACCTTTCCGCCTTACCGGTAATGTTGAGTGGGGTGTTCCATCACCTGTTTATGAGGGTGAAGAGGGTCTTACAATGTGGGTATGGCCTGAATCCCTATGGGCACCTATTTCCTTTACTAGAACCTATTTAAATCAATCAGGAAAAGACAAGGACGAGTGGAAAAAGTTCTGGTGTTCAGAGGATGCTGAAATTTATCAGTTTATCGGGCAGGATAACATTTATTTCTATGGTATTGCGGAGCCTGTTATGTTTATGGCAACACAGGGCAAGGAAAACCTTACTGCAAGGCCAAAAGAAAATCAGATGTCAATGCCAACTCTGGTTGCAAACAACCATATTCTTTTCCTTAATAAAAAGGCAAGTTCCAGCGGTGAAATCAAACCTCCTATGGCTGCAGATTTGCTTGCATACTACACCCCTGAACAGCTAAGAGCACATTTCTTAAGTCTTGGTTTGGGACTAAAGAGTGTAAGTTTCCAACCCAAGCCCTTAAATCCTGTAGCTCCCGAAAATGACCCTGACCCTGTTTTAAAGGAGGCAAAGCTTCTTTCAAATGTGTTCAATCGTGTTGCCCGTTCATGCTTCTACACTGCTCAAAAATATAACGACGGAAAACTCCCTTACGGCGAGATTGACGAGGATGTATTAAAAGAGGCTAAAGAAACCATTTTGAAATACGAGAGGTTTATGTATCGCTTTGAATTCCATTCAGTAATGAATCTTATGGATAAATACATTCGCGATGCCAATAAATATTGGGCAAGAGAGATTGCTGTTGCTGATAAAGCTGATGATAATCAGCTTCGCTTAAAAGTTCTTCGCAACGTATTCCACATGGTAAGAGTTGCAGCAGTGCTTATGCATCCTATTGCTCCGCAAGGCACAGAGCTTTTGGCATCTTATTTAAATGTTAGTGATGATTTTTGGAATTGGGATAAGATTTTTGATACCATATATAGTTTTGTAGGCGAAAACGAGCATCAACTCAAATTCTTAGAGCCTCGTTTTGACTTCTTCCCACTTCACGAAAGCCAGATACAAGGTTAATATAAAATGGATATAGCGAATGCTATATCCATTTTCTTACCATAGTTCTTTTTTTCCCGTAGAGATTGCAGTTGCTCCTGCATTAATGGTAGCTTCAATCTCTTCTTTTTCCTCTATAAGCCCTCCTGCTATAATGGGAGAATCTATAATCTCCTTGAGCTTTTTAATTGCTTTTAGGGCTATCCCCGGCATTAGCTCTATCATATCAGGATGCGATGCCTTTACCCCATCTATTGTTGTATCAATAGAATGGGAATCAACAATAAAAAACCGTTGTACCGTAATCATACCAAGTTCACGGGCAATTTTTATAATATTCACTCTTGTACTGATAATGCCATCTGCACCTGCTTTTTTCACAAAGGCAAGTCCGCTTTTATCTTTTCCTATTCCCGATGCCAGATCTATATGTACAAAAAGCTTTTTATTCTTTTCATGAGTTTCTTTAACTCTATGAATAATGTTAAGTAAATCAGGGCTTAAATCAAATATTATATCCGCATCCGATTTAAGAGCCGCTTCAAAATCATCTTCTGTCCGCACCGCTGCTATTATGGTCCCTATGTTTAAAAAATTCATTTTAATTCCCCTTATTTTGAGTTGCAACAATATTTGCTCCAAAAGCACCCTCTATTATAACATCTCCGACCGTCACAGGCAAGTCCGCAATTTTATTATTTATAATTTTCATACACTCTTGCATTTTATCTTTAGATATTGTTCTGTCCGTCTTTACAGAAACCATACTGCCGTCACTACATTTAACTGTACTGGTTACAACGCGCTGTGGATTGGTACATTCATCCTCGGCATACTTTTTTCCCCTTGGACATGTATTCCCACTGACGTTTAATACCCTGTTATTCTCAATCTCCACACTAAGAGGACATCCAATGGGACAAACTATACAAGTAAGCTCTCTTTTCATCTATACTTCCTCCAATACAAACTGAAGTTCTTCCGTTTTACCAAACATATCTTTATTAAGCTTTATATTTTCCATCTCACCAGGCGCAACTTTGGGTTTCTTCTTTGAAAAAACAAGCTGTCCATTTTTATATACACATATCTTTACATTTTTATACACATCGGATACCCTGAAATAAACTGACACATCTTTATTTATTGTTATCTTCTGTGGAATCGTGTATCTTATTCTGCCGTCAGTTTTAATATTAACACTTATTTCATCATTGGATATGCCTTTTATATATTCAGCGGCACTTTTCCCCGCAATTTCTGCCTCCTCCGACACAAAATCAACCAGGTCATGAACATGCAGAACATTTCCGCAAGCGTAAATTCCTTCAACCGAGGTCTGTCTGTCCTGATTTACCACCGCTCCGCTGGTTATATTGCTAAGTTCAACCCCCGCACTTTTAGAAAGTTCATTTTCGGGAATAAGGCCAACAGACAACAACAACGTATCGCAAGGTATATATTCCATTGTATCTGAAATGGGTTTGCGATTATCGTCTACCTTAGCTATAGTTACACCTGTCACTCGTTCTTTACCATGGATCTCAACCACTGTGTGACTAAGCTTAAGAGGAATATTAAAATCGTTAAGGCACTGCTCTATATTTCTTGCGAGACCGCCTGAATATGGCATAAGCTCACATACTGCATTGACCTTTGCTCCCTCCAAAGTCAACCGTCTTGCCATAATAAGCCCTATATCTCCCGAGCCTAAGATTACGATGTTTTTCCCAGGCATATATCCCTTCATATTGACAAATTTCTGAGCAGTTCCTGCACTGTAAATTCCCGCAGGTCTGCTTCCTGCAATATTCAACGCACCTTTAGAGCGTTCTCTGCATCCCATAGCAAGTATTACAGCCTTTGCATGAATTTGAAAAATGCCCTCTTTAGAATTTGTTGCAGTTATTACCTTATCAGCCGATATATCAAGAACCATGGTATTGAGCTTAAATGGAATATTAAGTTCCCTTACCTTTTTCTCATATTTCCACGCATATTCAGGGCCTGTCAGTTCTTCACCAAATTTATGAAGTCCGAATCCGTTATGTATACACTGTTGCAAAATTCCACCAAGATTTTCGTCACGTTCAAGTATAAGAATATCTTTTATTCCGCTCTCGTATGCCGCAACAGCCGCACTCATTCCTGCAGGACCTCCGCCTATTATAACTAAATCTGTCATATTTCTGCCTCCTTAGTCTTGCCCACGTTAATAAAGGATTTGCCGCCAAACTTTGTTACCGCCTCGTATGGAATTACCATTTCCTTTGCTAAAAGCTCGGTTATGTATGGACCGCAAAATCCACCTTGGCATCTTCCCATTTGAGCACGGGTTCTGCGTTTCACTCCATCTAAATCCCTTGCCTTAGGATTTATACGAATTGCCTCTAAAATCTCACCCTCTGTTACAGTTTCACACCTGCATACTATTCTGCCAAATTCAGGGTTATTTTTTATAATTTCGTTTTTTTCTTCTATGCTCGCTTCTTTAAAAGCATGCATTGACTTTCTTACGGGATTAAAATCAGCTTTTTCATTAAGTTCAAGTCCCTGAACTTTGAGAATATCGGCTATATACTCCGCAATAGCAGGAGACGCCGATAGTCCGGGGGACTCAATTCCTGCCGCATTTATAAATCCATGTTCCGGAGAATTTATTATAAAATCTCCTGTACTTCCTACGGCTCTCAATCCACAAAACGAAGTTATGGTTTTATTAAATGGAACGCTTTTAACATTCTCTATGGCCTCACCTATAATTTTGGCAAACCCCTGGGGAGTTGTATTTTTATCCTCTTTATCCTCCATGTCAACTGATGTAGGACCTGTCAGCAGGTTTCCGTCAACCGTTGGAGAAATCAGAATTCCCTTACCCATTTTGCTTGGAGTTCTAAATATAGTATGCGACACTAGATTACCACACTCCTTATCAAGCAAGATATATTCACCACGCCTTGGGTGAACCTCAAAAGAATTATCGCCTACCATTTCTGCTATTTTATCAGAATAAAGCCCTGCTGCATTTACTATAAAATGCGCTCTAACGCTTTCTTTTTCAGATTTTATTGTGTATTCATTTTTTCTTCTTTCTATACTAATGACCCTAAAATTAAGCTTTAATTCCGCTCCGTTATCCATAGCATTTCCTATCGCGGCAATAGTTAGTTCATAGGGGCAAACTATTGCACCTGTTGGAGCATATAGAGCGCAGATTGCGTTATCAGAAATATTGGGTTCAAGCTCTTTAAGCTCCTTCTTATCTATAATCTTTAAATCCTTAACTCCGTTTTTATTTCCTCTCTCATACAGCTCCTCTATAGTTCTGCAATCTTCCTGGTTAAAACCAATAACAAGCGAGCCATTGTTTTTATATTTTACCCCCAGCTCCTCTGTTACCTTTGGCATAAGTTCAGAGCCTCTTACATTGAACTTTGCTTTAAGACTTCCGGGTTCTGCATCAAAGCCCGCATGAACAATTGCTGAATTTGCCTTTGTTGCACCCATGGCAACATCGTTTTCTTTTTCCAGTATACAAATTTTAAGTTTATACTTAGAAAGGGTACGTGCAATCATTCCGCCTACCACACCTGCTCCAATTATAACAACATCATACATATTTATCTTTCCTCCTGAAAAACAAAAAGGCGCACCAAAACAAAAGATATATAAATCTTTTGTTTTGATACGTCTCCAAATCTCTGTATCAAATTAATTATATCAGTTTTTTCTTTATTTGTCAATAAGCTGTTATCTCGTCTGTTTTTAAATCAATCACATAATTTTTGTCATAAGAGAAATACACCTTTTCATTTTCAGCATCAACAGTCACATTATCAAAATATTTTTGTCCATGAAAGCTCACCGACTCAAAGTTATCTCCATAGGAAACTCTTACCCCGTCTTCTTTATTTATTTTCTCTAAAAACTGTGTGCTGCCATGGCTTGTAGGCTGGTACATATACAGGAAATGGTATTCGTCTGTTTCAAGCTCCGAAATTACCCTATACATATTCTGCTCAAAGTACTCCATCCAATCCTGGTATGTTGGCTGAACAGGACTCATTTCTTTTAATATATCTTCAACTTTTTCCAAGTCCCAATATCTCTCGAAGGCTCTGTGATTACCTACTTCCAAAGTGTATTCACCATTTTCATCAACGCAAAAGTTAACCGACTCATACTTATAGCTATATCCTATAACCTCATCATTGTATGTAAGCTCATATACCCCGTCAGGTGGCACTCCCTCACTTGAGGTACTGCCATACATTATTGGCTCAGGCTCAAAAGAAACAGTCATGGTATTATAATCAATGCTTAGATTCAAATGCTTTTCACTTAACATTTTATGAAGCTCGAATATGTTATTATAAGCAAATTCAAGGCTTATTGTACGAGCATTTTCGTCCCAGAAATATCGTCCGCCTATATTCGAAAAGATTTTATCTCCTCCCAGATCCTCTATGGCAACTGCCATTTTACCATTCAGGGAATAACACATAACATCTTTTCCGTTTATGTAGGTTTTTATATCTGTTTCATATATATTGCCTACTACTCTCCCCGGTTTTTGATTATAAGAATTTGTTCCTGTAATGAGAGAATCAGGAGTTATTCCCCAGCATCCCAGTGTACGGAGCGGCTCTGAATACTCATACCCGTCTGTTATATCTTCTATAATTACAACAGTTCTTCCACCTATGTTATAGGACGGAACTTCAATACCGTTAATATATGCTTTTATATCAGTTGAATAAATCTTCCCTGCAATATCCCCCGACTTGGCTGAAACAGAAAGCCCTGACAATATAACAGTTGCAGTAAAAAATGCAATAAGTATTTTTTTCATGTCTATTTCTCCTTAAAGCTGTAAAAATCCTTTATTTGAACAGGAGTTGTTATCTCTTTAACGCCGCCAAGACCTAAATATCCATCGCTGTTTTTACCCCAAGCCCACAAAGTTCCATCGTTCTTTACTGCAAAAATAAAGCTAAAATGACAGGTAAACAGTTTGACATTATCAAGAATTTTTGTTTCTTCTTTAATTCCAAAAATCGGTTCGCTTGCAGGCTCGGTATAATCGGGGCAAACATATAAAGCTCCATCATTTTTTGTATATGCAATAAACGAAGAAACACAGCTTGCAGATGTTACATTTTCTGCAATTTTTATGGGTTGTTTGGTAGAAAAAATAGATTCAATTTTTTCATAAGGTGTATTATAGGTATCCGACGACCAACCCCATAGTGTATCATTTTTATCAATCACAAGATTTCTCTGCAGGCAGGAAACTGCCTTTGCATTTTCAAAAACCTTAACAGGTGTTGACAAATCAAGATTATCCATCCATGTAGTACCCTCTGAATTGAATCTTACAAAATATACATCACCATTTTCCTTAATGAACAACATTCGGGAAAAGTTAGCCGAGAAATCCTTTACATTCTCTGCAATAAGCTTTGGCTCATCGTACATTGTCCATCCATACTGTATTTGCTTTTGATATAGCTTTCCGTCATTTGTAAGGAAAAATTCTTCATTTGTTTTCTTCACATTTCTTGCAAGATATGGTACATCGGTATTATTATATTTATAGATTTTATCCCATAGATAATATAAGTTTCCGTCTTTGTCAATTACAGAGGGCTGTGCATATCCCGATGCGGCAGATGAAATCCCGCTGTCAATTTTCACAGGAACATCCTTTCTCATTTCCAATAAATCGCCCAGACCATATAAGTCTCCGTTTTCAGCAACAATCAGAATTCTGTCCTGATAAGCGTCAACCGCTTTTATATTTCCGGTTTCTGTCTTTTCATAGTCTATAATCTGTCCTTTAGAATCGGTATTTCCCTCACTTTCCACCCGATATCCATAGCGATAACTCTCATCAGATACTATGCTCCGCTTAAAAGTTCCATTTGATTCAGCCCTTGCAGGCAACTCCCCTTCAACATAATATATTTCAAGGCTGTACCCGTCTGCAACTCCGTTTGAATACCTCTTTAAACTAAAGTAATCCCTTACTCTTCTGTCGCTGCCATTATGAGGAACTCTTTTTCCTGAATAACTTACATAGCCTTCTTTTTCACCATTTATGAATTTACCGCTGTAATAGTAATCTTCAGTAGACTGCAATCCGTTTGTATATTCATAACTTTCATGAATTACTCCATAACCGTTTGGATTACCGTCTTTTATCTCACCTGTATATGTTATTTTGCCTTCTATTTTATCGCATGGCAGTTGTATTGTCTGATTGGAAGAATTATTTAAAATTTCATCCCTGTCAAAACCTGCCATATCAATTTTTACGCATCTTTTTTCATCATCATAAGAGAAATATCCGTACTTTGACAGTTCATCTATCATAATCAGGGTTTGACCATCTACGTTATATGCGTTAGCCGGGTGCCCGCTGATATAGGTTATAATATCTGTTTCATATACATCAAAAACTCGTTTTCTGAAAGGGATATCCGCTTTTTTAACATTGATTTTATCCATGGACAAAAAGACTCTGTCGCCTTCCTTATTTCTTTCGATTTCAAGAGTTCTTTTTTCGCCGTCCCACACTACATCAAAACCGTAGCCACGTAAATCCTCGGCAATTATATAGGTGTAGTCATTTATATTAAATGACTCTATTGGCTGTTCATCAATAAATGCCACAATATCCGTAGACAAAACCTCGCCAATTATTTTAGCATCCACTTCCTGTGCAGGAATAAAACTTAAACAAACACTCGCACATAATATCATTGCAAATAATTTCTTCATTGAATAACCTCCTTTAGCTTGTCAAAATACTATATAACTCACTTATGTTTTCAAGAATAAACTCAGGTTTTACATCACTTTTTTCAACATCTTCCATTGTTCCCTCGCCGCTTAAGACAAACAAAGTGCTGATTCCGCCGTTGACTCCACAGGCTATATCCGTATAAAGTCTGTCACCTATAAGCATGGTTTCTTCTTTGGAAAAACCCGTCTTTTCTATGGCAAGCAGAGCCATATCCGGCTCAGGCTTTCCTATAAATTTAGGCATTCTCTTTGTTGCGTTATAAAGCATCTGGCTTACTGAGCCGCAATCAGGCACATATCCATACCAGGTGGGACAAACCCAATCTGGATTTGTAGCAATATAATCTATGCCTCTGCCAAGCAAGATACAGGCATCCTCCAGTTTCTGAAAACTCAACTCTGTATCAAAGCCCATGCACAAACAGTCTATATCGTCTTCCAACTTATCAGTTATTGGTAAGTTTGCACCCTTTAACTGTTCCCTAAAGGATGTGGTTCCAAATGCATAAATTTTTTTATAGTTTTTTTGGTTTAGATATAAAACCGTTGCATTTGTAGAGGTGAGAAAGTCATCTGCCACCGCATTTATACCAAGACTTGCCAGCTTTTCAACATATTTATCTACGCTTTTAGACGAGTTATTTGTAAGGAACATATATCGTCCCCCCACACCCTTTATATATTCAAGAAATTCTGTGACTCCGTCAAACAGGTCGTTATCAAGATAAATCGTACCATCCATATCAAGTAAAAATAATCTTTTGTCCTTTAAACTTTTTATATCTTTCATGCAAATCACCTTTTAATAAGTTTTTCTTGTCTTTATTATACCACCTATCCTTTGTATGAGCAAGTCCGTTTTTTTACACAAAAAAGCCTGCGGAAAACCGCAGGCTTTAATTTGCTATTAGGGTTTAATTACTTAATGATTTCAGTAACAACACCTGAACCAACTGTTCTACCACCCTCACGGATAGCGAAACGGAGTCCTTCTTCAATAGCGATTGTTGTGGTAAGCTCAACGCTCATTGTTACGTTATCGCCAGGCATACACATCTCAACGCCGTCAGGAAGGTTTACAACACCTGTAACGTCAGTTGTTCTGAAATAGAACTGAGGTCTGTAGTTTGTGAAGAATGGAGTATGACGTCCGCCTTCTTCCTTGGTCAGAACGTAAACTTCGCCCTTGAACTGTGTGTGAGGAGTAATTGTACCTGGCTTTGCAAGTACCTGTCCTCTTTCGATTTCGTCACGAGCAACACCACGGAGAAGTGCACCGATGTTGTCACCAGCTTCAGCATAGTCAAGAAGCTTTCTGAACATTTCGATACCGGTTACAACAACCTTTCTGATTTCATCAGAAAGACCAACGATATCAACTTCGTCTGAAAGGTTAAGCTGACCTCTCTCAACTCTACCTGTAGCAACTGTACCACGACCTGTAATTGAGAAGATATCCTCGATAGGCATTAAGAAAGGAAGATCGCTCTTTCTCTCTGGTGTTGGGATGTAACTGTCAACAGCATCCATAAGCTCGTGGATACAAGCGTACTCAGGAGCTGAAGGATCAGTTGAAGCACTTTCGAGAACCTGGAGACCTGAACCCTTAACGATAGGTGTATCATCGCCAGGGAATTCATACTCTGTGAGAAGGTCTCTGATTTCCATTTCAACGAGCTCGAGAAGCTCAGGATCGTCAACCTGGTCAACTTTGTTCATGAATACTACGATATAAGGTACACCAACCTGACGTGAGAGCAGGATGTGCTCACGTGTCTGAGGCATAGGACCATCAGCTGCAGATACAACCAGGATAGCACCGTCCATCTGAGCAGCACCAGTGATCATGTTCTTAACATAGTCAGCGTGTCCTGGACAGTCAACGTGTGCATAGTGACGGTTGTCTGTCTCATACTCAACGTGTGCAGTAGAGATGGTGATACCTCTTTCTCTTTCCTCAGGAGCCTTATCGATCATGTCATAAGCCTCGTACTGAGCTTTACCGTTCATAGCTAAAACCTTTGTGATAGCAGCGGTAAGTGTTGTTTTACCATGGTCAACGTGGCCGATTGTACCAATGTTAACATGGGGTTTACTTCTTTCGAATTTTTCCTTTGCCATTTTTGTTTCCTCCTACAATTTAAATATAGAAAAATAATTTAATAATATTTACAAAACAACATATTCCTATTGTACTATTAAACTAAAATAATTTCAATAGTTTTTAGTAAAATTTTAAAAATTTAATAAAATATTTAAAAAATATTAGTGAATATGCTCAAACACTTAAAGATTAACCTTCGTTAGTATTTCTTTCTTTAATAATCTTTTCAGCAATACTCTTAGGTAATTCTTCAAAGTGACTTGGCTCCATAGAATACTGACCACGGCCCTGTGATCTTGAACGAAGATCGGTTGCATAACCGAACATCTCTGACAACGGAACCATAGCAGTAATTTCCTGAGCACCTGTTCTTGCTTCCATACCCTGAATCTGACCACGGCGTGAATTCAAGTCGCCGATTACGTCGCCCATGTAATCTTCAGGTACGTTTACAACGACCTTCATAACAGGCTCCATAATAACAGGGTTGCCCTTCTTACAAGCTTCTTTGAATGCCATAGAACCGGCAATCTTAAACGCCATTTCAGAAGAGTCAACTTCGTGGTATGAACCGTCAACCAGTGTACACTTAACGTCTACAACAGGGTATCCTGCAAGAACACCTGTCTGCATTGCACCCTGGATACCTGCATCAACAGCAGGAATATATTCCTTAGGAATAGCACCGCCGACAATCTTGTTCTCGAATACATAACCTGAACCTGGCTCTAAAGGCTCAACGTCCATAACAACGTGACCATACTGACCTTTACCACCTGACTGTCTTGCATACTTGTGGTTAACGTGTGAAGCAGCACGGATTGTCTCGCGGTAAGATACCTGAGGACTACCAACATTTGCCTCTACCTTAAACTCACGGAGAAGACGGTCAACGATAATCTCAAGGTGAAGCTCACCCATGCCTGCAATAATTGTCTGACCGGTTTCGTCGTCTGTATAGGTACGGAATGTTGGGTCTTCCTCTGCAAGCTTTGCAAGGGCTATACCCATCTTTTCCTGACCCGCCTTGGTCTTTGGTTCAATTGCAACACGGATAACCGGTTCAGGGAATTCCATAGACTCAAGGATAATAGGATGTTTTTCATCACAGAGAGTATCACCTGTTGTTGTGTTCTTAAGACCAACAGCAGCTGCGATATCACCTGAATAAACGATATCTATATCTTCTCTGTCATTAGCATGCATCTGGAGAATACGACCGATTCTCTCTTTGTTGTCCTTTGTTGAGTTGTAAACGTGTGAACCGCTTGAAAGTGTACCAGAGTATACTCGGAAGAACGCAAGCTTACCAACAAATGGGTCGGTCATAATCTTGAATGCAAGAGCCGCAAATGGCTCTTCGTCTGAAGAGTGACGAACTTCCTCTTCTTCAGTTCTTGGAACGATACCTTTAATTGCAGGTACGTCAAGAGGTGACGGCATGAAGTCAATAACAGCGTCAAGCATGTTCTGAACACCCTTGTTTCTATAAGAAGAACCACAGAGAACAGGAACCATGTCATTTGCAATAGTAGCCTTTCTGATAGCCTTCTTGATTTCAGCTTCTGTAAGGTCACCTTCTTCAAAGAACTTATCCATAAGCTCCTCATCAGTTTCAGCAACAGCCTCTAAGAGTGTCTGACGGTATTCCTCTGCCTTCTCTTTCATGTCATCCGGAATTTCCTCAACTCTCTCATCGTTGCCAAGCTCATCATAATATATATAAGCTTTCATCTGGATGAGGTCAATCAGTCCCTTAAATTCATCTTCTGCACCAATAGGCAGCTGAATCGGAACTGCATTACATTTAAGACGATCTTTCATCATAGCTACAACATTATAAAAATCTGCGCCCATGATGTCCATCTTATTTACATATACCATTCTCGGTACCTGGTACTTATCAGCCTGACGCCAAACTGTCTCAGACTGAGGCTCAACACCGCCCTTAGCACAAAGAACTGTAACACTACCATCAAGTACACGGAGCGAACGCTCAACTTCAACGGTGAAGTCAACGTGTCCTGGAGTATCGATAATGTTTACGCGGTGGTTCTTCCACTGTGCAGTAGTAGCAGCTGAGGTAATTGTAATACCACGCTCTGCTTCCTGTTCCATCCAGTCCATCTGTGATGCACCCTCGTGGGTCTCACCAATTTTGTGAATACGGCCTGTGTAGAACAGAATACGCTCTGTTGTAGTGGTTTTACCGGCATCGATATGAGCCATAATACCTATATTTCTGGTTTTCTCCAATGAAAACGCTCTACCCATAATTTTCTCCTTTCAAAGCTTAGACTTTAAAATAAAGTCGACGCTCAAATTCGTGGAGTAAATAACTCCGTCTTGTAGTCAATTTAAAAGATAATCAATTTTTGCGAAGTAAATTTGAGTTAATTTTGCGTGCGGGAGCACGAGCTATATCGAGATATGCGAGCACGACGACCACCGGCAAATCAGCCAAATTTACATACGACCATTTTTGCGAAGTAAATTTGAGTTAATTTTGCGTGCGGGAGCACGAGCTATATCGAGATATGCGAGTGTGACGAACGCCGAAAGGAACCAAATTTACAATGCAAAAATTACCAGCGGTAGTGAGCGAATGCTTTATTCGCTTCTGCCATCTTATGAGTATCTTCTTTCTTCTTGAATGCACCACCTGTGCTGTTGATTGCATCAAGTAATTCGTTGGCAAGTCTTTCAGCCATGGTTCTCTCTGAACGCTTTCTTGCGAACATTGTGATCCATCTTAAGCCGAGAGTTTCGCGACGGTCGGCTCTAACCTCAATCGGAACCTGATAGTTAGCACCACCAACACGACGAGCCTTAACCTCTAATACAGGCATAACCTGATTCATAGCTTCCTCAAAGACTTCAACAGGATCCTTACCTGTCTTTTCCTTTATTATATCAAAGGCATCATAAACTATTCTCTGAGCAACGCCCTTCTTACCGTCTAACATGATGTTGTTGATGAGTCTTGTAACTGTCTTGCTGTTATACATAGGATCAGGCAAAACATCACGACGGGCAATATGACCTCTTCTTGGCACTTCTCTTCCCCTCCTTCTTTAGGTTTATTCACCATTAAGGTACTCAACGGGAGTCTCACCCGCTGCTGTGCATATAAGGTCATCTATTATTTATGAACATATATGCACCACATTCAATGTGTCAGTTTACGTTTTAGCAATCTTACTTAGGACGCTTTGCGCCGTACTTAGATCTGCTCTGTAAACGCTTGTCTACACCTGCTGTATCAAGTGTACCACGGATAATATGATAACGTACACCAGGCAAGTCCTTTATACGTCCGCCACGAATCATAACAACACTATGCTCCTGCAGGTTGTGTCCGATACCGGGGATGTATGCAGAAACTTCGATTCCGTTTGTAAGCTTTACTCTGGCAACCTTACGGAGAGCTGAGTTAGGCTTTTTAGGAGTCATGGTTCTAACCGAAGTGCAAACACCTCTCTTCTGAGGAGACGCCTGATCGGTTGGCTTTTTCTTAATGGTATTCATACCTTTAAGGAGAGCAGGAGCCATTGACTTCTTTTCAACGGTAGATCTTCCTTTTCTGACCAATTGGTTAAATGTTGGCAATATGTTCACCTCCATACATATAGAATATATATAAAAACGCATTTGCGCTTTTACCTAGTTGTTTTCGCCGTCCTTTACAAGAACAGCACATGCCGCAGGCACATCAATTTTACACGCCCTCGCAAGCTCTTTCATAGCAGGCACCTTTGTGATCGTGATATTCTTTTCTTCACAAAGCTCCACCAGAGGTTGTATAATCCACGGTTCTGCATCATCAGCAACAAAGACAACTTCTGCTCTATTGGCAGAAACAATTTTAATAGACTGTTTAAGTCCAACAACTTTGTTACAGTTTCTTAATCTTTCCATATATCGTTTTCTCCTCTGTCGCACACCATGAACCCTGTTATTTTACCTTAAAAACCCCATTTTGTCAATACTTTTACGCATTTTATAAGCTTTTTTAACGCCTGTTTTTTTCAATAAACTTTTCTAATTTCATCATTTCTTTTTGTATACTTTGACGAAACCACAATCTATTGTATACGTTTAACTAAAACAGTACTAATTATCTATAATAATCAAATAAGTCATGAAACAATAACTTTTTGTTTCATGACTTATTTTTGTATCTAGTCAAAATTTACTGCCGCGGCACTTTTCGCTTTAGTTTTACTATCCGCAGTTTCTACTTTATTCTTCTCTATTTCTGCTTGTTCTTTCGCAAAATCTTCAGCAGACCTAGGGAAAAAAACATTATAAACAAGCTCCAATGTTTTTCTCTCATCGCATAGATACCAGGAAATATAGTTTTCATTTTCATCAGGCAAGTACGCCGCCTCACCCGGTAACTGATACGTTCCAATCTGAGTAATATCCATTTCCTGAATTGCATCTATATACTTTACCAAATCCTGCATTTTAAAGTTTGTTCGCAAATTTTCAGCCACTACATCATATACACTTGTTATTTTAGAAAGATACTGTGGCTTTGTTTTTTGACGAATTAACTCTTTTACAAATTCTTGTTGCCAGTGTATCCTGCCTACATCACCCATCACATATTCACCCGGTGCAGAATGGTCATTGTTCTGACGGAAACGGACGAAATCATGAGCTCCTTTACCATCCAAGTGTTGTTGCCCGGCTTTGAGATGGATGTGTAAATTCTGCACAGGGTCATCATAGTTCATATTATAAGGAACGTTGAAGTCGACACCGCCAAGGGCATCAATAACATCTATAAAACCACTAAAATCAACTGTCAAAAAGTAGTTTATAGGTAATCCGGTAAGATTTTTCACCTGACGGATTAATTCTTCTTCCGGTTCAGTATCAATACCATTTCTAACATTTTGATGTCCCACACCTATGGCTGAATTTATCTTTTGATAATGACCATTTATCTTAACGCGAGTATCTCTTGGAATGGAAATAACATTAACTCGATTAGAGTAGCCATCATAAGAGAAAAGCATAATAGTGTCACTTCGGTATCCATCCTGGTCAACTCCAAGCACAAGGATATTAACCATACCGACCTGGTCTCCGGTTTTGTCTAACTCATCAATCGACACTTCGTTACCAAGAGGTAACTCGGTTACCTTTTTAGCCGCAGCAACACCGAGCACTGAAAAAAATATGACACAAATAAGAGTAAAAACAATTACACTTATCTTAAAACCCTTGTCCATACTAACCCAAGCCCTTCTAAATCATCTATAATAATTCAATACTATATAATCTATATTTTGTCACCTAATTATACAATATATGTAATTATAATAAAAGTAATTTCCTTTGTCAACGTATTCCTTATTTTCTTAACAAAAAATTAAAGTATTGAACAAGAATTGTCAAATTTTCAAATCGACTTTGGTACGAGACTTTTTAAGGCAATCGTTTACTTTCTGTATATAACTGTTTTGAAAAGACGATGTAACGGACAAAGATTGCTGAGTTTTCTGTCCACAGACATAAAAAATCCCTCGACAAGCACTAACTCATCAAGGGATTTCTAAAATGCCGGCAGCGACTTATGTTTCCGGGCGGTCGCCCACCAAGTATTTTCAGCGCAGAGAAGCTTAACTACTGTGTTCGGAATGGGAACAGGTGTGGCCTTCTCGCTATTACTACCAGCTTAAATTGTAATGTTAAGACTGA
>JAZQKJ010000048.1:0-51609 GCA_045542095.1 Ructibacterium sp.
TTTTCTTTCCTTTTCTGCTGCCCTCTCGATGGGACTTAATTTGTACTTTGGCATATTAAAAACCTCCAAAATGATATTTTTATTATATATCATCTTGGAGGTCTTGTATAGACTTTACACAAAATTTGGGATAGTCTCATATATTTAAATATTCATTTATTTCATTAAAGCTTTTTTTCGCCAAAAGTTCTGCTTTTTGCTTTTTATCTTTTATTCGTTGTTCTAATCTTTCCATTATCCCGAAATTAACATTCATAGGTTGAAAATCTGTAATACTTTCATTTGAAATATACTTGCCTAATGAACCAATTGCGGTTTTAGCTGAAAAGCATGGAATATCACCTGCAATTGCCATTCCTGCAATCAAGCCCGAAGCGGCCGATTCAACGTAACCTTCCACTCCCGTAATTTGTCCTGCAAAATAAATATTAGAATATTTTCGCATTTGATAATTTTCGGTAAGGAGGTTTGGAGAGTTTATATATGTGTTTCTATGCATGACTCCATATCGAACAAAATCGGCATTTTCAAGGCCTGGTATCATAGAAAAAACCCTTTTTTGTTCAGGAAATTTAAGATGAGTCTGAAATCCGACTATATTATACATGCTCCCCGAAGCATTGTCTTGTCGAAGCTGTACTACTGCGTAGGGTCTGCTATCATCGTGTGGATTTGTAAGACCAACAGGTTTTAGCGGACCGTATCTCATGGTGTCTTCCCCACGACTTGCCATAACTTCAATAGGCATGCAACCTTCAAAAACTTTCGGGTCTTCTACGCCGCTGTGAACAGGGGCGGATTCAGCGTTAATTAATGCATTATAGAAAGCAAGGTATTCATCTTTGTTCATGGGACAATTGATATAATCATCTCCGCCTTTGCCATAACGTGCAGCTTTAAAAGCTTTGTCCATATTAATAGAGTCATAAGATACAATAGGTGCTGCTGCATCAAAAAAGTGGAGATAGTTATCACCGCAGAGGTCTTTTATAGTTTCAGCCAAAGCATCAGAAACCAAGGGGCCTGCCGCTATTATAGCAGGAAAATTCGGATCTATTTCAGTAATCTCGATTTCCTCAACTGTGATGTTGGGATGATTTCGTATCTTATTGGTTACCATTTCGGAAAAACCGTCGCGGTCTACGGCTAAGGCACCGCCTGCGGGAACTTTTGTAGCATCTGCACATTCTATTATAAGGGAATTAAGTTTGCGCATTTCCTCTTTTAGCAAACCAACTGCGTTATGAATTCCGTCAGCACGAAGAGAGTTGCTGCAAACAAGCTCCGCAAAATTATTGCTTTTATGTGCAGGGGAATGTTTTAGTGGTTTCATTTCGCAAAGAAGAACCTTAAGTCCTCGTTGAGCTGCTTGCCATGCTGCTTCACATCCGGCGAGGCCTGCGCCAATAACTTTAATATCCACGAACATTCACCGCCTTATTTTGTTTTCTTTGTTTTTGTAATCGGTTTTCTGACATAGTCGCATTCAGAATTAAAACATTTATATGTTATAGGTCCACGTCGTTTAAAGGGTTTTACCTTCATAATTGTACCCCCACATTGTGGACACGCTTCCTTAGTTGGTTCATCCCATGAAATGAAGTCGCAGGTTGGACTATTTTCACAGGTATAGAATGTTGCTCCTTTTTTAGATTTGCGAATAAGAATTTTTCCACCGCATTTTGGACAGATAACGTCAAGTTCCTGCACAATAGCTTTGGTATTTCTACATTCAGGGAAACCGGGACAAGCGAGGAATTTACCGAATTTACCCTGTTTATAAACCATCATGCGTCCGCATTTATCGCAAGGAACATCTGAAACCTCATCTTGAATTTCAATATTGCCGATTTTATCTTCAGCTTCTTTAAGTGTTTTCTCAAAAGGTGTATAGAAATCACGAAGAATATTTTTCCAATCATTTTCGCCATCAGCAACAGTTTCGATTTTATCTTCCATGTTAGCAGTAAACGCAATATCTACAATGTCCGTAAAGTGTTCCTTCATAAGTTCGGTTATAATTTTTCCAAGTTCTGTAGGATAGAGAGATTTACCGTCACGTGCAACATATCCGCGAGCCGTAATTGTTGCAATGGTAGGAGCATAGGTGCTTGGCCTGCCGATGCCTTCTTCTTCCATAGCTTTAACTAATGACGCTTCTGTGTATCTTGATGGTGGCTGGGTAAAGTGCTGCTGCAAGTCTAAATCTTTGAGTAGTAAAGGTTGATTTTCTGTAAGATTAGGGAGACGCTTTGACTTTTCTTCTTCTTCATCCTTGCCTTCAACATATAATGTCATAAAGCCGGCAAACTTAATCTCTGAACCCATAGCACGAAGAAGATACTTTCCTGTTGTAACATCAGCTGTAACAGAATCAAGCACCGCATCGGACATCTGACTTGCCATAAATCTAAGCCATATCAAACGATAGAGTTTGTATAAATCGGGTTTTAATTTATCTTTATATGTTTCCGGAGTGTTTGAACAAACGGTGGGGCGAATTGCTTCGTGGGCATCTTGTGCACTTTTCTTGGCTCTGTAAATTTTGGGTGATTTAGGAACGAATTCAGCTCCATAGTGGGCTGCAATAAATTTACGCGACTCTTCTTGAGCAATAGAAGAAATTCTTAGAGAGTCAGTTCTCATATAGGTTATATAACCCATTTCATAAAGCTGTTGTGCAGCAACCATTGTACGCCTTGAAGTAAAGTTAAGCTTTCTTGAGGCTTCCTGCTGAAGAGTACTTGTTGTAAAAGGAGGAGCACTTCTTCGTTTTGTTTCTTTTCGTACAACGGATTTGACCAAGTAGGAGGATGATTCCAGCTCTTTTGCAATTGATAACGTCTGTTCTTCATCTTTTAATGCAAGTTTTTTACCATCGGCAGTACCGTGAAATTTTGCGCTAAAAGGAAGTTTTCCCTTATCGTTAGTGAGTTTTAAATCAATTGTCCAGTATTCTTGCGGGTTGAATGCATCAATCTCGTTTTCGCGGTCAACAATCATTCTTACAACAGCGGATTGTACACGACCTGCACTAAGACCCTTTTTTATCTTCTTCCAGAGAAGAGGACTAATCTGATATCCCACAAGACGGTCAAGTGCACGACGTGTTTGCTGTGCGTTAACTAAATTCATATCAATAGGTCTTGCTGATTTTACTGCTTCTTTAACAACATCTTTTGTAACCTCGTTAAATGTTATACGACAACAAGATGCGGGGTCAATATCAAGAACATTTGCGAGATGCCATGAAATTGCTTCGCCTTCGCGGTCCGGGTCAGTTGCAAGCAAAACTTTATTTGCCGCTTTCGCCTTTTTCTTAAGCTTTGCAATCAAGTCGCCCTTTCCGCGAATGGTGATATATCTTAAATCGAAGTCATTTTCTGGTTCGATTCCTAATTGACTTTTCGGAAGATCCCGTACATGACCCATGGTAGCTTCTATAGAATACCCGCTCCCTAAATATTTTTTTATTGAATCAACCTTGGTAGGAGACTCCACTATAACAAGATTTTTCTTTTTCTTTGTGTTTTCTGTTGCCTTACGTTCGGCCATTATTTTATCCTCCTGATTTCCGCTATAAATCACGGTTTATGCTATACTGCCCGCCTGCACTTTGACGAACAGCTTTTTTCATTTGTAACAGAACCAGATTGCTGCCTACCTGACCAGCGTTTAGCCCGGTTTTCTCTGCAATGTAGTCAAGATGCAAAGTTTCTTCAGGATTGGTAAAGCATCTGATTATTTGTGTCTGTATATCGTTGAATGAGTTTCTTGAAAGGAACTCTTCGATATCAAAATTTATTGTTGATTTAGCTAATTTGTCGGATACCGAAACACCTTTTAAGGTGATTCCATATTCCAGATGTTCGGGATACATATTGGTATATTCCCCTAAAATATCGAGGGCTTCGGTAACCGGTACAGCACCGTCCTTTATAAGACTATTGGATAGTTCAGCCACAGGATTATTAGGATTACCGGGTACGGCGAAGATATCACGGTTTGAATTTGTAGCATGCTTTACTGATAAAGCTGTACCGCTTTTTGATGTGCCCTCTACGATTATTACTCCACGGCATAAGCCAGTGATAATTCGATTTCTTTCGTTATAGAAACTGCTTTTGCCGGTCATTCCAGGCGGACGTTCTGACAGTATTCCGCCGTGGTCTTTTATTTGAGTGTATAGCTTTCCGTGTTCCGGCGGATAAATTCTATCCACCCCTCCTGCAAGGACAGCTATTGTACTGCCGCCTGCAGACAAGGCACCAATATGTGCAGAACCATCTATCCCAACAGCCATACCGCTCACAATTGTGACTCCACTTTCAGCAAGGTCATGGCATAGTGCCTCGGTAAATTTTTTGCCATCATCAGTACATTTTCTTGTACCTACAACAGCAATGCCAAGTATTTTATTAAGATCAGGAACATTACCTGTTGTATAAAGTAACTGAGGCGGACAATCTGTTTCTTTAAGAAGAGTCGGATATTCAGGACTATCTATAGAGATGATATGAATTCCATCCTTTCTGCATCTGTCAAGAAAAAATTCGGAGCCGTCAAGGTTTCTTTCCATTACGAGAACGTTCTTAAGACCAACTTTTTCAATCATGCTTTTAGAATACAAATTCATATCATATATTTCCCGGGCTGACCCTAGGTTATTTAATAGTTTTTGTATTTTAAAGGGATTATGATTACAAAGCCTTGAAAGCCAAATTTTATATAGAATATTATTGTCGATATCCATATAGTGCCTCCTAAGGTTTCATAAAATACATAGAAATTCCTGCGGCAACAGCAGCGTTCAGTGACTCTACATTGCCCTCCATAGGAATTTTTATTTTAAAATCTGATAAATTAAGAATTTCATCAGATACACCAAAGGCCTCGTTTCCGATAACAAGGGCGCGTTTGCCTAAAAAATGGCATTCATTAATTAAAACAGAATCCTTAAGTGATGTTGCCACAATAGAAAAGCCTTTAGATTTAAGGGTTGAAATTTCAGGTGCATCAACACCTGTGATACATGGCACACGAAATAATGAACCCATTGTAGAGCGAACAACTTTTGGTGAATATAAATCTGTGCAACCTTTAAGCATATATATCGCATCAATTCCTGCTGCCTCTGCAGTGCGAATGATAGTACCAAGGTTTCCGGGTTCAGCAATGCGGTCAAGTATCAAAACAAAAGATAAATCTTCAAGGGAAAGGGATGGGGGAGTCGGAATTTTTAAAACAACTCCAATTCCCTGCGGGGTTTCCGTATCACATATTTCGTTGAATTGTTTATCATTTGAAGTATAAACAGTTTTTTTATTTTCGTCAAGTGATTTAATAAGTGAAGGATTTTTTTCGAAAAATGTCTTTGATGTAATAATAAATTTTATACTATCATCCGCATAAGCTAAAGCTTCTTCAACAAGCCGCACTCCCTCGGCAAAATAGCAACCTGAATCAAGCCGTCCCTTTTTCTTTGAAAGAGAACGGATAAGCTTCAGTGTTTTGTTGTCTTTGCCGTTTATTTCGATTATCATAGAAAAATCCTCTATATGTTATGCATCAAATTTTTTTGTATATTTGAGCTTTTTTACAAATTTAAGAACTATATACACAATTACTGTTTGTATAGGGAAAAGAATAATGTTTTTAAGTAAACGGGATGGTAAAATTCCAATTAAACCGCTACCGACAGTGGGAGCGAGTGCTATTGAATTGAAAATTATATTACCTACTATTATGACGAGTAGCTTTGTTAAAAGAATGCGCATAAAAGAGGGATTCTTTTTATAAAGCATCATTCCATACATAATAGCCGATATTCCTATACTCAATGAGTATATAGGGTTATATGGTCCTGTAGGTCTTAAAAGCAGCGAGATAATATCTTGAATTATACCTGTCACACAAGCTACAAGAGGACCAAAAAATATAGCAATTATGGGCTGGGTCATAAAGCCGAACCCGATTCGGAGATAAGCACTGAATTGAATTGTAAAATAACCAAGAACAATATTAAGTGCCATCATGAGAGAACAAATTGCCAATACATCAGGATGTTTTAAATGTTCTCTGAATTTGTCTTTACGAATTATTATGCAGTATAGCAAAAGAGAAATAAAGACGATAGAGATAAAGCCAAGGCTTATCCAGAAATTTGAAAAAATATCAAGTAAAAATTTTAGCGGTGAAAGCAAATCTTTGATACCGCTTTTATATGTATCCATTAAAGTGTCAAAAGTGCTCATAAAAATACCTCCTTTTTTATAATCCTGCTATTACACAGTATAAGAGGTACTTGCTGTGCAGCAGCGGGATGCGGTAAACATATCGTGACAAAAAATGTACTTCGTCCGATTATCAACTCCCTGTATAATCGGCACTGTGAGCAAAAACGAAAACCTTTCGTTTTACTGACGCATGCTTACCTACTCTGCATAGATATAACAAAGAAATTCCTCAGCAGTTCAAAAAGATATCTAAAGCACCTTTTTTAACCACTGAAGAATCTCCTAAAAAATAGTCAAATTAGCGAACCTGGTCTACAAGCTTTTTGAAAGCATCAGGGTCAGAAATAGCAATTTCTGAGAGCATCTTTCTGTTGATTTCGATACCCTGTTTTTTGAGACCGTTCATAAATTTGCTGTAGCTCATGCCGTTTGCACGAGTAGCTGCATTGATACGAGCAATCCAGAGCTGTCTGAATTCTCTCTTCTTAGCCTTTCTGTCTCTGTAAGCATAAACCAAAGACTTCATAACTGCCTGATTTGCAGTCTTGTAAAGCTTACTCTTAGCGCCTCTGTAGCCTTTTGCAAGCTTTAAGATTTTTTTATGTCTGGCACGTGTTTTCATTGCGCCTTTTACTCTTGCCATGTTAAAAGCTCCTTTCTCAATTTGCGTTTTATCAAAACGTAACGTTAAATTTCATAAATTCTTAAATTACAACTTCGTAAAAGAAATAATTTTTATTTATAAGGCATCATGCTCTTGATTGTTGCCTCATTTGCAGGTGATAAGTAACCACCTTTTCTTAGATGTCTTTTTCTTTTAGTTGTTTTCTTGTTAAGAATGTGACTTCTGAAAGCTTTAGCTCTCTTAACCTTACCGTTTTTAGTTACGCCAAAACGCTTTGCTGCGCCTCTGTGTGTCTTGATTTTAGGCATTAGTGTTTCTCTCCTTCCATAAATAGAAATTCAATTTAAGCTTTCTTGGGTGATAAAATCATAGCCATACTGCGGCCTTCAAGTTTAATATCCTTGTCAGCTGCACCAAATTCACTTGCATTTTCCAGGAAACGCTCTAAAAGTTCCTTGCCCAGAGTACTGTGGGTGATTTCTCTGCCTCTGAAGCGAACAGAAACTTTAACTTTGTCACCGGCTTTCAGGAATTTAATAGCCTGATTTAATTTGGTGTTAAAATCGTGGGCATCAATATTAGGGGTAAGACGCACCTCTTTAATAGCCACAACCTTTTGATTTTTACGATTTTCTTTCTCGCGCTTTGCAAGTTCAAACTTATGCTTACCATAGTCCATAATTTTGCAAACAGGCGGTGTAGCCTGTGGCGCAATTTTGACCAGATCAAGGTTTTTTTCTTCAGCCATAGCCTGCGCAACACTATTTTCAACAACGCCAAGCTGTTCGCCGTCAGCGCCAATAAGACGCACTTCCTTATCTCTGATTTCCTCGTTAATCATTAAATCCTGCTTTGCTATCTTAATACACCTCCAAGAGTGAGCTTTTATGAAGTCCGTTGCTTTTGCGCATTACATAATAAAAAATGCGGGGCACAAAAGCACTCCGCACATATTCCGAATATCTGAAATAAGTCCTGAAAAAGGATGCCCTTTTGCCGTAAGCTAAGGGGAGAAGCGGATGACTTCTGCTTTAATACTTGAAAATAATAGCACAGAAATTTTGTGTTGTCAAGAATTTTTTTGCAAAATGTCTATATTTTTTCTTTACTTTTTCTTGACAAGAAAAATGGTACAGTATACAATTGTTATAGTTCAACGAAAGGATATACTTTTAATGAATAAGTTTACTAACGTTTATCAAAAGGACAAAGAGATTTTTTTATATATAATATTTGGTTTTCTCACTTTTTTAACGGATACGTTAGTTTTTTGGTTGTTGGATTTATTTATTGAACTTAATCATAGTGTTGTTGCGCTCCATCTTTCCAGCGTATTTGCTACATTGGTTGCTATTACATTTGCCTATATAACTAACAGAAAAATTGTTTTTAATAGTAATAATCGGGGAAAGAAAGCTGTTTTAACAGAGATAGCTATGTTTTTTTCAGCGAGAATCTTTACCATGTTACTTGCGGAAATTTTTCTTCAAATTTTAGTGTTTAACTTTCTTATTAAAGAAGTTGTTTCGAAAATTACTGTAAATGTTATCGTAATTGTTTTAAACTACATATTCAGCAAATTATTTATTTTTAAAACTGAGGAGAAAAAATAAGAATGAAAAAATTATGCGTATTTGATTTTGACGGAACTTTAGTTGATACCATTGCGGATATTGGCGAATCTGTTAATTGGTGTCTTGAAAAAATGGGTAAGCCTATTCATGAACTCTCTGCATATAATAAAATGGTTGGAAATGGAATGAATTTACTGTGCAGACGGGCACTTGGCGACGGTACAGAGGAAGAAGTGCAAGCTCTTATCAACATGTACAAGAAAAGGTATCAGGAATGTTGTTGTGTTAAAACACGTATGTACGACGGGATTAAAGAACTCCTTGATGATTTGAAAGAGGCTGGTATAATTCTTGCAATTGTGACTAATAAACCACAAATCCAAACAGATGAGATAATAAGTAAGCTATTCGATAAGAGTATCTTTTTTGAGATAATAGGTCAAAGTGAGAGATTTCCCACAAAGCCTGACCCTGAATCATTGAATTATGTTATTGAAAAAGCGGGGGTTAGTAAGGAGGATGTCTGGTATATTGGTGATTCGGATGTTGATATTATATTAGGAAGAAATGCAGGTGTAGATGCTATTGGTGTTGAGTGGGGACTTCGTGGGAAAAAGGAGCTTGTTGAAACCGGAGCAAGATATATTGCAAAGGATGCAGAAGAGTTAAAAAGTATAATAATGTCGTAAAAAAAGGGGCTTTTATCTAACCTGAGAAAGTTGTTCCGGGGATGATTTGCCCCTATTTTGATTAGCTAAAAAAATCAATACGATGACGAAAATTATCATTTAACTTTATGTACTTGTATTATAAAATAATACAATATACAAGTATAAGGAGGAAAAAGAAATGAAAAGAATAACTGTAATTTTGTTGTGCATGGCAATGATTTTAAGTGGTTTTTCATGTGTTGTTGCGGAGCCTGCACCGATACATGATTATCTTCCGGGACTTTTTGAGTATCGTCAGGAATTGTGCAGTGCAGTTGAATGTGTGAATGCAGCGTATGACGGAGAATTTCTTAATATGGAGGAAAGTTCCGTTGTAGGCTATGAGTTTACATTACCATTTGATGCAGCTAAAATTGATATAAAATATGCTGCAACAGATGATGTGAAGCTATCAATGCAGACTCCGAATAATGATTATGTTTTCGCGCTTGGGAAAGATGCCAAGGAAATTACATATAATTTGACAATTGAACATTCAGGTGAAACATATTTTACTTTTAAGTCGGACAAACCTGTTAAAATACGTGAAATAAAATATACAAAAAAAGAAACCAAATGTCAGAGTGCAGCTCCAACAGATATGGGAAATGCAAAAGGAGAGTTTGATACAGTTGTTTCGTACACTCCTTATCAACAGGCTGTTAATACGGCGTTTGTTTTGATGGAAGAATCAAGCGGTATTAAAGTGAGAAATCTTACACGTTATATCGATTTAGATGATACCTCTGTAACTGTAGAAATGATAAATGACAGAATGTATCTTCCTGTTGAAACAATTGCCAGAGGTTTCAGTCTTTATTATGAAGACAGACCTGATGAAAAGTATGTTTATCTTTCAGGTGATAGTTTTTCCATCTATCAGAAAGATGGAAAAGGTTACTACGAAAAAGCAGGTTCAAAATCAGAAATTTCGGATTTTGTCCAGTATGTAGATGGTAAATCCTATCTTCCACTTCGTGGTTTAGGGGAATTACTTGGACTTACTGTTTTGTATAAAGATGGAATAGCGGTTGTAGATACTAAACTTGCGGCTAATAACATTATAAATAACGATGATGTTATGGCTAAGCTAAGAGAAGAACTTTCTGCATATATCCCGTCAGAAAGAGGCATGATTTATCATGTTGCACAGAGTAAGAATGCAAGTGATGAAAACGATGGTACAGAGAGTGCACCTTTTGCAACTATTCAAAAAGCGGCAGATATGGCAATGGCAGGGGATACTGTTGTTATTCACGGTGGCGTATATCGTGAAAAGGTTACTGTCAAGAATGACGGTACTGCAGGCAACCCAATTATTTTCACGGCGGCAGAAGGAGAAGAGGTTACTGTTTCTGCTTTTGAAAAGGCAACAGACTTTGTCCCATACACAAACCCTGTCAATGGAGTAGAAATGTATAAGGCTTCCCTTGCCGATTTTAAGTTTGATTGCCTTATAGAAAACGGATGGGATGTTGATAGAAACTTCGTGATGTATGACGGCGAGATTCTTGTGGAAGGTCGCCATCCAAACGAAAAGACTTCTGCCAAGAGTACGGTAATGCGTCTTAATGAGAGACTTGACAAAGAAAAAAATCCGACCCAGATGGAAGAATTTACAAGAGAGGTTGCAACAGGATTAAATCCCGATTATCCTGATAAAGATACACATAAACTTGTTCCTACATACGGAGATATGAGAATTGTGGATATGTATCTGAAGAATGACCAGGAAGTAAGAGAGGGAAATTATAAGATATATAATCATCCGGTGGAAAGTGATATTGACTTAAATCAGGAACAGGAAGATTATTGGAAAGGCGCAATTTTTGTAGGTGCAGTAGGATACAACTGGCAGTTATCTGCGGCGCAGGTTACCTCCAGTAAAAAGGGAGAGGCGATTGTCTCAGAATATTGGAGAGGTGACAGTGGTTCTGTAACTTATAATGTAAATAAATACGCTCATGACTACGGTTATCTTACCCACCATATTAATACTGTGGATAAGCCTGGGGAATGGTATATTGATAACAAGGCAAAGGAAATGTACATCATACCACCGACAGGAGTTTCAGGTGAGGAATTAGAGGTTGATGTTAAAGACAGAATGCTTGTTTTCGACCTTAACGACAGACAGTATGTTCAAATTCATGGTATAAACACCCGTGGCGGTGGTCTTGCTATGAATAATGCAAAAGGCTGTGTAATAAATGGTGGTACGCACAAGTATATTTCGCAATTTGATATAGCGGGGCAGTACAAATATTCATTAACCGATATGTATGCAAGATGGGATGTATTAAAGGGTGGTCCTGCCGTTGAAGGAGGACTCGAACTTCCTGATACAAGTTCATCAGGAGAAGGCGGCTTCTCAAT
Organism: Ructibacterium sp.; assembly: GCA_045542095.1. Taxonomy (GTDB): domain Bacteria; phylum Bacillota; class Clostridia; order Monoglobales; family Monoglobaceae; genus Ructibacterium. Next base: position 11,522 of record JAZQKJ010000048.1, read on the forward strand.
AAGCGGCCATTATAACGCAATTACCAATACCGATATTGAATATAGTGCAGGAGCAGGTATATTTGTTACAGGTTCATATAACCTTGTTGAAAATAATAAGGTTGACAAAACAGGTTATGGTGTAACTTATCCGTGCGGAGTTTATGTTCAGGGTACAAGTATTCCGGAAGGACAGCCAAAGGGAGGACATCAGATTTATCAGAATACCTCAACTGCGGGAGGCCGTGCAAGCTTTGCAATAGGACAGATGACAAACGGCGCACCTATGGATATTGCATTCAATGAATTTGCCTGGGGCTGTCTTAACTCAAGAGATACCGGCGTTTGGTATATGTATGCTTTTATAGGCGGTGACGATCTTACAAAATCACAGCTTCATCATAACGCCGTGCATGATATAGCAGGTTCCATGGATAGTTCTATTTTAACAACACTTTTCTACAATGATGGTTATGTAGGGCTTTATGATGTGTATGATAATATTTACTACAATAGCACAGATGATCCTGCTTTTGCTGCAAGATACACCTTTAAGCATAGCGGCTTAATCGGCGGTTTTCAGGATGAATGGTCAAACTACACGTTTAACTTCCCGACAGCGGATGCTGTAAAGTTTGAAGTAGCAGATTATCCAGGTGGATATCCAATGGAGTATGGGGCGCGTTTTGACGGTGATGAAACATTTAATGTAAACTATGACAGAATAAGAGAAAATGAAGTAATAAATCTTGCTAACGAAACCTTAAGTGACGGTGCGTTTGTTGATAAAGACGGGTTTGTAATTTTTCCGGATGAAAATGCAAGCGTTGTAGTTGATAATATTGAGATAGCGGAAGAAGGGGCAAAGATTTATGTTTATTACGCATCAGACAAATACGATATTACTGTTGAAAAGCTTCCAACTGTGTGGATGGAATTATTCGATGGTGATAAGTCACTTGGTACAGTGAGTACTCAGTTGTTTGCCCATGCAGCTGTTACAGACAAACTTTCAAGAGGTGTTATATATGTATCAAAAGACTATAAAGATGCTGATACTATTAAAATAACAACGAGCAATCCGGAGGTGAGATTTGCAACATTATCGGTTGTGGACTTTGATTACGATGCAGAAAACCAGGGACGTGATGTTCCCTTTGATGCACAAATACTGCCATTTGGTTCTTATGACAGACTTGATGAAAATCCGGCAACACCATATCCATGTTCCGTAAGCTCAAGTTTAACAGAAGCGTCAGCGGAAAATTTGACATATTGGGGTGTAGGCAATACAAGAAATAACGGATTTTATTATAAGGATGTAAAGATTGGCAAAAATTGTGACGAAATTTTATTCTCAGGCTCATCGAATGCAACCTATTCTAAATCCAAGCTTACTGTCTACATTGGAACAGATGCAACAGGCGAGAAAATAGCGGAAATTGACTGTTCTGAAGAATGGCCCACGGGCAAGGCTTGGCATCAAAGATTTATAAAACGTTCATTGCTTAAAAATATTGAGCCTGGAACTTATGATATATATGTTAAGTTTGATAACACAAGCGACGAACTCGGCGAATTTGAAATGTCGTTTAACGGTGGGGCGTTAGCATTCTATTAAAGAAAAAACATGGAGGAAAAATACCTCCATGTTTTTTTATATTTTAACTATTGTACATACGGCGCAAGCTGAAATTCCTTCACCTCTGCCTTCAAAACCAAGATGTTCTGTGGTTGTGGCTTTTATATTGACAGAATTTTCGCTTACATTTAAAGCAGTGCAATACCTTTCTTTCATTAAAGGAATATATTCTGCCATTTTTGGCTTTTGTGCAATTATTGTGCCGTCAATATTATTAATTTTATATCCGCTTCCTGCAAGGAGTGAGTTGACGTGTTCAAGTAATTTAAAACTGTCTGCTCCTTTGAATTTATCATCGGTATCAGGAAAATGTTTTCCTATATCTCCTAAAGCAGCAGCACCAAGCAGAGCATCCATAATAGCATGTGTTAAAACATCTGCATCAGAGTGACCCAGTAACCCTTTTTCGTAAGGGATTTCCACCCCACCGATTATAAGTTTACGATTATCTGTAAGTTTATGAACATCATATCCAAAGCCTACTCTCATGATAAACCTCCCAATATTCCTCTGGCGATTGCAATATCTTCAGGCGTTGTTATTTTAATATTATTATAATTTCCATATATAACCTTTACATCAATTCCACAGAATTCAGCAAGTGCACAGTCGTCGGTGACCTCGATGCATTCTGATTTTGCTTTGTTATGAGCCGACAAAATAACATCTGTTTTAAAGCCCTGAGGTGTTTGTATTTGCACAAGATTATTGCGGTCTAGTGTTTCTGTTATTACATCATTATTAACCCGTTTTATTGTATCTTTTGCTTTAACACCAACAGCTGCAGCATCATAGCTATCAAGAGCGAAAATGACATTTAGGATTTCATTTTTTGATATAAAGGGACGAGCCCCATCATGAATTAAAACCTTTTGTGATATAACGTGTTTAAGACCATTTAAAACAGATTCCTGCCTGGTTGAACCACCGGGAACAATTGCTTTTACTTTTTTTATATTAAAATCTTTCACCAGGTCTGATACAACCAGAATTTCTGATTCTTGTACAACAATGATTATTTCATCGATTTCGTTAATTGAATCAAAGGCAGATAACGTTCTTGCAAGAACAGGGATTCCGTCAAGAAGAAGAAACTGTTTGTTAATTCCTTGCATACGTGAACTCATTCCTGCAGCAGCAATAACAACAGAAACAGCGGTAGTTTTATTCATAATTTATAGCACGTCCTTTAACACATCTTTAATATTAGAATAGGCACAAACCTGAATTTTCTCAAATTTGCGAAGCTTTGCAAGATTTGCTTCGGGAACAAGACACTTAGTAAAACCGAGTTTTTCAGCTTCCGCAATTCTTGTTTCGAGGAAACTACAGGCGCGAAGTTCACCAGCAAGACCGACTTCACCGATTGCAACAATTCCACTGTCTATTGGCTTATTTTTAAACCCTGATGCAATAGCAAGAATTATTCCCATATCAACGGCAGGTTCAACCATTTTAAGTCCACCTACCACATTAACATAAACGTCATAAGCAGAAATATGCATGTTTAGTCTTTTTTCCATCACTGCAAGAAGCATAAGAGTGCGTGATAGTTCTACCCCTGCGGTCATTCGTCTTGGGTTTCCAAAAGAAGTTGATGCAGCAAGCGCCTGTACTTCTGCCAGAACAGGTCTTGTGCCCTCCATGGTACAGAGAATACATGAACCTGCCTCACCTTCGGGCCGTCCCGAAAGGAGAGCAAGCGACGGGTTTGCAATTTCAATAAGACCTCTGTCTGCCATTTCAAAAACACCGATTTCGTTAGTAGAACCAAATCTGTTTTTAATAGCACGAAGAATTCTGTAGGAACGATGTTGTTCCCCCTCAAAATACAAAACACAATCTACAATATGCTCAAGAATTTTTGGTCCTGCAATAGAACCCTCTTTTGTAACGTGACCAACAAGAAATGTGGCAATTCCCTCTTCTTTTGCAATACGCATAAGGGTTGCGGCCACATCGCGTATCTGTGATACACTTCCAGGTGCAGGTGAAATGTCAGGATTAAACATTGTCTGAACAGAATCCACTATAAGAATGTCAGGCTTTTCCTGATAAATACAAGAAATAATATTAACCATATTAGTTTCGGAGTATATTTTAATATTATCAGTATGTATGCCTAATCTGTCTGCACGAATCTTGATTTGCCGCTGTGATTCTTCGCCTGATATATAGAGAATATTTTTACTATTCCCCAGATGCCCACAGGTCTGAAGGAGAATGGTAGACTTACCAATTCCCGGGTCGCCTCCGATTAAAATAAGCGAGCCACCAACAATTCCTCCGCCCAAAACGCGGTCAAGCTCTCCAAAGCCCGTAGAAACTCTGTCTTCTTCAGATGTTGAGATATCTTTAAGATGTTTAGGTTTTGACGAAGAGGCTATGGTGGTTGATTTATTTCCGCCCTTGGGTGATTCCTGAATTATTTCTTCTGACATGGTGTTCCATGCACCACAACCGGGACATTTACCCATCCATTTTGGTGATTCTGTACCACACTCTGTACAGAAAAATATTGTTTTTTGCTTCATAAAGGATACGCTCCTGTTTAAATCATATTAATTTAAGTATACAATATTGAAACGGTTTTGTCTACCAGAATTTGAATATATATTTCGAAATAAGTTGACTATTTTCGATGGGAGTGGTAGAATGACTTGTAATAGGTGTAACGTAAAGATATGAGGTGTTATAAATGAACGAGATTACAAAAAAAGTCTTTGATAAAATAGATGAGCTATCTGATAAGTATCTGAATGTGCTTGTTGAGGCATGTAATATTGAAAGTAAGTCGGATGATAAAGAAGGTGTAGATGAAGTCGGAAACTATTTTGCATCAATTGCTGAAAACATGGGATACACTATAAAGAAAAAGGAATTTAAATACGCAGGCAACGTATATTCTTTTACCTATAATCCAACAGGTGAAAAAAAGCTTATTTGTCTTTCGGGGCATATGGATACGGTTTTTCCTAAAGGTAGTTTTGGCTATCCGCCAACTAAAATTGATGGGGATTATGTGTATGGCCCAGGAGTAAATGATTGTAAAGGTAATATAGCGGTAGAACTTCTGGCTATGGAAGCTTTAAAAGAATGCGGTTATACTGAAAGGCCTGTAAAACTAATTTTACAAAGTGATGAGGAAGTAAACTCGTTTCTGTCGGACCAAAAGACACTTGAATTCATGGTAGAAGAAGCAAAGGGGAGTGCCGCTTTTTTAAATGCTGAAAATAGCAATGCAAACAGACGACTTTCAATTGGACGAAAAGGAATAATTAGTCATAAAATAACTATATCAGGAAAGAAAATTCATGCGGGTTCTTGTACATTGGGGGCAAGTGCTTTAAAGGAAGCTGCATATAAAATCATAGAGTTTGAAAAAGAAAATGATATTAACGGTATTACGTTTAATTGCGGAATTGTTAATGGCGGCACTGCGATAAATGTTGTTGCTGATAGGTGTGAGTTATTTGTTGAATATCGTTTTAAAACAATGAAGCAAAAGAAAAAAGCGGATGAAAAGTTTGAGAAAATCTTAGCAAAATCATATGTTGAAGGAACATCGGCTCATGCTGAATTGATTGGAAGAAGACTTCCGTTGGAACCTGATGAGAAAAATTTAAAACTGGTTGATACCATTAATGAAATTTGTGAAAAAGTAGGTATAGAGCCTTTTGGGACAGCGGAAAGTGCCGGAGGAGCAGATAGCGCGTACCCTTCCCTGGCAGGAATTCCAACGGTTGATTCAATTGGTATAGAGGGAGAAGGTTGCCATACTTTAAACGAAAAAGCAAGAATTTCATCGATGGCAGAAATGGCAAAAGTTGCAGCAGCTATAATAATAAACTTTCCTGAATAAGACTTAATATTTTTTGAATTGTACTGGAGGATATAAATGATACGCGAAAATAGAAATAGGTCATTTAGAGAAGAAATTAAAAAGAATTTCCAAAAAGGAAACAGAGGAATGACAATATTTTATATTGTTATTGTAGGTTTGGTTATTGGTTCACTAATACGACAAATTTTTGCAGGAGAATATGAAAACTGTTTTACTTGTTTACTTACTTTGGTACTTTTCCTCATACCCATATTTTTGGACAGAAAATTTAAGATTGATCTTCCTAATACATTTGAGGCAATAATAGTTTTGTTTATATTCAGTGCTGAAATTTTGGGAGAGTTAAATGCATTTTATCTTAAAATTCCATGGTGGGATACAATGCTCCATGGATTAAATGGTTTTTTAATGGCGGCGGTTGGATTTTCTATGGTTGATATTTTAAATCGCAGCGAAAGATTTAAGTTTAATGCTTCACCATTGTTTATTGCGCTTGTTGCATTTTGTTTTTCTATGACGATTGGTGTTTTGTGGGAATTTTTTGAATTCTCTGCGGATTATTTCTTTGGCATGGATATGCAGAAAGATACTATACTTAATACATTTTCTACCGTTAACATTCATCCGGAGGGATTAAACGTTCCTGTAGTAATCAGTGGAATAGAAGATGTAATTGTTTCGGGTGGAACTCTTATGATTGATGGCTCAGCAGCAGATGCAACAAGTTTAGGTTTAGGTGGTTATCTTGATATTGGTATAATAGATACAATGGGTGATTTAGCTATTAACTTTGTGGGTGCAGTTATTTTTTCTGCTATTGGTTTTTTCTATATAAAGAGCAGGGGAAAGGGTAACTTTGCAAAGAAGTTTATTCCTACAATGAAAGATATTGAAAAATAGAATAAAAAAGACTCTCTCGGCTTTTTGTCGGGAGAGTCTTTTTGCGGGGTGACTATTATGTCATTTTCTTCTTTACAAGCGATTATATTTATGATATATATATAATGTGATGCTTTATGTTTTAATGGCTTATACAAGCTGACCTTTTTGACAAAAAAACTGTCTAAAATGCTAAAGATTTTTTTCTGTTTCAATGATATATTGTTATTGAAGGAAATCTCGGCTTTAAAATATTTATAACGAGGTGGTTTAAAATGAAAATTTTAGTAACAGGCGGTGCCGGATATATCGGCAGTCATACTACAGTTCAACTTTTAGAGGCAGGTTATGAAGCTGTTATTATTGATAATCTTTGTAACAGTTCAAAAGAGGCTGTAAAGCGTATTGGAGAGCTTGCAGGTAAAGAACCTGTTTTTTACGAAGCAGATCTTCGTGACGAGGATGTTCTTGAACAGATTTTTACAGAGCATAAGATTGATGCTGCAATTCATTTTGCAGGACTTAAGGCTGTTGGCGAGTCAGTAGAAAAACCAATGCTATATTATGAGAATAATCTTGATAGCACATTTACCCTTTGTAAAGTGATGGCAAGACATGGTGTGAAGAAACTGGTGTTCAGTTCATCCGCAACTGTGTATGGAATGCCAAAAACTGTTCCGATAAATGAAGATTTCCCTCTTTCCTGTACTAATCCATACGGCAGAACTAAGCTTATGATAGAGGAAATACTTCGAGATCTTCATGTTGCGGATAACGAATGGGATGTAGCTCTTCTTAGATATTTTAACCCGGTAGGTGCACATAAGAGCGGTCGTATTGGTGAGGATCCAAAAGGAATTCCTAATAACCTTGTTCCATATATTTCACAGGTTGCGGTAGGAAAGCTTGACCATCTTCGTGTGTTTGGTAATGACTACAACACTCCTGACGGTACAGGTGTAAGAGATTATATTCATGTTGAGGATTTGGCGAATGGTCATCTTAAAGCTCTTGAAAAGTTACAGAGCAATCCCGGTGTTGTTACATACAATCTTGGTACAGGGAACGGATACAGTGTGCTTGATATGCGTGCGGCTTTTGAAAAAGCGTGCGGAAAGCCTGTTCCTTTTAAGTTTTATGACAGACGCCCTGGTGATATAGCAGAATGTTATGCTGACCCTGCAAAGGCAAAAGAAGAGCTGGGCTTTGTGGCTATTCGCGGTATTGACGAAATGTGCGAAGATACATGGCGTTGGCAGAGTCAGAATCCCGACGGATATAACAAATAAGGAAAGGGAAAGAAAAAATGAAAAAAGCGTTAGTTTTTCTTGTATGCTTCAGTATCATTTTTTCAATGACATATATTCCCGGCTTTACAGTAGATGATACAGAGAATGAAACAATTATTGTAAATAAACTGGTGTCAAAAAATGCAACGGCAGAGTTTTATCACAGTTCAGGCGTATTCAGTAATCCTGGATATGAAAGTGACAAAATGTTCGATGGCGATGTGTCTACATTTGGTTATGGTAAGTTATCAGGTGCAAGTGGACATCTTGTGGTGATTGATTTAGGTAAAGAATACGATATTACCAAGATATCCATTAATTTTCCGCAGACAACTGAAATTCAGTCAGCTATTGAGGCTCTGTCTACTGTTGAAAATCCATTTAAAGCGACAGCTTCAGAAGCAAATATAAGAAGTGTTGTTGTTTTAAGTAATACAAAGCCTGCAACTTCAATGATAAAAGATAATTATACCTATACCGGTGAGGGAAAGGTTGTATGTGACGGTTCGGCAAGTATAAGGTATTCAAAAACCTTTACTGATAGCGAAATAGAAGATGAAAACGATTATCGTTTTATCGGAGTGTGGACCCCTTATAGCTATGGTATTGCTATATCGGAAATAAGCGTTTGGGCGGATGTTGAACAGACCGTTGGTGTGGATACAACTATTGTAAATAAGTCTGTTACAAAAGATTCTCAAGCTGAGTTTTATCATAACTCCGGCAAATTCAGCAATACAGGTTATGAGGCAAAAAATATGCTTGACGGCGATGTGTCTACATTTGGTTATGGAAAACTATCAGGTGCAAGCGGTCATCTTGCGGTGATTGATTTAGGAAAAGAATACGATATTACCAAGATATCCATTAATTTTCCGCAGACAACTGAAATTCAGTCAGCTATTGATGCTTTGTCCACAACAGAAAACGAGTTTAAGGCAAAAGCTGGGGACGCAAATACCAGAACAGTTGTTGTTTTAAGCAATACAAAACCCACTGTTTCGTCGTTTGATGGTGAGTATGCATTTTTGGACGATGGAAAGGTTGTCTGTGACGGCTCGGCAAGTATAAGGTATTCAAAAACCTTTACTGATAACGAAATAGAAGATGGAAACGACTACCGTTATATCGGAGTGTGGACCCCTTATAGCTATGGCATTGCTATATCAGAAATAAATGTTTGGGCAGATGTTGCTGTGTCTGTGTTTGAGCCTATGGAAATGCATTTTTCTGCTACGAAAGAACTGACAGGCGATGGTGTAACAGAGTTTGGTATAGGTCAGCTTTATTATAACGGAAGACTTGTAAATGAAACCGATGAAGAAAAGGTGTACACAGCTTATGTTGCAAGTTATAAAGATGACGTTCTTAGATATGTAGAAGCTGAGAAAATAGTTGTAAAGCCAAATGGTTACACCGATGTATCAATTCCTGTTATACATAAAATCGGGATGGATGAGATAAAAGGATATATATGGGACGAAGAAAACGGACCAACTGAAGCGGTCACATCTGCAACGAGATTTGAAAATGAGTATGATCCATTGTTTGACGGTTCCATACTCTCAATGACACCGCAGGTTTATGATGCAAAAACTATTATAGAAGAGTATAATAAAACTGCAACAACGCCGTTATCTCTTGGAGGTATTTCTCAATTTGAAAATGTTGATACCATTTTCTATGACGGAATAAAGTATCAGGGTGAAACAAGAAAAACTTTTGCTTATGTTGCTATTCCTGAATGTGCTTCAGCTGAAAACCCTGTGCCGGGTGTAGTTCTTGTTCATGGTAAGGGTGGAACCGCTTATGACAGATGGGCAAAGGCGTGGGCTGACAAGGGTTATGCTGCAATTTCCATTGATACCGACGGAAGAATGAATACAACCACCAATTCTTATCCAACGGGAAATACTGCAAGAGTTGTCAGTGGATTTGGGCATCAGGAAAATGTCGGCTACAGTGATTTTACGCCAAACGAATCAAAACATTCGGATATGTGGTTCTATCAGGCAATATCAGATGCAGTTCTTGCCGGAAATGTTCTCCGTTCTCTGCCTGAAGTTGATGCAAGCAGGATTGGTATTACAGGGGTATCTTATGGAAGTGTAATTACCATGAAAGCTATTGGCGTAGACAACAGATTCAGCTTTGCTGCACCTGTTTACGGTGGAGGATATGGATGGGAAAGTCCGACGTACTGGCGCTATAATATGACCGAAGAGAGAAAAGCCTGGGATCCTATTATGTTCTTGAAACAATCTGGAGATATTCCTGTTTTATGGTTTGTAACAAACAGAGATCAGCATTTTGGCCTTGAACAAATCTCAAAAACCTATGTTGATGAAGAAGTGTTTGATAAAGCAAACATGATTATACTTAATAACTTTTCTCATCTTGACCAACTTGGAACAATTATAGATGCCACACGTGATAACACAAATGGTCACTATCTGACGGAAAAAATGCAGAAATCTATAACTGATGCAATGATAGAGTTTGCGGAAAAAGCGTTTGGACAAGATACGAAAGGACTCTCAAAGGTATCAAGACTCAACCTGAATAATGGAAAGATTACTGCAACGGTTACCTTGCCTGAAGGTGTTACTGCAGATGGTGGAGTAGCAAAATTCAGATACTTAACCGTAGCTAGCTATAATGATTTGTATGTAGGTGTGCCAGGCAGAGAAACACAGGCAACTATGTGGGTTCTTCAAGCTGATGGTGTTACATTAGGTACTCAAAGCAGTAGTAACTCACCCTGGCCTGTGGTTGATGCAGTTGTTGACGGAACAAATATTTCTGTTACTGTTCCGGAAAATGCAACCTACGGTTTTGTTGAATATTTCGATTCAAGGGGTATTCTTACTACAAGTGAATTAATAAAGATTAAATAATAAAATTATTTGAAAGGAAGAAGTAAAAATGAAAACTACATTAGTTGCTTTAGCTGCAGGAATGGGCAGCAGATTTGGCGGTATGAAACAGATGGAGCCTGTTACAGAGAAAGGTTCAGTTTTGCTTGATTTTTCAGTATATGATGCTGCAAAAGCAGGCTTTGACAAGGTTGTATTTATTATAAAAGAAGAAATGTATAATGATTTTAAAGCTATGGTTGGTGATAAAATCAAGGGTATAGAAGTTGACTATGTATTTCAGGAAATGGCATCCTTGCCTGAAGGCAGACAAAAGCCATGGGGAACAGGTCATGCGATTTTATGTTGTAAAGAAAAAATCGATACACCTTTTGCAGTAATCAATGCAGATGACTATTACGGACGTAATGCATATAAAGAACTTCACGATCACCTTGTATCAGCAGAAGGTTGTGAATTTGCAATGGTTGGATATGACCTTAAAAATACTCTTACAGAAAACGGTACAGTTGCCCGCGGTGTGTGCGAGGTTGAGAACGGATATTTAAAGAGTATAACAGAGAGAACAAAGATAAGAGCTTTTGAGTACACAGAAGACGATGGTGAAACATGGATTCCTTTATCGGAAGAGTCACAGGTTTCGATGAACCTCTGGGGCTTTACCACAGATATATTTGAGGTATTGGAAGAAGGCTTTGAAAACTTTAAGAAGAATACTTCAAACCCACTTAAAGATGAATACTTTATTCCTCTTGCAGTAGATGAGGTTATAAAATCAGGCAAGGGTAGTGTTAAGGTGTTAAACTGTAAGGACAGATGGTACGGAATGACATACCGTGAGGATATGGATTCTGTAAGAGAGGCTATGAAAAATATGGTTGAGGAGGGATACTATGAAGGGTTATGATTTCAAAGAAATATGCTCCCAGTTTGAATACAAGGGCAAGTATATTGGTGCTCGTATATATGGTGAGGGGCATATAAATGAAACATACCTGATTGAAACAACGGGTAACCGTTACATTCTTCAGCGTGTAAATGATAACGTTTTTAAAGAACCTGTTAAGGTTATAGATAATGTTGTTGCTGTAACAGAGTATCTCCATAATAAGATTATATCTAACTTTGGTGACCCGTACAGAGAAACTCTTACACTTATACCTACAAAGGAAGGAAAATGGTATTATCAAACTGAGCGTGGCGATGTTTTCCGCATGTATATTTTTATTGACCATGCAAGCAGCTATCAGTCAATTGAAAATCCGGAAATGTTTTATCGTGTTGCAAAAGCATTTGGCCATTTCCAGAAACTTTTGCGTTCATTCCCTGCAGAGAATTTGCATGAAACAATAGAGAAATTCCATGATACAACTGACAGATACAGGCAGTTTAAAAAAGCGGTTGAGGCTGATAAGGTTGGTCGTCGCGCAGACGTAGAAAATGAAATCGCTTTTGTTTTGGAAAGAGAAAAGGATGCAGCTGTTGTTGTAGATGCTATTGCAAATGGCGAAATACCTCTTCGTGTTACACACAATGACACAAAACTTAACAATGTTCTTATAGATGATGCAACCGGTGAGGGCGTATGCGTTATTGACCTTGATACTGTTATGCCAGGTTCAATGCTTTACGATTACGGCGATTCCATAAGATTTGGTGCAAGCACAGCCGCAGAGGATGAAACAGACCTCTCAAAAGTATGGATGGATTTGGAGTTGTTTGAGCAGTATACCAAAGGTTACATAGAAGAGCTTAAAACAAGCTTTACACCTAAAGAAATTGAACTTCTTGCATTTTCTGCAAAGCTTATGACTTTAGAATGTGGTGTTCGTTTCCTTACAGATCATCTTGACGGTGACAATTACTTTAGAATTCATAGACATAATCACAATCTTGACCGTGCTCGTACTCAGTTCAAGCTAGTAGCGGATATGGAAGAAAAGATGGATAAGATGAATGAGATAGTTCAGAAGTATTATAATGCATAGTTGGAGGGATTTCAATGCGTTTAATTGTATGCGAAAATTATAGTGAAATTTCTGAAAAGGCATACGAAATTGTATCAGAACAGCTTTGGGAAAAACCTGATTCTGTTCTCGGATTTGCCACAGGCTCAAGCCCTGTTGAACTTTTTCATAAGCTCGCGGATTCAAATATTGATTTTTCGAATGTAAAAACATTTAATCTTGATGAATATTACCCAATTTCAAAAGATAATGAGCACAGTAGTTATTATTTCATGAATAAACATCTGTATAGCAAAGTTAATCTGAAGAAAGAAAATATTCATATCCCCAACGGCGAGACGGAGGATGTAGCGGCTGAATGCAGAGCGTATGATGAGGCAATAGAGAATAGCGGTGGGATTGACCTTCAAATTCTTGGTATGGGTCAAAATGGTCATATTGGATATAATGAACCTAATTCAAATCTTAGTGCTTCAACGCATCTGACTGACCTTACGCGAAATACAATAGAGGCAAATGCGGATTTTTTTGGGTCAAGTGATTGTGTGCCCAAACAGGCTATCAGTATGGGCATTGCTACAATTCTACGGGCAAAGAAGATTGTTCTTTTAGCATACGGTGTGAGCAAAAGTCGTGTTTTGGCTGAATTATTAAACAACGATAATATTAATACATCTGTCCCTGCAACACTTCTTAAAGTACATCCTGATCTTACAGTTATATGTGATAAGGATGCAAGCTGCAGCTGTGCAAAGCTTGGTATTGATATTGGTGGAACGGATATAAAGTTTGCAGTTGTTGATGATAACAAGATAATTCATAAAAGTATTATTCCAACCAATAAAGAATCAGAAAAGAAGCTACTTGATGAAATTGGTGCAGAGTGTAATCGTATTGCGAAGGAATATCCCTTTAATATTATTGGCGTTGGAACTCCCGGATTTATCAATGATGGTAAAGTTTCGGCTGTTAATCTTCCTTTTAAGGACACATATCTTGCTGCTGAAATAAAAAAACGTGTTGGGATACAAACTATTATTGATAATGATGCTAACTGTGCAGCACTTGGTGAAGCAGTAGGCGGAAGCGGAAAAGATTATAATGATATTGTTTTGCTTACCCTCGGCACAGGTGTTGGTGGCGGAATTATTATGGACAAGAAAATTTGTCACGGTAAGGGTGGCATGGGCGAAGTTGGTCATATGATAATAGAAAGCACAAATGGTTTACCTTGTCCATGTGGACAAAATGGTTGTCTGGAACAATATGCATCGGTAACTGCGCTTGTAAGACAGGCAATAGAGGAGGCAGAAAATAATCCTGATAGTCTTCTTTACTCTTTGTATAAAGAGAATGGAAAACTCAGTGGTAAGCTTATTTTTAAAGCGCTTGATGAAAAGTGCCCTGTTGCTGAAAAAGTCTTTGATAAATATCTCGATTGGCTTGTTGTGGGAATTAAGAGTCTTAAGATGCTATTTGACCCTGATGCTATTGTATTAGCGGGCGGAATAACCAAACAGGGGGATAAACTTCTCAATCCACTTAAAGCGAAGCTTAATTCCAATATTGTTGTTAAAATTTCGGCTCTTCAGGATGATGCAGGCGGATTTGGAGCGGCTAATCTCTAAAGAAAGGTGAATGATATGAAAAAGATTGACATTATTTTAATTGGTGCTGGCAACAGAGGTACCACTTATACTGATTTAATGGCAGATATGCCGGATAAATTTAAGGTAGTTGCAGTTGCCGAGCCTATTGACAGCAGACGTAACTACATAAAAGAAAAGCATAATATTCCCGAAGAGATGTGCTTTACTGACTGGAGCGAAGTACTTGCTAAAGGTAAAATTGCTGATGCTGCACTTATCGCAACAATGGACAGAGACCATTTTGAACCTGCTATGAAGGCGATTTCTCTCGGTTACGACCTTCTTCTGGAAAAACCATTGGCTCCTGAGCCTGAGGAATGTAAACAGATTGCGTTTGCAGCAGAAAAGCAAGGGGTAAAGGTAGTTATCTGTACAGTATTGAGATATACTCCTATCTTTAATTTTATCAAAGACATGATAGATAGCGGTAAGCTTGGTGATGTAATGGCAATCAACCAGGAAGAGTGTGTTGGTAATGTTCATCAAAGCCATAGCTTCGTGCGTGGTAACTGGGGTAACGAAAAGAGAAGTTCATGTATGCTAATGCAAAAATCCTGTCATGATATGGATATTCTGCAGTGGCTTGTGGGTAAAAAGTGTAAGAAAATTCAGTCTTTTGGTACTCTTACACATTTTACAAGAAAGAATGCTCCCGAAGGTTCTCCTGAATATTGTATAGAAGGTTGTCCTGTTGGAGAAAAATGCCCGTATAATGCAGTAAAACTCTATCTTGATGATAAAGAGAATGATTGGTTTAGAACAACATGTACCCGCGAAGCTAACCCGACTGATGAGATGGTAAAACAGGCAATCAGCACAACGCAGTATGGTAAGTGTGCATATAAATGTGATAATGATGTTGTTGACCATCAGGTTGTAAATATGCTTTTTGAAGATGATATTACAATTACATTCACAATGAATGCATTTAATAAAGGCGGTAGATTTATGCACGTTATGGGAACAAAGGGTGAACTTCGTGCATCAATCGGAGGCGACGGACCTATAACATTCTATGACTTTGGAACGTGTGAAACAACAGAGTATCCTCTTGTTGGAAAAGACGGAATTTCAGGTGGTCATGGGGGCGGTGACGAAGGTATTGTGAATGCTCTTTATGAATACCTCAACGGTTCTTATACAGGAAAATCTGTTCCTGAAATTATGGAAACATATAGTAACCATCTGCTTGTTTTTGCTGCTGAAAAATCAAGAAAAGAAAACATTGTTGTTGATTTTGAAGAATACATAAAAAATCTTTAATTAAATATTATACTGCCACCGGGTAGTGATGCAAAAGCATCTGCGGCATATCGTTAGGTCTTAGAAGATATGCTATGCAGGTGCTTTTTTTAGGAGATAAAAAATGTATATTAAAGAATCTATAAAAGCTTTAACGAAATTTGAGATAATCCTCTGGTTTATTTCCGTCATAGTCGTAGCGATTTCTTTTGTGCCGGGTAATGATAAAAATATTCTAAATTTAATTGCCTCCATTTGTGGAGTAACAGCGTTAATTTTTCTTGCAAAAGGCGATGTGTTAGGACAGTTTTTGATTATCATATTTAGTATTTTGTATGGAATTATTTCTTTTCAAAAAGAATATTATGGAGAGGTAATAACATATCTTTGTATGACAATGCCAATGGCTGTAATTGCAACTATAGAATGGATTAGACATCCATACAAGGAAGAAAAAAATCAAGTTGAAATTTCACAAGTTTCAATCAAAATGATTGTTAAGACATTGGTATATTCATTAGCAATAACTTTTGTTTTATACTTTGTTTTGAAGTTTTTTAATACTGCAAATTTGCCGATAAGTACCCTTTCTGTTACAACCAGCTTTGCAGCGGTGTATCTTACTTTTTGCCGAAGCGAATACTATGCACTCAGCTATGCTGCAAATGATATAGTTTTGATAATTATGTGGATTATGGTATCCATTAATGATATTTCTTGCTTTCCAATGATAGCTTGTTTTGTTATGTTTTTTATAAATGATATTTATGGATTTATAAATTGGCAAAAAATGAAGAAAAATCAATTAAAGCACTTGTGATTTCTTGACTTTAATTTCTATTAATGATATTATTTAAGAAATAAATGTAGAAAGGAGTTTCCTATATGGCGATTGTATATAAAAATGCTAGAGTAAACGGAGAAATCCTTGATATTAAGACTGATAATGGTAAAATTATTGAGGTTGGAAGATTTTCTGAAGATGGAATAGACATGAAGGGGTATAAGGTGTATCCCGGGCTTTTTGATATTCATTCTCACGGATGTATAAGCTATGATACAATGGATGGAAACCATCTCCAGGAGATGAGTGAATTTTTAGCAAAAAACGGTGTAACTTCATGGCTCCCTACAACAATGACTGTTGCGATGGAAGATATAAAGAAAGTGGTAAATGTTGAAATAACCAATTCAAATGGTGCTAATGTAGAGGGGTTTCATGCGGAAGGTCCCTATGTTTGTAACAAATATAAAGGCGCACAGAACGAAAAGTACATAAAAAATCCTGATATAAATGAATTTAATGAGCTTAAAAATATCAGGCTTGTTACCATTGCAGCTGAGCTTGATGGGGCTATGGAGTTTATAAAAAATTGCGGATGTGTTGTTTCTATGGGTCATACAGATGCAGGGTATGATTGTGCAGTAGAGGCTATTGAAAATGGTGCAAATTGTATAACCCATACATTTAATGCTATGTCTCCGCTTCATCATAGAGAACCGGGTTCAATTGGCGCAGCAATTGATAAAGGTATATATGTTCAGGTAATTAGTGACGGCACGCATCTTCATCCCGGTATTGTAAGAATGCTATACAGGCTTTTTGGTGCAGAACGTATGATTCTGATTAGTGATTCTATGAGTGCAACGGGCATGGCAGACGGTGAGTATATGCTGGGCGGACAAAAGGTACTTGTTAAGGATTCTGTTGCAAGAATTGAAAATGGTGCAATAGCAGGTAGCACCTCAACTCTTTTTATGTGTGTAAAAAAAGCAATAGAGTTTGGAATTCCTGAAGAGGATGCATTTAAAATGGCGTCTTTGACACCTGCAACAATGTTGAATATGAAAAAAGGAAAGATTCAAGCGGGTTATGATGCAGAATTTATTGCGGTTGATGATAACCTTGAGTTAAAGATGTGTGTAATACGCGGCGAAATTCAAAAAATATAATTATTATATTATAAGGAGAATATTATGAAAGTTTGTCCCAAATGTCAATCACAGCTTAATGATAATGCTGATTTCTGTACATCATGCGGAAGTTTGGTCGGAAAGAGTAACAATCAGAAATATGAGCCTATTCAATCTCAGCCACAACCTGTACATAATTTTTATGACAGATATGACCACACAAATGAGTTTGAGGAAAGTGATATTTCCAACAATAAAGTATTTGCTATGCTTGTTTATCTAACAGGATGGATAGGAATTATTGTTGCTCTGCTGGCGTCTAATAAGTCATCATATGTTGGATTTCACGTGCGTCAAGCTCTTAAGTTTACAGTAATAGAAATTTTAGTCGGGATTATTACGGCTTTATTTTTCTGGACGTTTATTATTCCAATAGTATGCGGCATATTCTTTTTGGTATTGTTTGTTATTAAAATTATTTGCTTCTTCCAGATATGCGGTGGAAAAGCGAAAGAGCCATATATAATCCGTAATTTTACCTTTTTAAAATAATAATGCCACGTAATAACAAAACGGTTGTGAAATAAAAATCACAACCGTTTTGTATTATTAATTATTGAAAAATGATCAAATTCAACTTTTACTGACTTTCCATATTCACTGGGAGACATTCCTGTAATTTGTTTAAATCTTCGCGAAAAAATGTGAACAGAGTCAAAACCCAGATATAATGAAATTTGAGAAATATTGAGATTTCCCTCTCGTATAAGGGATTTTGCAATATCTATTTTCATTTTAGCGAAATGTGTCATCACACCTTCGCCAATTTGTTCCTTGAAGATTTTTTTGAGTTTAGTTGCCCCAACGCCGGTTGAATCTGTAATCTGAGAAAAAGTGAGTTTTTCGCATATATTTTCATTAAGATACGATAGTACACTATATAACAGATCCTGATCGATACCGCGTCTTAGTGTTGTACTGTTTATCCGTGTTATATCAAAGTTGCGATATAATGAAATCAGCAGATGTTCAAGAGCAAGTTGAATCATTTGCTCAGAACCAAAGGCTTGATTTTCTTTTCGTGTTAATTCAGTCAAAAAAGTGTTTTCAAGTGGAGAGGAAAAACTACTCATGGATTCACGTACAATTGTTGCAAGCAGGTGCTTTTCTATATCAGAAAGTGGCAAAATTCTTTTTTTAAAGAAATTCATCGAGGGTGATTTGCATTTAAATGTAACAACAATTAAATTTGGGGCAACAATCCCGTTAGCTCTTAAATTATGATATTCATTTGGCTGATGAAAAGCGATGTTTCCTTGTGTAAGATTTTTTTTCTCATCACCCATGTCGATTTCGATTTCACCTTTATCAACGTAAACAAGTTCCCAAAAATCATGCTTTTCACCAATAAAAAAGTAGTCCTTTTCGTATTCGAAATAGTGAACAGTTATTATTTCGTTTATATTAAAAACTCTTTTTAAATGTGTAGAATTAAATTCCATAATATTCTCCCTGAAGTATAATTGTGTAATATTAAATTATTATAACATATAAAACTATAAAAAGCAAAGATAAGAATTGGTTAATAAAATGTGTGAATTGTTGACTTTAGCTGTTATGTGTGATAGTATTGACATGATAAATTTGATTATTTTAATAAAATCTGGAAGTGAGTATATGAATATTACAATAGTAGGTTGTGGAAAAGTTGGTGCTGCTCTTGCGACAAAACTTATTGATGAAGGTCACAACATAACTGTTATTGATGTAAATAGTGAAAGAATTCAGCGTATAACGGATGAACTGGATGTCTTAGGTATTGTTGGCAATGGTTCTTCTAATGTGATATTATCAGAGGCGGCAACAGATAAAGCAGATGTTTTTATTTCAGTTACAGGATCGGATGAGTTAAATCTTTTGTGTTGCCTTTTTGCGAAAAAAACAGGTAAGTGTCATGCTATTGCAAGAGTTAGAAACCCGATTTATGGTACAGAAATTGATTTTATAAGAAAACAATTAGGCTTTTCGGCAATTATTAATCCTGAGTTGGCAACTGCCCGCGAAATATCAAGAGTGCTGCGTGTTCCTGCTGCTGTTAATGTTGATACCTTTGCAGATGGAAGAGTATATCTTGTTAAATTTAATTTAAATGATGATAAAAAACTTAAGGGTGTACCCCTTAAGGATTTTTCTGAAAAACTAGGTTGCAACGTTCTTATATGTGCTGTTGAACGCGGAGACGAAGTTATTATTCCAAACGGAGAATTTATTCTTCATGAAGGCGATGTTGTTTCTTTTGTTGCAACTCGTGAAAAGGTTATTGATTTCTTTAAAAAGCTTGACCTTCCAACCAAACAAGTGAAAAGTACCCTTATTGTTGGCGGTGGCACAATTGGATATTATCTTGCAAAAGATTTGATTGAGCATAACATAAAGGTTAGTATTGTTGAACAGGATGCTAAGCGGTGCGAAGAGCTTGCGGATCTTTTGCCTGAAGCCACTATACTTCATGGAGATGGCACAGATAAAAATCTTTTACTGTCAGAAGGATTACCTACATCCGAAGCATTTGTTCCACTTACTAATCTGGATGAGGAAAACGTCTTACTTTCACTATTTGCAAAAAAATATAGTACAGGCAAGATTGTTACAAAGATAAATCGTCTTGAATTTGATGATATCCTGGAAAATCTTGATATGGGCAGTGTTATATATCCTAAGTATCTGACCTGTGACTTTATACTTCAATACATTCGTGCTCTTCAAAACGAATCGGGGAACAATATTAAGACGCTTTATCATATTCTTCATGATAGTGTTGAAGCTATAGAATTTACAGTTAATGATGAGTCAGATGTTATTGATATTCCTTTATACAAGCTTAAACTCAAGAAAAACCTGCTTATTGGGTGCATAACCAGAGGGGATAAGGTTATTATTCCAAGAGGTAATGACGAAATTAAAGTGGGTGATTCTGTTATTGTTGTCACTCTGCAGAAAGGTCTTAACGATATACAAGACATTGTGGCTCGTTAAGGAGGGGAAATCATGAATATTGCAATCGTAACCAAAATTCTTGGCAAAGTTATCATGTGCGAAGGTGCATTGATGTTGCTCCCTTATATTACATCTCTTATTTTTGGGGAATATGATGTTAGTCAAGTTTTTGCTTTTACTATTTTAATTTGTATATTAATCAGCATACCGCTTTTGTTGATCAAACCTAAAAATGATGTCATGAGAATACGCGAGGGATATGTTATCACGGCTCTTGCTTGGATTATGTTAAGTATATTCGGCGCCATTCCATTTGTACTTACGGGTGCAATATCAGATCCGATAAGTGCATTGTTTGAAACGGTATCAGGTTTTACTACAACGGGAGCAAGTGTGCTTAGTGATGTTGAAACGTTGCCTAAAGGGCTTCTGTTTTGGCGAAGTTTTACACATTGGATTGGTGGCATGGGTGTTCTCGTATTTATACTTACACTGACTAATCTTAAAGGTGGTTCAAATACCAATCTCATGAGGGCGGAAAGTACTGGAGCGCAGGTTGAAAAACTTGTACCAAGATTGCAGTCTACAGCAAAAATTTTATACGGGATTTATATATCATTAACCGTAATTCAGATTATATTTCTGCTTGCAGGTGGTATGCCATTGTTTGATGCGCTGACAATGGCTTTCGGGACAGCCGGTACTGGTGGGTTTAGTATAAAAAACGACAGCATGGCAAGTTATTCTCCATATCTTCAGGGAGTAGTAAGCATTTTTATGATATTGTTTGGTATAAGCTTTACGTTTTATTTTCTTTTGTTAAAAGGAAGATTTAAACGTGCAGCAGCAATGGAAGAGGTAAAATGGTATTTGTTGGTTATAGGTGTATCCGTTTTTATTATAGCTTTAAATTGTCGCGAACTTTTTAATAATTTAGGCGAAACGATACATCATGCGTTATTTCAGGTGGCATCAATAATCACAACCACAGGATACGCAACTACTGATTTTAACTTATGGCCACAGATTTCCAGAACAGTGCTGGTTATGATTATGTTTATAGGTGCTTGTGCCGGAAGTACAGGCGGAGGTATAAAGGTTTCAAGATTTTTAGTATTGTTTAAAACAATAAAAAAAGAACTTAGAAACTATGTGCATCCTCAGGGAATAAGCAAAGTAAAAATGGACGGAAAAACCGTACCTCATGAAGTAGTACGGTCTATAAACGTATTTATGGTTGCGTATGTGCTAATCTATGCGGTTTCACTCTTGTTGATTACCTTTGATAATCATGATTTGGTTACTAATTTTACCGCTGTGGCAGCAACGCTTAATAATATTGGTCCGGGACTTGAAATGGTAGGCCCTACGTCTAACTTTTCTGTCTTTTCCGGTGGAGCAAAGCTCGTATTGATATTTGATATGCTGGCAGGTCGATTAGAGCTTTTTCCGATTTTACTTCTGTTTACAAGGGATACATGGAGAAAGTTTTAAACAAAATCAGAGAGTATTTCATTGCTTACAAAAAGCCATTCGGGGGGTATTATATACCTCCCGTTTTTTTGTACAATAGTTTTTCTTTTAATGTTTTTTGTCAATTCTTCACCAAAAATATCAGTTATTTCACAATTAAATCGGAGCTTAAATTCATTTATGGAGATTCCATTTGCCATTCGAAATCCAAGAAAACAAAATTCACTCATCATGTCTTTGTCAGATAGAGGAGTTTTTTCGTTAATGGCAGAACCAGTTTTATTTATTTCATCAATATAATTTTCGACTTTGTAGATATTACTATATCTTAAATTATTTATACATGAGTATGCTCCCGCTCCAAAGCCAACAAAATTTTCACACTTCCAATATTTACTGTTATGTCTGCTTTCATAACCATCTTTTGAGTAATTAGAAATTTCGTATAAGTTATATCCCTGCTCTTTTAAATAAGATGTTCCGTTGTCATACATTTCTCTAAAAGTATCATCATCAGGTAGATTTAAATTCATTTTTTCAAAAGGAGTGCCTTTTTCAACTTTTAAAGCATAACATGAAATATGCTCAGGCCCAAAGGCTGTCGCTTTTTGTAAAGTGTCCAGCCATTGTTCTGTTGTTTGGTCTGGCAATCCGTACATTAAATCAAGAGAAATGTTTTCAAAACCTGCACTGCGTGCATCGTTGAAACAATTCTCGAAATCTTTATAAGAATGAATTCTTCCTAAAACTTTTAATATTCTATCGTTGCAAGACTGAAGGCCGATGCTTAAACGATTAAAATCGACTTTTTTCAGCAGAATAAGTCCGTTTCTATCTATTGTTGCCGGATTGCATTCTATGGTAATTTCACAATCATATGTTAAGTTAAAGTTGTTTTTAACAGTGTCAAGGATAGCAATAAGTAACGAAGGAGGAAGGTAGGTAGGAGTTCCACCACCAAAGTATATTGTGTCAACTGTATCTTTTTGAGTAAAATTTTTAATTTCGTACATTAGGGAAGTGCAATAACTTTCCATAAGGTTTTCAATACCTGCACATGAATTAAAGTCACAATAATTACATTTACTTTTGCAAAATGGCATATGAATATATATTCCGAGAGACATAATAACCTCCTAATTTTGAACAACATATTGGGATGGACACATTCCATATTTCCGAGAAAATACTCTACTGAAGTATAAAGAATCTGTATAGCCCACAGATAAGGCGACTTCACTTATAGAGTTATAATCACCGTTGCATATAAGTGCTCTGGCTTGAGATATGCGTTTGTTAGTGATATATTCCTGAGGGGTAACACCAAAGTTAGCTTTGAATATCTTTCTGAAGTATGTATCAGAAAGATCGCAAAGCTGGTGTAATTCGTTTATTTTTAAGTCGGAATCAAATATGTGGTTATGCAGGTAATCTACGGCTTTTTTTATTAAGCTAAGTTTTCTTTTATAGGAATATTGTGTGTTTTCGATGGTCGTAATAAAGGATAAAATGTTGTAAAAAACCGAAAAACATTTATAGTGTTCAGATGGCCCACCAAACAACCACAGATTAATCAAATCATTAGAAACAACGCTTTTATAAGGAAAACCATCCATATAAAAGGTTTTGGGAGTATTTATATCAAGGGTTGCATTAAAGTTAATTACTATACTTGTCCCGTGGATTAACTCAGATGCCTCGTAGGTTGAACCTTTAGGTATAAAAGCGAGCTCACCCTTGTTTAAAGAGAAGGTTTTCCCATTGAAATTATATTTAGTTGAACCATTAACTTTGAAAACAAATGCATGACTGAACCTGTCAATATATATCCTGTTTAAACCCGATTCCACGCTTAATATATTAATAAGTTCTAAATTTTCTATATTTTCAAACATAATATCACCAATTTCAGTATATCAAGCAGATAGAAAAAAGTCAATATTTGTTATGAAAAATCCATGTTGTTATAAAAAATCTATTTACAAAAATTGTATAAGAGAGTATTATATTCTAGATTAAAAGAAAGCGAGGAAGTATATAATGTTAATTGTATTGGAACAACTATGTCAATTGTTTATTTTTATAGTTGTTGGATATATTTTGGGAAAAAGCGGATTGATAAAACCGGAGCACAGTAAAGCTTTATCAACAGTGTGTGTTTATATATTTTTTCCATGTAATAATTTTAAGGCATTTTCTAAGAACTTTAATATTGGATATCTGACAGAATATTACCCGCTTATATTGATTTCTGCCGGAATATTGATATTTATAATCTTATTTTCACATTTTGCTTCAGGATTTTTTTCAAAAGAAGATTATGAAAAGAAAGTGTATAAATACTCGCTTATTGTACCTAATTACGGATATATGGGATATGCGCTTGCAGAATCTTTATATGGAGAAAAGGGTCTGCTTAACATAATATTTTTTGCTATACCCATTACACTGTACATATATACTTATGCATTTTCAATGCTGACAAAAAGAGAGATATCTTTTAAAAAGATTTTTAATCCTGGAATTGTTGGAATATTAATAGGAGCTTTTTTTGGATTGCTGGAAATAAATATACCAAGTGTAATATCAAGTGCGGTGAGCAGAGCGGCAAGCTGTATGGCACCTATCAGTATGATTCTTGCAGGGCTTACAATATCAGAATTTAATATAAAAGATATGATATGTGATAAAAAGACATATTTAATGACAGCACTTCGCCTGATTGTAATTCCTGTTATAATACTTCTTGCTTTAAAGCCATGGTGCTCACCGGAAACTATTAGTGCCGCAGTTCTTTTATACGCTATGCCATGTGGAATGAACACAATACTCTTCCCGAAACTTGTGGATGAGGATTGTAAACCAGGTGCAAGACTTGCTTTTGTTTCAAATGTTATTTGTATTGCAACTATCCCTGTGATTTTGAGTATAATATAACATCATAATAGTAAAAGGATTAACCCAGTGGTTAATCCTTTTAGTCTTTAAAAGATTTTTTTGTAAAATCAACAATCAGTTGTGCCGCATCATCTTGCGTAATTTTTGATGTATCAAGAGCAAGGTTGTAGTTGTCTATGCTTCCCCAAATTTTGTTCGTATAAAAGTTATAGAAATTACTGCGCCGTTTATCGGTTTTGGTTATTATATTACGTGCCTCTTTTTCTTTGAGATTATATAAATTCATAACTCGTTCAATACGATATTCAAGATCGGCGTGTATAAAAACAGTAACAAGGCGCTCGTGCTCTCTTAAAATATAATCTGAGCATCTTCCTGTAATGATGCAGGATTGATCTTCTGCAAGATTCTTTATAACCTGTGATTGAATTCTAAATACGTTATCCGAGTTTAGAACATCACCATAACGTAGATACGCTCCGTGTCCTGATTGAACACCCATTACAAGGGAATATAAAAAACTTGTAGTAGGTTTTTCGTCCAGCCCTTCAAATATTGATTCGGATAATCCGCTTTCTTTTGCTGCCAATGCAATTAGTTCTTTGTCATAAAACTTTATTCCCAGTAGATCCGCTGTCTTTTGCGCGACCTCACGTCCTCCAGAGCCAAACTGTCTGGCAATGGTAATGACTGTTTTTTTCTCCATGATGTATAATCACCTTCCTGCCTATGTAAATCTTATATCTTATTTTAGCACATTTCAGTCCATATGAAAATACGTCTGAAGTAAAAATGTTTAACAAAAATTAATTTGTCATTTTATGCTATGTGATTAAAGAAGATATAATGGCATTAGGGTAATAATAATTAAGAATGTCTTTATATGAAGATCCTGTGATTGCCATGATGTTTGCTCCATATTGACTTAGTCCAACATTATGACCGCAGCCTTTTACCTCGAAAACCACATTTAAGTCGTCTACTACTATAGTAAAGAAGGTGCTGTTAAGTTTAAATGCATTCATAATTTCCTGTCCACTGTAGGTATGGTTCAAAATTTGTATTTCTGTTACGCATCCGCCTGGCGTACGTGTTATTTCACCCAGCATATCATTCGATATGTTATTAGTGTTTAACATTCTTATTCCTAATCCTGACATTATAGTGCCAAAAGCGTCTTTGGTGTAAATGACCCTTGTAATATAGCCAGGAGCTTTTTTATCAAATTCACTTGGTACAGATTTGTGATAAGGATACTCATGCCCCAAAATATCAAGGGAATTCTCTGTTTTTCCGTGGCTTATTTTGTGCCAGAATGTAATAGCAGGAGCGCTGTTATACGAAATGTATTCTCCGGTTGTTTCTGATAAAGCTGTACGAAACTTTTCTTTATATTCATTTCTTTTTTGATTATTCCATTTCATAACCGTTTTATCAAATGTGCACCAGTTAATACAATGGGAACTATTGCATAATTGAGCTCCTTTATGCAAATCATATGTGTTTTTGTTTGAACAATATATTTTGTTTAATACAAAACTTCTGACGGCAACAGTTTGAGCTTTTATTGCTTCAATATTGTAATCCGGAGATATTTCATTTGATACGATTCCAAGTATGTAATCTTCGTAATTTAAAATAATAGTCTTGTCTTTATCAACTAAATATAGGGAGATAGAGGAAGGCTCTTTAACAGATTTAAAGCTATTTGTTTCTGAATCGTCATAATAAGAAATATTATTTTTATAGCAAATATGTGAAATAAGTAATACTGAAATTAAAAAGAGTAAAAAAATATATATGAAAACGTTTTTCATGTGTGCTCCTTCAATAACTTGTCTTGTTTATTATTACATTTTTATTTCTATGAATAATTTTAAAGAATATGCTTGACAGATCAAAAAAAATATAATATAATAACACAGTTGTGATAACAACAATCCTTACTCTTGAAAAGTTCAAGGGTCAATGTCCAGAAGGAGGTGACTAGATCATGGCAGAAAAAATCAACAAGTATGAAACCATCTTCGTTATTGATTCAACCAAGACCGAAGAGGAAATTACTGCTTTAGTTGAAAAGTTTAAGTCATTGATTGAAAAGTATGGTGAGATCGAAAGCGTTGACGAATGGGGAAAGCGCAGACTTGCATATCCAATCAATGATTTAACAGAGGGTTATTACGTTTTGGTTAACTTTAAATCAAATCCTGATTTCCCATCAGAGCTGGAGCGTGTTTATGGTATTACTGATGGCATTATCAGAAATATCGTTGTTAGACGTGAGGAGGATTAATTATGCTTAACAAAGTAATTTTAATGGGCAGACTCACACGTGACCCCGAGCTCAGACATACAGGAACAGGAACTCCTGTATGCAGTTTTACTGTCGCTGTTGACAGTGGTTATGGCGAGAACAGACAGGCTGATTTTATTAATTGTGTTGCTTGGAATAAAAGTGCTGAATTTGTAAGCAATTATTTTTCAAAAGGCAGAATGATAATTGTTGTTGGTCGTATCGCTACAAGGACCTGGGAAGGTCAGGACGGAAAGAAGAATTATGTTACTGAAGTTGTGGCAAGCGAAGTTAGTTTCGGAGAAAGCAAGCGTAGTCAGGATGAAGGTTCTCCCGCATCAAATGGGGGAAACAGACCTGCACCTGCACAGGTACCTGCTTTTCCTGATAACAATAATGACGATGCTTTTATGCCATTACTTGACACAGATGACGATCTTCCGTTTTAATTTGATTTGAAGGAGGCGAATATAATGTCAGAAGAAAGAAAGATGGATAGAAACAGACCTAGAAGAGCAAAGAGAAAAGTTTGTTCTTTCTGTGTTGATAAAGTAGATCATATTGACTACAAGGATGTTGCTAAGCTTAGAAGATATGTAACAGAACGTGCTAAGATTTTACCAAGAAGAATTAGTGGTTGCTGTGCAAAACATCAGAGACAGCTTACAGTTGCAATCAAGAGAGCAAGACAGATTGCGCTTATGCCTTATACATCTGACTAATAGAAAAAAGAGCTTCATATGGGATGTACCCTTAAGGACAGTAATTTTAAAAGGCAGAAACGAACTCAATCGTTTCTGCCTTTTATCGTAGGGGCAATTCACGAATCGCCCGATTTATAAGGTCTTAGGATATCCTAAATATTTGGAAAATGCGATACATTTTTCCTGCTTGTTACAGTACCGGACTTATTCTGGGGCGATTGCAGGTAGTCTCTAACTCAATTTCCTTTTTGAATTCACTACTTAACAAGATTTTTTCCATAATTTCAAGAACATGCAATGCTAATGCACCATTAGCGCAGTTTTCGCGGGAGCCACTTATTAAACATTCCGCCATATCTGAAACGCCCAATCCCCTGGAGTTGTCAGAAAAACGGTTTATTAAAGGATATGTTTGAAACTCATTATCAAAGTTTTGTCTAAGAAGCACTTCACCACCGAAAGTATTAGGGTCAGGCACAATAACACTTCCTTTTGTTCCGTGGATTTCGATTTTTGGCAACTTGGAACCATAAACATCAAAAGAAGTTATCATATTTCCAACAGCATCATTTTTAAATTTCATAAGTGCATTTACATGTGTGGCAACTTCAACATCGATTATTTCGCCATATTTTGGCTGACTTGTAATTTTTCGTTGCTTTCTTAAGCAGTTTCCCATTCCTGCAACACTTTTTACACTACCAATCAGGTATATAAGAGCAGTAATGTAATAAGGTCCCATATCAAACAACGGACCACCGCCGACTTTGTAATAAAATTCGGGTGACGGATGCCAGTTTTCATGTCCCGGACACACCATAAAGGCTGTAGCTCCCGCAATTTCCCCGATTAAACCGTCATCTATTATTTTGCGTGCTGTATGTATGCCTGCACCCATAAAGGTATCCGGTGCACAACCAATCAGAACATCATTCTGCTGTGCAAGGTCAACTAATTCTTTACCTTCGCTATAACTAATTGAAAGAGGTTTTTCAACATAAATGTTTTTCTTTGCTAAAATGGTTTTTTTGCAGATATCATAATGTGAAAAAGGGGTTGTCAGATTCAAAACAATGTCTATATTTTTATCAGACAGTATTTCATCAAATGACATCACCTTTGTATTATACTTTTCCGCTTTTTCGCGGGCTTTTAATTCGTCCAAATCGCAAACGGCATAAACATTTACATTATCAAATACACCTGTCATATTTGATAGATATATATCACTGATATTTCCACAACCTACAACTGCAACATTCTTTTTCATAATTATTCCCCTTTCTTCGTTGCCCAAAGCAAACCACGTTTCATAATGGTCTTGACCTGAGGAATATCAAAATCTTTGTTTGTGTGTCCTAACGAAAGATAAAACACGTTTCCTTTTCCCCATTTTTTTGTAAAAACAACAGGCATCAATACTGCTCCATTCGATGAATGTTCGCCATCAGCTACCGGGAATATGGTCGTAGCATGAACTGTAATAGCAGGGTCTATGTGCATATAGTACTGTTCGCCGGTGTATTCAAAATCGGATAATCCTTCTGTGAACATATTGCCCTGCTTTAAATTAACTTTATATGTTACATTGCTGTTTCCTGGATGAGCCACCCATTGTGCACCTGTCATAAATTGCCAATCGGTATTATTCCTGAATGAATCACACATTCCTCCATGACATCCGGCTAATCCAGCACCGTTGCTGACCGCTTTAGATATGTTTTTTACCTGTGCTTCTGAGATATCACCCATTGTATACATTGGCACAAATAAATAAATATCGCTGATATCTTCATAGTTATTTAAGATATCCATACTGTCACTTTTCACTACATCATATCCTTCGTCTTTGAGCCAGGCTTCAAAAATCTCAGCTGTTTCACGAGGCGTATGACCATTCCATCCTCCATAAAAAATAAGTGCTTTTTTCATTGTTAAAATTCCTCCTCTAGTATTTGTAATTATACTATATACTAAATATTTGACTTTTCAATAGATAAACCATTGAAAAATCAGTTAAAATTTGATATAATAACAAATGAGATAAAAAGGAGAGGCTTATGTTTTTTGAAAATAAAATTCGGGATATAGAAGTAAATAAATGTGTTAGCTTTGATTTTCCATATCATTTACATAATAACATTGAGATTTTAGTTTGTACTGATGGATCTTTCAATATAGCATGTAACAATGATGAAAGAATTCTGCACAGTGGCGATGTAATGGTGGCTTTTCCGGGAGATGTGCATGCATATAGGAAAACAGACTACGGTGAAGGGATAATGATTATTTTCAATCCTAATATTTCTGAAATAATTATATTTCTTCTCTCAAATACTAAATTTGAAAATTTTGTAAGTGAAAAAAGCGTAATTTCTCTTGCACAAAGTATGCTGGATAGTTTTCGTAATAATTCTAACTTTGCAATTATTTATGGATATTTACATACAATTATAGGCACAGTACTAAAGAATAAAACGCAAAAAACAAACATTGAATTAACTGTCTTTAATTCAGCTATCCGTTATATTGCTTTCAACTACACAAATCAAATCTCTTTGAAAAGCATATCGAAACATATCGGAATCAGCCAAAGCCATCTGTCCAGAATTTTCTCTCAAAAAGTGGAGGGCGGTTTCAAACGCTATTTGAATTTGATGCGAGTAGAAAAGGCGAAGGAACTTTTGACAAATACCGAGAAGAGTATTTATGAAATTATGCAGGACGCAGGTTTTACTGATCAAGGCACATTTAACCGTGTTTTCAAGCAAAACACAAATTGTACACCAAGAGAATACAGAGCAAAATCTAAAGAAAAAGAATAAGAGTGACTGTTTGTTAAACAATCACTCTTGTGTCCTTTAGAGTACGCCGCATAATGAAGCTCTTTTTCATTATCTTGGGGCAAGTTCATTTGCGAGTTTTTCCAGTTCCTTAATACTTTCATCATTAAGTGCTGATGTTATTTTAACGCCTGCGTCGGTATATACCAGATTTTTAGATTTTTCCAACATTTTTTTCATGACATTGGTTGCCATTGGTGCCCAACTTCCGTTCTCGATAAATGCAACAGTCTTATTCTGGAAATTTCGCTCCGTAAGATGGTTAATAAATTCACGCATGAAAGGGAAAATGTCTGCATTATATGTGGTTGTAGCAAAAACTATTTTATCATAACGAAAAGCATCTTCAACGGCTTCTGCCATATCACATCTTGCAAGGTCATTAACTACAACTTTGCTGCAGTTGTTTTCGATTAGTTTTTCTTTTAACAGCTCAACTGCTTTTTTTGTATTCCCATAAACCGAGGTATACGCAATCATTACTCCTTCAGTTTCGGATTCATATTTAGACCAGGTGTCATATAAATTAATGTAATAATCAAGATTTTCATCAAGAACGGGTCCATGTAACGGGCAGATTTTAGTTATTTTAAGGGTAGAGGCTTTCTTTAATAGAGCTTGTACCTGTGATCCATATTTACCCACAATTCCAAAATAGTAACGTCGTGCTTCACAAGCCCATTCTTCATCAGTATCAAGTGCACCGAATTTACCAAATCCGTCAGCCGAGAATAAGATTTCATCTGTTGCATCATAGGTTACAATTACCTCCGGCCAATGTACCATAGGAGCAGTATAGAAAGTAAGATTGTGTTTACCAAGTGATAGCGTATCACCTTCTTTAACAACAATCTGATTATCCAGAAAATCATTTCCAAAGAAACCTTTTATCATTGTAAAGGCTTTTGCTGATGAAACGATTTTTGCATCAGGGTACTTTGAAATAAATTGGGATATATTTGCCGAATGATCAGGCTCCATGTGATGAATAATTAAAAAGTCAGGATGGGCATCACCTAAAATATCAGAAATATTTTGCAGCCATTCATTTGTAAATTTAATATCAACAGTGTCCATAATGGCAATTTTATCATCAAGTATAATATATGAATTATAGGCCATACCGTTTGGAACGAGGTACTGTCCCTCAAATAAATCAATTTTGTGGTCATTTACACCAATGTATTTTATATCATTTGTTATAATCATTTTTTTCCTCCATGTTCTATTTTATCTCTCTTTTATTATACTATCATAATTCAAAAAAGACAATAGTAAAATACGAAATATAAATATAACTTGATGTTGTTGTAAAATTGTGCTATAATAAATTTGTAAGAGAATTATCAGGAGAAAAATTATGAATCAGAAGAGAAGAAGACAGATTATGCAAATGCTTGAAGAACAGCAGGCGATAACCAATCAGGAGCTTATGCACTGTTTCAGTATATCTATTGAAACAGTGCGTCGTGACCTTGCTTATCTTGAAGAGCATGGGATGTTAACGAGAGTTTACGGGGGTGCTGTATGGAAGGAAAATGCCAAAACGGAGCCACTCTATTCAAGACGTGAACAGAAGAATAATAAAGAAAAAGAAAAAATCTCAAATCAAGCACAAGTATTTATAGAACAAAATGATATCGTGTTTTTCGATTTGGGAACAACTGTTGAAAGTGTTGCTAAAAATCTTGATAAGGAAAAGAAAGTGCATGCTTTTACTAATTCTATAAGAGCTGCTGTTGTGCTATGCGAAAAATGTTCTAATGTTATACTTACAGGAGGGAAAATAAGAGAAGGGGAACTATCACTTTCTGGTACTTTGGCAGAGGATAATATTTCGAAATTCAATATCCAGAAAGCAATAATCGGTGCAGGTGGAATTACCGAAGAGGGAATATCTGATTTTATTGTAGATGAGGCTGGGCTGCGCAATAAAGTCATAAAAAATGCAAAAAAAGTTATAGTTCTTGCAGATTATGCTAAATTTTCTGTGCGCGCTATGTGTCATGTGTGCGGGTTTGAGGACGTTGATGTTCTTATAACTGACAATAAAGCACCAAAAGATATCCTTAATATAATCAGAAAAAAAGGCGTACAGGTTGTCGTTGTAAAATAAAAAAGTTGTTTCGAGAAGTTTTTTCGAAACAACTTTTTTTTGACCAATTCCAATAAAATCAATGACAATGTTTTGACAATGTTTTAGAAATATCTTGACAATGTTTTCTTGGCGTCGTATAATTATAATATAATGTTTTTGTATTATAAGGAGGTTTTTATGCTCATGAAAAAAGATGTTGTTGTCATCGGAGCAGGAGCCGTCGGCTGTGCGATAGCGAGAGAGTTGGCCAAGTATCAGGTGAATGTTATTGTTGTCGATAAAAACGAAGATGTTGGCGGCGATGCTTCAAAATCAAACAGTGCTATCATTCACACAGGTTATGATGCAGCTCCTGGAACACTTGAATCCCAGCTCGTTGTAGCTGCTAACCCTATGTATGATGAAATTGTAAAGGATCTTGATGTTCCTTTCAGTAGAATAGGTGCTATTCTGCCAGCTATCACGGAAGAACAGTTCAACCAGCTTCCTGCTATCAAGGAAAAAGCTTTTAAGAATCATGTTTATGATGTTGAATACAAATCAGGCAAAGAGCTTCTAGAGATGGAGCCTAATCTTAATCCTGAAGTTAAGGGTGGCTTATGGATTCCCAGAGAAAGTATTATTGACCCGTTTATTCTTGTTCAGGCATTGGCTGAAAATGCTTGTGCAAATGGTGTTGAATTCCTTCTGAATGCAGAGGTTACAGACATTAAAACAGAAAACGGCAAAATTAAAAGTGTTGTTACTAATAAGGGCGAAATCGAAACAAAATATGTAGTAAACAGTGCAGGTCTTTATTGTGATGAAATTGCTGAAATGGTTGGTAAAGCCGACTATAAGGTTGTTGCAAGAAAAGGACAGTTCTATATCCTTGATAAAAACACATCCTGTCAGGTTGAACACATTGTTCTTCCTATCCCTACAAAAGTAACAAAGGGAAAACTTATGTGTCCCACTATTCATGGTAATATGCTTGTAGGTCCTACAGCTGAAGACCAGGATTCAAAGACGGATAAGTCTACTTCGACGGAGGGGCTTGACAGTATTGCAACAGATGTAAGAAATCTTATACCTAATGTAAATCTGCGTGATACTATCACACAGTATTCAGGTCTTCGTCCTAACCGTAATCCTGAAGGACTAAATTTCAATATATATGATGACCTTGAAGGCTACATAAATCTTTCGGGCGTTCGTTCAACAGGTCTTACCCTCAGTGTTGCAATGGGTAAATATGTAGTACAGCAGATGCTTATGAATGGTGCAGATTTAGTACTTAAGGATAAGTTCATTAAGGAAAGAAAGGGAATAATAAAATTCTCCGAACAAACACGTGAGGTTCAGGATAAACTTATTAAGGAAAATCCCCTTTACGGAAATGTAATCTGTCGATGTGAAACAATTACAGAGGCTGAAATTCTTGATGCCATTCACCGTCCTTTGGGTGCAAGAAGTGTTGATGCTGTAAAACGTCGTGTACGAGCTGGTATGGGACGTTGTCAAGGTGGTTTCTGTGGTCCTAAAGTTATTGAAATTCTTGCACGTGAACTTGGTGTATTGCCTGAAGAAATTAATAAAAACAACCCTGGTTCTTATATGGTAACCGGAAGAAGCAGAG
Organism: Ructibacterium sp.; assembly: GCA_045542095.1. Taxonomy (GTDB): domain Bacteria; phylum Bacillota; class Clostridia; order Monoglobales; family Monoglobaceae; genus Ructibacterium. The sequence goes on from JAZQKJ010000048.1 coordinate 45,727, forward strand.
ATTAAGGAGGTGCACTGAATAATGTATAATATGAATTATGATGTTGTAGTGGTAGGCGGTGGACCGGCAGGTCTGGCAGCGGCAATTTCTGCAAAAGAACAGGGAGCCGGCAAAGTTCTCGTTGTTGAACGTGATAATGCACTCGGGGGCATTTTGCAGCAGTGTATTCATCCCGGGTTTGGTCTTACAAGATTTAAAGAAGAATTGACTGGTCCGGAATATTACAGCCGATTTGTTAAGAAAGCGGATGAACTTGGTGTTGAATATCTTCTAAGTTCAATGGTTCTTGAAGTGGATGCAAATAACAAGCAGGTTTATTGCACAAACAGTGAATATGGTATGGTCTGTATAAATGCAAAAAGTGTTGTACTTTCTATGGGATGCCGTGAGAGAACACGTGCAGATATTGCTGTTCCCGGTACACGTCCATCAGGACTATATACTGCGGGTGCGGCACAACGTCTTGTTAACCGACAGAATATTATGGTTGGTAAAAAAGTTGTAATCCTTGGTTCGGGTGATATCGGTATGATTATGGCACGTCGTATGACCCTTGAAGGAGCAAAAGTTGTCATGGTTGTTGAACTTATGGACTATCTTGCAGGGTTGACCAGAAACAGAGTTCAGTGTCTGGATGACTTTGGTATTCCGCTGAAACTTGCACATACAATCACGAAGATTGTGGGAGATACAAGAGTTGAGGGTGTTTATGTTGCTCCTGTTGATGAGAACAAGAAGCCCATACTTGATAAGCAGGAATTAGTTGAATGCGATACAGTTCTTTTCTCGGTAGGTCTTATTCCTGAAAACGAACTTTCAAAGAATGCGAATGTAGAAATATCTTCTATAACAAACGGTCCTGTTGTTAATCAGCACATGCAGACATCCATTGACGGCGTATTTGCATGCGGAAATGTTGTTCATGTTAATGACCTTGTAGATAATGTTAGTGCTGAAAGCGAGACGGCGGGCAAATATGCAGCAATGTATGCGGCAGGTAAACTTTCCAAACAGAGCAAAACGGTTGTTTGTAAAACTGGAAGAAATGTAAGATATGTTTGTCCCCAAACAATTTCCCTTTCTGATGAAAATGAAAAGGTTAACCTGTACTTTCGTGTACTTACACCGGAGCTTGGTGCAAGACTTGTTGCAAAATGCGGTGATAATGTGATTGCAACCAAGAAAGAAATTAAGGTAAATCCCGGTGAAATGAACTGTATTTGTATTAATACATCTGATATTTCAGATGAACTTACAATTGAGGTTGTAAAGGAGGACTAGAACATGAAAAGAGATATTATTTGTACAATATGTCCCAGAGGTTGTACAGTAACTGTTGAGGGAGAAGCGGATAACACAACTGCTCAAGGTTATGGCTGCAAACGCGGACTTGAATATGCAACAGCTGAATTTACATCTCCTGTGAGAATTCTAACAACTTCAGTAAAAGTTGCAGGACATAACGCAGACTTACTTCCTGTACGTTCACAAAAACCTATTCCAAAGGAAAAAATACTTGACTGCATGGAAGTTATCAAAATGTCAAGTGTAAAATTACCTGTAAATCAGTATGATGTAGTTGTTAAGAATATCTGTGACACAGGTGTAGATATTGTAGCAACAAAGGATATAAAATAAGAGGTGTATACTATGAACAAAAAAGTTTTTATGTGCGGTTTATCACAAGAGTCTAATTCATTTAATCCCATAATTACAAATATGGATGAATTTGAAGCCTTTGACTCTTATTGGGGCACTGATTCATTACCGGAAAAGTTTTGCCTGCCCTCCGCCTGCGGAATGTACGAAACTTTTTCGGCGGCAAATGTAGAATTGTTTTGTGGTCCCGTTATCCGTGCAGTGAGCGGCGGTCCAGTTGAACACAGCATTATTGAATTATTTGTTGCTACAACTTTAAAACAACTAAAAGCTTTCGGTAATGTTGATGGAGTGTCTGTTGCAATGCACGGTGCTACTGTGTCCGATAAGGTTGAAGATGTGTGCGGATACATTTTAGAGGCTATCCGTAAAGAAGTGGGAGAAGAGGTTGTTATTTCTGTTTCTTTTGACCTTCATGCAAATATAACGGAAAAAATAATGAAAAACGCCGATTTTGTGAGCGGCTTTCAGGAATATCCCCACCTTGACCAGAAAGAAACAGGTATCCGTGCAGCAAAAAGACTTCTCGAAGCACTTGAAGGCAAAGGTGGTAAAACCGTATTTGTATCAATTCCAATGATTACTTCAGCTCACGGATATACTACCTTTAACGGCTCGCTGGGCAAGCTTGTTGAAAGAGCTAAAAAAATGATTGAGCAGGGTGAAATCATAGACTATACAATCTTTGAAGTACAGCCTTGGCTTGATGTTGAAAAAATGGCGGCAACGGTAGTTGTAATTGCTGAAACTGAAGAGAAAGCAAAAAGTGTTGCCGCTGACCTTGCCTATGAAAACTTTGCTATAAGAGAAGAAATTCTTGGAGAACGCTTTTTCTCAATTTCGGAGGTTATCAGGAAGGCTCTTGAAAACAAAAGCGGAAAACCGGTGGTGCTGGTTGATTCTGCCGATTCTCCAAATGCCGGTGCAACTGCCGACAGTGCGACGGTTATTGAATATCTGCTTCCATACCGTGACTCGCTTAAATGTGCCGTAGCAGTTTCTGATATTCCTGCAGTTGAAAAGGCGATTAAGCTTGGAGTGGGTGCAGTTTCAGATTTCACTTTGGGCGCAACAAAGGCTCCTGAACTGTCAAAACCTGTACTTGTGAGAAATGCAACAGTTATGAGTGTTCACGAAGGAACCTTTTATGCTTACGGTCCTCAGGACAAAGGAAGCAAACGTTATCTTGGTAAAACGGTTGTTCTTAAAGCAGATAAAATATTTATTCACGTTTCAAGCTACGGAAAGTTCGAAGGGGATCTGAATTTTTACCGTTCATTCGGTATTGACCCTGCAGACTGCGACCTTGTAGGTGTTAAAGCTTGTACCTCCTTCCGGGCGGCTTACGAACCCATTTCGGCAGAAATATGTAATACAGATACTCCCGGTTCTGCGGGATGTGTACTGACAAAGCTACCCTTTAAGAAACGCCCCGTTCCAATGTATCCGTTTGAGGAAATAACAGAGGCTGATGTTTCACAGCCAAAATGCTATAGATAGGAGGAAAAAACATGATTTTATCTTCAAATATATTTCGTTTTTATCATTCTTTTGGTATTGAAAAGACAATAGATATATTTTCCAATGTCGGAATTTGCGGCATAGACTTTAATAATGATATCGAAGAATTTTATACTGATGCTCATGACAAGGCTTATTATGAAAATCTTAAGAAGTATGCAAACAGTAAAGGTGTGAGTATAATTCAGGCACACGCGCCTTTTGGCAGAGATTTTATAAATGAAGAAGAATTTATAAATAGGATTTCAAGAGGTATGGAGCGAGCCTCCTGGCTTGGTGCTCCCATGATAGTTATACATCCCTGTAATCATCTGGATTATAAAGAAGCAGGCTATGAGATGATGTTTGAATACAATTACAATTTTTACAAAAGTCTTGTTCCGTATGCAGAAGAATTCGACATAAAAATTGCAATTGAAAACATAGGTGGCTCAATTACCGAAAAAGCGGATGCTTTGGTTGAGCTTCATAAAGAGCTGAATAATCCTGTCTTTACAGTTTGCTTTGATGTAGGGCACGGAAATGTTATAGGTGAAGATCCTGCCCGGATGATTAAAATAATAGGTGCAATTATCGGCTGTACGCATATTCATGATAATGATGGCAGTCGGGATGGACATACGCTTCCTTTTTACGGCACAACCGACTGGGAAGCTGTCATGAAAGCATTTGCCGAGGTGGACTATAAGGGAGAATTGAATTATGAAGCTTCGGGCTTCATTAGAGATGTACCGGAGGCGTTGTACTCTGAGGGTGCAGTGTATATGGCAAAGGTTGGGCATTATCTTATTGACAGATTTAATTATTACAGATCTATCTAACGTAATAAAAGCATAGCTTTTTCGGTGTCTTTATTGTAAGTTTGTTGCATAATGGGTTGCGATTACCTCCGGTTAATATGTTTTATATCATTTCTTATAAAAAAGAACTTTATTTAATCATACTATCATATTTCATAAAAACCAATAGTAAAATACGAAATATAAACGTAACTTGATTATATGTAAAATTTATGCTATAATAACAAAAAGGAGGAATTTGAAGTGTTAAATGATCAGATGATTTATATTTTAAGGATAATTCTTGCCGGGATTTGTGGCATTGCTATTGGAATGGAACGTAAGAATAGGTCTAAAGAAGCGGGAATAAGAACTCATTTTGTTGTTGCTTGCGGTGCGGCGCTTATTATGATTGTTTCTAAATATGCTTTTTTTGATTTGATTCAAGGTGGAGCCTTTGGCGACGTTGAAGTAAGGCTCGATCCATCGAGAGTTGCATCAACTATTGCAAGCGGTATAGGATTTTTAGGCGCAGGAATGATTTTTGTACATAAAAATACTATTTCAGGTTTAACTACGGCAGCCGGTATATGGGCAACATCCGGCGTTGGTATGGCAATTGGTGCAGGGATGTACGTGGTTGGTATTGGGGCTGCTATTGTAATACTTATTGCCCAGTTATTGTTACATCTTGAACTTCACAGAAATAAAAACGCCAATATAAAAGTGTTGCTTATTAAAGAGGTTGATATTCAGAATTTTCAGAGTATAATTTCAGATAAATTTGAAGAGAAAAAAGTTTCAATCCAAAGCGTTTCTATTGATTGTACCAATGATAATAAAACAAAAGACTATACTTTTAAGATAGATATTCCATCTTCAATAACAGAAGAAGAAGTACTTAATTTAATTGATTTTAAATGCTCTATAAAAGCGGTTCAATAATAATTTTGCTTAAACAAAGCATAAAGTTGACTTAACATTATGTCAATTCTATGCTTTTTATTTTTTTATCTGTTAAACGTATTGTCATAGTATGTCAATTGCTCGCATATATTAAATCAAGTTCAGAAGTTCTGATTAGGAACAAAAATGGATTGGGAGGCTATATATGTGAGATGTTATATTGAAGAGAGAACCATTGAGCTTGCAAATTACATAGTGGAAAATAAATGCACAGTTAGAGAAGCTGCGAAAAAATTTGGGATTTCAAAATCAACAGTACATACAGTGAGAGTAACATAGAAACTTTTTATATCGAAGTAGCGTAAAACCCTTGTAAGATGTATTCTTACAAGGGTTTTTAGCATTTCAACTAAATTTTCAAAAATTACTTGATTTTATTTCGGTATAGCGATATAATAATAACATAGAATATATTAGGGTGATGAAAATGAGTATAAATGAAATTTTAAATAATATTGGAATGACAAAATATCGATTGGCAAAACTTTCAGGGATTCCCCATGCGACACTTAGTGAATTGTGCAGTGGTAAAACAAACATTGAAAAGTGTTCGGGAGAAACATTATATAAAATTGCAAAGGTATTAAATGTGTCTATGGAGAGTCTGCTTGATGACAGAATGACAACTATTTCACGAGAGCGTTCCTACGAGTGCGGTCTCCCCTCATATCTGCAACATGATTTGGATGCATACAAAGATGCCGTATCAAAGAATTCCACTTTGATAGACTGCTATTGGGGTGAACTTTATGGAAGCATCAATATGGCCGAAATCAGCGATGGACTGATAACGCCGGAGCATGCAGATTATTTAAGACAGAAATATTTATGGAGGTAACATTATGGCAAACAGAATTGATTTTACAAACTGTAAGCGAATTATAGGCAGAGCATATAATGGTGCAAACGGAAAGAAAATTGCAGTAGAATATGAAGGTGAAAGATATATGCTTAAGTT
>JAZQKJ010000049.1:0-108184 GCA_045542095.1 Ructibacterium sp.
CATCTTATCCGACTCACGAATTATCTAAAGTTCTTGAAAGAAACAATATGCCACATATCAGATGGCATGATTTAAGACATAGCACCGCCAGTTTCCTGATAGAAAAAGGCTGGCACATGAAAGATATATCTGATTGGCTTGAACATAGCAGTATCAAAACGACTATGGACATATACGGGCACATAAGTGCAGAACGTAAGAAAGAATTGTCAAAGGATTTGGCAGGGATATTAATATAGTAGAAAATAATTAACATGAAATTGGTTAGAAATTTGGTTAGAAAAACCGATGAAAAATATAAAGTTATAAAAAGAAAAAATCCCCAAAGCCTTACAGCTCTAGGGGTTGATATGGTACGCGATCGGGGGCTCGAACCCCGGACACCCTGATTAAGAGTCAGGTGCTCTACCAACTGAGCTAATCACGCACATCCGTTACTATGTCGTTCAACCACAAGCAACAAAAAATATTATACTACCTTTTTGTTGCTTTGTCAACACTTTTTTGAAAAAAAGTTAAAAAATTTTTTATAAATAATATTTTAAGTTATGGTTTGTTTTTATTATTTATTTCCTTGATTTTGGAATAGGTTTGTGATATATTTTATAGTTGTTTGAACAGTATAAAACATTGTTATTTTTTAAAAAAATAAAAAGAGGGAAATATATAATGAATATAATTAAAGCTACATATAAATCTTTGAATGAATATGTGAAATCCTTTGTTAAATGGATAGTTATTTCCATTATTGTTGGATGCGCAGGTGGAATAATAGGGAGTGTTTTTCATTTAAGTGTTGACTATGTAACTGAAGTACGACAGGAAAACGGCTATATTATTTTATTGCTACCAATAGGTGGATTGATTATTACTGCTATGTATAGTTTTTTTCGTTCAAAAGGAAAAATAGATACAAACTGTGTAATTGCTGCGGCACAAGAGGATAGAAAAGTACCTTTTGTTATGATGCCGCTTATCTTTGTAAGCACGGTAATAACACATTTTTTTGGTGGCTCTGCAGGACGAGAAGGGGCAGCGCTTCAACTTGGCGGGAGTCTGGGTTATAACATAGGAAGATGTTTTAAATTAGACAAAAAAGACCTTCATTTGATAGTTATGTCAGGAATGAGTGGTGTATTTTCTGCGTTGTTTGGAACCCCTCTTACCGCCACAATATTTGCCCTTGAGGTTATTGCAGTAGGAAATATAAGATATGCCGGACTTGTACCATGTTTAGTTTCAGCGCTTTCGGCATACGAAATTGCTATGTTGTTTGGAATTTCACCTGTAAGATTTGGAGATATAATTATTCAAGCGTTTTCTGTTGAGTCAGCAATTAAAGTTGTGATTCTTGCCTCGTTGTGTGCAATTGTAAGTATAGTTTTCTGTGTTGCAATAAAAAAGAGCGAGCACTATGCTGAAAAATTTTTGTCCAATAGCTATTTAAAAGCCTTTGTAGGCGGATTGATAATAGTAGTTTTAACCTTTTTGCTTAACACTAGTGATTATAACGGTGCAGGAATGGATATAATAACCCGGGCGATACATGGAAATGCAAGACCAGAAGCGTTCATATTGAAAATCATATTCACTGTGATTACCATTTCGGCAGGTTTTAAAGGCGGAGAAATTGTTCCAACATTCTTTATCGGTTCAACTTTTGGCTGTGTCATGGCACCAGTTTTAGGATTAGATGCCTCGTTTGGTGCAGCAATTGGTTTTGTGGCATTATTCTGCGGAATGGTTAATTGTCCTATCGCATCTATAATGCTTGCCCTGGAAGTTTTTGGTGTAGAGTCAATATTATTATTTGCTTTGGCATGTGGTGTTAGTTTTATGTTATCGGGTAATTTTAGTCTGTACGACAGTCAAAGAATAGTATTTTCTAAATTAAGAGATGAATATATAAATTAAAATCATAACCACTAGTAAACTAGTGGTTATGATTGTTTTTAAAATTTACATGTAATTGCAGCCCAGTCGCGATCCTTCCGGATTTCAACGATTTTTAGTCCCGCATTAGTCAATGCATTTGTTACTTCGTCCAATCTTTCGAGGATAATTCCTGAGCATATAAAGGTTGATGTTTCTTTCATAAATTGTTTTACAAATGATGAAAGTGAAATTATGACATCTGCGACAATGTTAGCAATTACTATATCATATTTACCAAGAGACGATTTGAGTTCTTCGTCTTCCAGTATATTTCCATAGAATGCATTATAATTATCTTTTGAAAGATTGTTAAGAGCAAGGTTGCTATATGCAACGTCTACTGCATTCGGGTCAATATCCAGGGCATCAGCCGATTTTGCACCCAGCAAAAGTGCAATAATTGATAATATACCTGAGCCACACCCTATATCCAAAACAGTGTCATTTTGCTTTAGATGTTTTTCTATTTCTTCAATACAAAATCTTGTACTTGGATGGGAGCCTGTACCAAAGCTAAGTCCCGGATTTACTGTAAAAACAGTTCTTCCGTCTGAATCGGAAAGCTCCTCCCAAGCAGGTTTTATAAGTATTTTTTCACCTACGGGAATAGGGTGGAAGTACTGTTTCCATATCTCTGACCAATCTTCGTCTTTTACTCGGTCAGAAGAAACTTCCAGTGACCCAAAAATATTTTCGCTGTCCATATTCTTTAATTCATTAATAGAATTGCACACAGCTGAATATTGTTCTATTCCTGATGCTTCGTCACTTAAGTAAAGTGTAATTGTTGTTTCGCTGTCCTTTAATTTTTCAAGTTCTTCATCAACATAGTCCCAATATTTTTTATTTTCTTCAAGAAATTCTTTGAAATCATCTTTATCGGATATTTCTATACCATTAATGCCTAAATTAAGTAATCTGCCGCTTACGGGGTCAATACCCGCGGCAGTTGTTGTAATAGTTACTTTAATCCAATTCATGTTATTCTCCTAACTGAACAGCTCTTTCATCTTATCAAAAAAGGTTTTGCTTTGCTTATATTTTGATGAATCAACGTTATTATCAAATTCGCGCAATAAATCTTTTTGCTTATCATTAAGACCTTTGGGGATCTCAACCTTAACGGTAACGTATTGGTCACCTCTTTGATTTGAATTAATTTTTGGTACACCTTTCCCCTTAAGGCGGAAAACCGTTCCGGGCTGTGTTCCCTCGGGAATGTTATATGAAACTTTTCCATCAACAGTTGGAACCTGAACCTCTGCACCTAAAGTTGCTTGTACAAAAGAAATGGGGTAATCGCACAGAATGTCATAGCCTTGACGGACAAAAAGCTTGTGCCGTTTAACGCGAATGTTTAAAATAAGGTCACCGCTTGGACCGCCTTTTTTACCTGCATCGCCTTCACCACGAACATATACTTGTTGACCATCGTCAATTCCTGCTGGGATTTTTACTCTTACTTTTTTAGGCTTGCGAATGTTCCCTTCGCCATGACAAGATGAACAAGGGCTCTTTATGATTGTACCTTTACCACCGCAAGAATCGCAAGGGCGAACACTTTGAAAACTACCAAAAGCCGTTCTTTGAACAGCGCGAACTTGACCTGTACCATGGCAGGTAGGACAAGTTTCAGGTGCAGTTCCCTTTTCCGCTCCTGAACCATTACATTCGCTACATTTCTCCAAATGATTAACAGTAATATCTTTTTCAACGCCAAAGCACGCTTCTTCAAAAGTAAGATCGACAGCATAACTTATATCGCGTCCACGCTGAGGTGCGTTAGGATTGCTGCGTTGTCCGCCAAAACCACCGCCAAAGAAACTGCTAAATATGTCGCCCATATCAAAACCGTCAAATCCTCCAAAGCCACCGCTGTATCCGCCGCCACCTGCAGTCTGGTCGAATGCAGCATGACCAAACTGATCATAGCGTTGCTTTTTATCAGCATCACTCAGCACTTCGTATGCTTCAGTTGCTTCTTTGAATTTAGCTTCTGCACCTTCCTTGTCATCGGGATTAAGGTCGGGGTGGTATTGTTTTGCAAGCTTTCTGTAAGCTTTTTTTATTTCGTCAGACGTGGCATTTTTGCCAACGCCCAGGACTTCGTAATAATCTCTTTTATCTGCCATAAAACACCAATAGCCTTTCTATTTACAAAAGGGCGGAAAATTTCAGCCGCCCTTTTGTGATAGTTTTAGTTGTTATCGTCGTTCACTTCGGTATATTCTGCATCAACTACGTTGTCATCAGGTGCACCGTTTGTGCCGCCTTGCGCTTGCTGTGCCTGTTGTGCCTGTTGTGCCTGTTGTGCTGCAGCATAAAGCTTTTCGGATACAGCTGAGAATTTCTGTGTAACAGCATCAGTTTGTGTCTTTACTGCTTCTGTATCGATTGGATTAGCTTTAAGAAGTTCTTTGAGTTTATCAACTTCAGCCTGAATACCTGCTTTTTCACTTTCATCTATCTTGTCGCCCAGTTCATTCAAAGTTTTTTCTGTCTGATAAACCATGTTATCTGCACTGTTGCGTACGTCAACTTCTTCTTTCTTCTTCTTATCTTCTGCAGCAAACTGTTCTGCCTCTTTAACTGCCTTTTCTATATCTTCATCGGAAAGGTTAGTAGAAGAGGTAATAGTAATATCCTGCTGCTGACCTGTGCCTAAATCTTTTGCAGTTACCTTAACAATACCATTGGCATCAATGTCAAAAGTAACTTCAATCTGTGGTACGCCTCTTGGAGCAGGAGGAATATTGCTTAAATTGAAACGGCCGAGAGTCTTATTGTATGCCGCCATTTCACGTTCGCCCTGAAGAACATGAACTTCAACACTTGGCTGATTATCAGCAGCAGTTGAGAATATCTGGCTCTTTTTGGTAGGAATGGTGGTATTTCTGTCGATAATTCTTGTGAATACGCCACCCATTGTTTCAATACCAAGTGAAAGAGGAGTAACATCTAAAAGAACTAAATCTTCAACATCACCTGAAAGGACACCTGCCTGAATTGAAGCACCTATTGCAACGCATTCGTCAGGATTAATACCTTTGTGAGGTTCTTTGCCGATGAATTTTTGTACAGCTTCCTGAACTGCTGGTATTCTTGAAGAACCACCAACAAGAAGAACTTTGTCGATTTCACTTGGTGAAAGTCCTGCGTCCTTGAGAGCATTTCTTGTGGGCTCCATTGTCTTTTCAACAAGGTCTGATGTGAGTGAATCAAACTGTGCACGTGTAATTGTAATATCAAGATGCTTTGGACCAGTTGCATCTGCAGTAATAAATGGCAGATTTACATTAGAAGACATAACACCTGAAAGTTCAATCTTTGCTTTTTCGGCAGCTTCTTTAAGTCTCTGGAGTGCCATTTTATCCTGACGGAGGTCAATGCCGTTTTCCTTCTGGAATTCGTCAGCCAGGAAGTTCATAACCTTATCATCGAAGTCATCACCGCCAAGACGGTTGTTACCGCTTGTGGCCAATACTTCGAATACACCGTCACCAATTTCAAGAATAGAAACGTCGAATGTACCGCCCCCGAGGTCATATACCATGATTTTCTGATCAGTATCTTTTTCAAGACCGTAAGCCAATGCTGCAGCTGTAGGCTCGTTGATTATACGAAGAACCTCAAGACCTGCAATTTTACCTGCATCTTTTGTTGCCTGACGCTGTGAATCACTGAAATATGCAGGAACAGTAATAACTGCCTGAGAAACAGTTTCTCCAAGATAAGCCTCTGCGTCAGATTTTAATTTCTGAAGAACCATTGCAGAAATTTCCTGAGGAGAGTAGTTTTTATCGTCAATTGCAACCTTTCTGTCTGTACCCATGTCACGCTTAATTGAGCTGATTGTACGGTCGGGATTTGTAATAGCCTGACGCTTTGCAACCTGACCCACTAAACGTTCACCTGTTTTTGTGAATGCAACAACGGATGGGGTAGTTCTTGCACCCTCAGGGTTTGTAATAACTGTGGGCTCACCGCCCTCCATAACTGCAACACATGAATTTGTAGTACCTAAATCAATACCAATAATTTTTCCCATAATATATCATCCTTTCATAATTAATTACTAACTTTAACCATTGAGTGGCGTACTATCTTATCATTATAAGTGTAGCCTTTTAAAAATTCTTCAAGAACAGTGTTTTCATCTTCATCGCTTTCCGCTGTCATAACCGCGTTATGCTTTTCTGGGTCGAAGGGATTTCCAACAGCTTCAATCGGTGAAACACCTATGGATGTAAGTGCATCTTCAAACTGTTTTTTAATCATTTTTATGCCCTCAAGGACACTTGATGCATCACTGTTTTCATCTGTAGAGAGAATAGCACGGTCAAGATTGTCAAGGACGGGCAGAATTTTTTCTATAGTATCGCATACTGCATTGCCATACACTTCGTCCTTTTCTCTTGAAGAACGCTTTTTGAAATTATCAAACTCTGCAGCCGTACGCATAAGTCGGTCAGAGAGATTTGCAATAGTCTCTTCAGCCTCATCGAGAGGAGTTTTTTCGGATACATTTTCATCAACAGTTTCTTCGGATGTTTCTTCAACAGTTTTCTGCTCATCTGCAACAATGTTTTCTTCTGTTTCTTTAGTAGTCATATATTTTCATCTCCTTTGTTGTTTTTATTAGGAAGTTCGGGTATATAATTAATATCTAAGTGTTCGCTGAGCATGTTTCCAAGTTGTTTGGAAAAAAACTCTACACCTGACACAACCTTAGCGTAATCCATCCGCATAGGTCCCACAACACCTATAATACCTGTAAGGTCAGGACCGACTTTATATGTTGACAATACAACACTGTTGTTTTTTAGTTGCGGCAATTCATTCTCATCGCCGATAAATACCTTAACATCACCGTTAGAACTTTCAGGAAGGTGTTTAATAAGAGTGTTAAGACTTGATTTATCGTCAAAAAATTCAAGTATTTCTTTAATTTTAGTAATCTCATTATATTCAGGAAAACGAAGAATATTTGTCCCGCCCTCCATATATACTTCGTGTTTGTCAATTTCTGAGATCGCTTCATCTACGAGTTCTAAAACAGATGTAAGAATTTCATGATTTCCACCGATAGCATTAACAACTTCTATTATTCGACTTAGGTTTATTTCGGAACGTGTGTATCCTGAGAGATTTTGGTTTAAAACTTCAGTGAGCTGCGCTGCCAGGGTATCACTTACTGGTTCGCGAAGCCGCAATAACTTGTTTTTGATTAATCCGGAGTTATCTGAAACTATAACCATAAGAGTTTTTTCGTCGACAGATACAAGTTTAATTCCTTTAATAGAGCCTCTCTCGATAGCGGGAATAACTCCAAAAGTAGGAAGATTTGTTATATTTGAAAAGGCAACAGAAACATCTTTAACAATTTTGTCAAGTTCTCTTATTTTGTTTAGCATGACACTCCGCATTTGTTTTATTTCTGCAGATGTCATTCTGTAGTGTTCCATAAGACTATCTACATAAAATCTAAATCCTTGACCGGAAGGAATCCTTCCTGCAGAAGTATGTGGCTGAATTAAAAAACCCATTTCCTCCAGATCGCCCATTTCATTTCTGATTGTTGCAGCACTCAGATTGAGATCTGTATTTTTAGCTATACTCCTTGAACCGACAGGTTCAGCGTTTTGAATATACCCCTCAACAATAGCTCGAAGAATAAGTTTCTTTCTCTCATCAAGCGACATAAACCCGTCACCTCACAATCTTTATTGTTAGCACTCTATTAGCGTGAGTGCTAAAACTCTTTTGGATAGGATAACACGTTGCGGATTTTTTGTCAAGAGCTTTTGGAAAAATGTTGTACAAATTACTTTATTTATATGAAGTGTATTTTATTATAATAGTTGCATTAAAAGAAATTATATGCTAAAATTATAGATTAGAGTAGAGAAAAATAGTGGAAATTTGAGGTGAGATACATGGACTTTAAGGTTGTTTCAAAATATAAGCCGGCGGGGGATCAACCTAAGGCGATAGATGAACTTGCAAATGGAATTCTACAGGGTAATAAGTTTCAAACTTTACTTGGTGTAACAGGTAGTGGTAAAACATTCACTATGGCTAATGTAATCGAAAAGGTTCAAAAACCTACCCTTGTTCTTGCCCATAATAAAACACTTGCAGCCCAGCTTTGCAGTGAGTTCAAAGAAATATTCCCTGAGAATGCAGTAGAGTATTTTGTCAGCTATTATGATTATTACCAACCGGAAGCATATATCCCACATTCAGACACATATATTGAAAAAGATGCATCTACAAATGAAGAAATTGATAAACTTAGGCACAGTGCAACAGCAGCTCTGTTTGAGAGAAAGGATGTTATAATTGTTGCAAGCGTATCTTGCATTTACGGCCTTGGTGACCCTATTGACTATAATAATATGGTAATTTCATTACGACCGGGAATGATAAAAGACAGGGATGAAGTTGTTGCTAAACTCATTGAAATAAAATATGAGAGAAATGAAGTTGATTTTTCGCGTAATAAGTTTAGAGTTCATGGGGATATTGTAGATATATTTCCGTCTGAATCATCAGGTAATGCAGTTCGTGTTGAGTTTTTTGGGGATGAAGTTGACAGGATTTCTGATTTTAATCCGGTAACAGGTGAGATAGTTGCAGAAAGAAAACATGTTGCTATATATCCCGCATCTCACTATGTAACAACTGCCGAAAAACGTGAAAAAGCTATTGAAAGTATAAAAGATGAGCTAAAGAACAGATTGAAAGAGCTGTATGATGAAAACAAGCTTGTTGAGGCACAACGCCTTGAGCAAAGGACCAATTATGACATCGAAATGATGCGTGAAACAGGCTTTTGTAATGGTATAGAAAACTATTCAAGACATATTAGCGGACGAGCTCCTGGGACACCGCCGTTTACCTTGATTGATTACCTTCCTAAAGATTTTTTGTTGATTGTAGATGAGTCCCATGTTACACTTCCACAGGTCAGAGCAATGTTTGCAGGGGATAGGTCAAGAAAAGAAAACCTTGTAAATTATGGTTTCAGACTTCCGTCAGCATTTGATAACAGGCCTTTGACATTTGATGAATTTTATTCAAAGCTAAATCAGGCTGTCTTTGTAAGTGCGACACCTGCCGAGTTTGAGAAAAATGAATCGTCGCAAATTGTGGAACAGGTCATCAGACCTACAGGGCTTCTTGACCCTGAAGTAGAGGTACGACCAATAAGTGGTCAGGTGGATGATTTATACAGCGAGATAATTAAACGTACGCAAAAGGATGAGCGTATTTTGGTAACTACATTAACAAAGAAAATGGCAGAAAGACTTACTGAATATTTTGAAGACATGGGTGTAAAGGTAAGGTACTTGCATTCTGATGTTCACACCTTAGAAAGAATGGAAATCATAAGGGATTTACGGTTAGGCGTTTTTGATGTTTTGGTGGGAATTAATCTATTGAGGGAAGGTCTTGATATTCCGGAGGTTTCTCTTGTTGCTATACTTGATGCTGACAAAGAAGGTTTTCTTAGAAGTGAGACATCCCTTGTCCAGACAATTGGCCGAGCTGCGCGTAACGCTGATGGTAAGGTAATAATGTATGCTGATAATATAACTGCATCTATGAAATATGCTATCAATGAAACTAATCGGCGGCGTAAATTACAGCAAGAATTCAATGAAAAAAATGGAATTGTACCTAAAACTATCAGAAAGGGTGTTCATGAAGTTATTGAGGCAACTCAGACTGTCGGAAAAGGTAAGAAAGTATCAGCAATAACTGACAAAGATAAGAATGTTAAGCGAACTATCGCAGAATTGACAATAGAAATGAAAAAAGCAGCGGAGTTGTTGCAGTTTGAGCTTGCGGCACAAATTCGAGATGAGATACGTCGTCTTGAGGGCGAAAATAAGGGAGAGTACGATGAATAAGAATATAATTGTTAAGGGAGCAAAAGAACATAACCTAAAAAATATTTCTGTTGAAATTCCCAGAGATAAACTTGTTGTTGTGACAGGGTTGAGCGGTTCGGGTAAATCATCCTTGGCATTTGAAACAATTTATGCAGAGGGACAACGTAGATATGTAGAATCTTTATCTGCGTATGCAAGACAGTTTTTAGGACAGATGGAAAAACCTGATGTTGAGTCAATAGATGGGTTATCGCCTGCTATTTCAATAGACCAGAAAACAACGGGTAAAAATCCCCGCTCAACTGTAGGTACAGTTACTGAGGTTTATGACTATATTAGACTTTTATATGCCAGAATCGGCATACCACATTGTCCAAAATGCGGAAAAGAAATTAAGCCACAATCTGTTGATCAGATTATTGATGCAGTTAAAGCTTTGCCACAGCGATGTAAAATTCAAATTTTATCACCTGTTGTAAGGGGACGAAAGGGTGAATATATAAAAACCTTTGAAGATGCAAGAAAAAGCGGTTTTATAAGAGTTCGTGTGGATGGGGAGATGTTTGACCTAAGTGATGATATCCCTAAACTTGACAAGCAAAAAAAGCATAATATTGATATAGTAATTGATCGTCTTGTTGTTAAGGATGATATGGATAAAAGACTTGCTGATTCCGTGGAAACTGCTTTAGGAATGGCGCACGGTCTTGTTGTTATTGATGTTATAGATGGAGATGAACTTACTTTCAGTCAGAATTATGCTTGTGATGATTGCGGAATAAGTATCGAGGAGCTTACACCCAGAATGTTTTCGTTTAATACACCCTATGGTGCATGCCCAAGCTGTTCGGGACTTGGGAACATTGTAAGAATTGATCCTGACCTTGTAATCCCTGATAAAAACTTGAGTATAAACCAGGGGGCTATTCATGCAAGTGGATGGAGCGGTACAGAAGATGGAAGCATTTCCCGAATGTATTACGAGGGTATGGCAGAGCATTTTGGCTTCAGTCTTGATACGCCCATTAACCAGTTATCTGATGACCAAATAGATATTTTGCTTAACGGTACAAGAGGGGAAAAAATAAAACTCACTTACAACAGAAAATATGCAAAAGGGGTGCAATACGCCCGTTTTGAGGGAATAATCAATAATCTTGAACGCCGTCATAGAGAGTCTAATTCAGAATGGGCAAAGGCAGAAATAGAAAATTTTATGGTTAATATGCCATGTCCTGATTGTGGAGGCACAAGATTAAAAAAAGAAACTCTTGCCGTTACTGTTAATGAAATGAATATTCATCAGGTTACAGAGCTATCCGTTTTTAAGGCGGCAGAATTTTTTGATGAACTACCAAAGTATTTGACCGAGAAAGAAAATATGATTGCCCGTCATATTCTAAAAGAGATAAATAACAGATTGAAATTCCTTGTAAATGTTGGTCTTGATTATTTGACTCTTTCAAGAAGTGCAGGTACCTTGTCAGGGGGCGAAGCGCAAAGAATAAGACTTGCAACACAAATCGGAGCGAGTCTTATGGGGGTTGTATATATACTTGATGAACCAAGTATTGGTCTGCACCAACGTGATAATGATAAATTAATTGAAACCCTAAAGGAATTAAGAGATTTAGGTAATACACTTCTGGTTGTTGAGCATGATGAAGATACCATGTTTGCGGCTGACCATATTATTGATATTGGTCCGGGAGCGGGAATACATGGTGGAGAGGTTGTTGCAGAGGGAACTGTTAATGAGATAATAGCTTGCGAAAAATCAATAACAGGTCAGTATTTGAGCGGAAAAAAAGTTATTCCTGTTCCTGAAAAACGAAGAAAGGGAAATGGTAAACATCTCGAAGTCAGCGGTGCATCAGAAAATAATCTTAAAAATATTAATGTAAAAATACCTCTTGGTACATTTACCTGCGTAACAGGAGTATCCGGTAGCGGTAAAAGTTCATTTGTTAACGAGATATTATACAAAGAACTTGCCAATCAATTAAATGGTGCTAAAAAACATCCGGGAAAATTTAAAGATATTAAGGGCGTCGAAAATCTTGATAAAGTGATAGATATTGATCAATCACCAATTGGCAGAACTCCAAGAAGTAATCCTGCAACATACACAGGACTTTTTGGTGATATCAGAGATCTTTTTGCTATGACGCCCGAAGCAAAAGCGCGTGGATATAAGTCGGGAAGATTTAGTTTTAACGTAAAAGGCGGACGATGCGATTCTTGTATGGGAGATGGTATTATATGCATAGAAATGCACTTTTTGCCTGATGTTTATGTCCCATGTGAGGTGTGTGGAGGTAAGAGATATAATAGAGAAACACTTGAAGTTAAGTATAAAGGTAAAAACATTTATGAAGTTTTGGAAATGACAGTAGAAGAAGGTTGCACTTTTTTTGAGAATATTCCCAAAATACAAAGAAAACTCCAAACATTATATGATGTAGGACTTGGTTATATAAAAATAGGGCAGCCTTCCACGACTCTTTCGGGCGGTGAGGCACAACGTGTTAAACTGGCTACAGAGCTTAGTAAGAGAAGTACCGGGAATACAATATATATTCTTGATGAACCCACAACGGGACTTCATACAGCTGATGTACACAAACTTACAGAGGTATTACAAAAGCTTGTTGATGCAGGCAATACAGTTGTTGTAATAGAGCATAATCTTGATATAATTAAAACAGCTGATTATATAATTGACTTAGGGCCTGAAGGTGGAGATAAAGGTGGGGAAGTAATTATTTGCGGAACTCCTGAGAAAGTGGCGAAATGCGAGGAATCCTATACAGGAAAATATCTTAAGGAAAAGTTGGTTAAATAAAAAATATGCATTTAAAATAAGGATATGCAGAAAATGCATATTCTTATTTTGTTTTAATGTTAAATTTATTATCATTTTTCTTGCAAATATCTTTTTTTCATGATAAAATAATATAACTATACATATTTTTAGAATAATTCCATTACAAAGAGGTGGATACCAATGGAAAATTTTACTGTTGAGCTCTCAAAAGTAGTGAAGGAAATGAAACTTGAAAAGCTTTATTATCCTGAACGTGAGATTTTAATTTCAACGGCTGATGTTAACAGACCTGGTCTACAGATTGCAGGTTTTTTTGATTACTTTGATCCAAGACGAATACAGGTCTTTGGTATGGTTGAAAACACCTACCTTTCAACACTTTCTTCAGAGGAAAGATTTAATTGCCTGAAAAAGTTATTTGAAAAAAAAGTTTCTGCTGTTATTTTGACGCGAAATGCTAATGCAACAACTGAAATGATGAAACTGGCAAAGGAATATGATACACCAATACTCAGAACTGCTCATCCTACATCATATTTTAACAGTACGCTAAATTCGTATCTAAACATTGAACTTGCACCAAGGATTACAAGACATGGTGTTCTTGTAGAAGTTTATGGTCAAGGTGTTTTAATCATGGGTGACAGTGGTGTTGGTAAAAGTGAAGCAGCGGTTGAACTTATCAAAAGAGGACATAGACTTGTAGCTGATGATGCTGTTGAAATAAAACGTGTCTCATCAAAATCGTTGGTTGGATTTGCACCTGACATTATTAAGCACTTTATCGAAATTCGCGGTATTGGAATAGTTGATGTCAGAAATATTTTTGGTATGGGTGCAGTAAAAGATTCAGAGAAAATTGATTTGATAATTCATCTTGAGGCTTGGGAACATGGTAAGCAATACGATCGATTGGGGCTTGTTGATGAATATACAAATATACTCGGTCTTGATATTCCATCTCTTACAATACCTGTTCGTCCAGGCAGAAACCTCGCTGTTATATTTGAGGTTGCTGCGATGAATAATCGCCAGAAAAAATTAGGATATAATGCTGCTGAAGAACTTAACAGAAGAATTGCGGAGCATATAAATGGCACTAATAACTTATAATTAATAGAAGATTTTTATATCATCTTTAAGAATTGCGTAGCGGAGTGTGAATTGAATGATAAATGATGTTGTAATACAGCTTTTGTGTGATATTGTTGGAGTATCGGGTGTTACTCTTAACGAGCCTATGTATAAACATACCACGTTCAGAATTGGTGGTAATGCTGATGTTGTTATTGAACCTTCTGATATAAGGCAGACGGAGGGTGTTATAAAAACGCTAAAGCAGATGAATATTCCATATATTATTCTTGGTAATGGTTCAAATGTTCTTGTTGGAGATAAAGGGATCAGAGGTGCGGTTGTAAAAATTGGTAAAAAATTCAGCCACCATAATACATCTGTTAACAAAATATATGCTGATGCAGGAATAAAGCTATCGCGCCTTGCAAATATTGCACTTGGAAATCATCTTTCAGGATTTGAATTTGCTGCTGGAATTCCCGGAACACTTGGCGGAGCTATATATATGAACGCAGGTGCTTATGGCGGTGAGATGAAACAGGTTATCCGTGAAGTAACCTATCTTAACGAAAGTGGGGAATGTTGCAAAATTTCCGGATTTGATTGCGAGTTTGGCTATCGTACAAGTATTTTTGAGAAAAATCCCGAATATGTTATTTTGGGTTGCGAAATCGAACTTACAGAGGGAAATCCTGATGATATTAAGGCTTTGATGGATGATTTAGCGGATAGAAGAAATTCTAAACAACCTCTTAATCTTCCAAGCGCGGGAAGTACGTTTAAAAGACCTGAGGGATATTTCGCGGGTAAGTTGATCCAGGATTCAGGACTTATGGGTTTTTCTGTTGGAGGGGCATCTGTGTCAGAAAAACACGCAGGTTTTGTTGTAAACAATAATAATGCAACTGCGGCTGATGTCCGTGAATTAATTAGACAGGTTCAGGAAAAGGTTTATAATAAATTTAATGTTGAGCTCTCTCCAGAGGTTAGATTTATTGGTGAATTTTAACGCGAGGTTTTATTTATGAAATTTGTTATTATTACAGGATTAAGCGGTGCAGGAAAGTCTCAGGTTGTAAAATCCATGGAGGATATGGGGTGTTACTGTGTTGATAATATGCCTCCGGAACTTATCCCTAAGTTTGCAGAAATTTATCACAGAGCATCCGAACCAGAAGATATTGTAGCATTAGTATGTGACATACGCGGTGGTAAACTTTTTGACGATTTATCAGGTAGCCTTGAGCAACTGGCTGAACTTGGCTATGATTATGAAATTCTTTTTTTAGAGGCTACAACAGAAACTTTAATTAAACGCTATAAAGAAACAAGAAGAAATCATCCTCTTTCTCAGGATGGTAGAATAGAAGAAGGTATCCGTCGCGAAAAGCTCTTACTTGAAGAACTAAGGCATAAAGCAGACCACATTATTGACACATCAAATCTTACAACTGCTCAACTTAAAGTTCACATTGCATCTATTTACGGAGGAGAAAGGGAATTCTCCGGAATGATGATACACGTTGTATCTTTTGGGTTTAAAAATGGAATTCCTCTCGATGCAGATCTTGTTTTTGATGTGAGGTTTTTACCTAATCCGTTTTATATAGCTGAAATGCGTGAACATACTGGTCTTGATGCATGTGTAAGTGATTATGTTATGGGGTTTCCACAGAGCGCGGAGTTTTTAGAACGTCTTTCTTCGATGATGGAGTATCTTATACCGCATTACATAAAAGAGGGAAAATCTCAATTAGTTATTGCAATTGGATGCACAGGTGGGCATCATAGAAGTGTAACAATAGCAGAAGGGCTATATAGAAGATTAAATTCCGGCAACTATAACGTTATGATTTCCCACAGGGATATTGAAAAGGTTGTTTAGTATATAAAAAAGGTGAAGGATTTATGAAATCATTTTCGGAAATGACAAAAGCAGAGCTTTGCAAAAACGAAAATACTGATATTTGTTGTAATAAGGCAGAGTATCTGGGAATGCTTTTGTTCGGCGCAACTATAACAAAAAGTAATATTAAATTTGTCACTGAAAATCATGATGTTTTGGATAATTATAAGTCTCTTTCTAAGTTTATTGGAATAGATGAACTGGTGTATTCTCGAATAGGTAAATCTTCTCGAATGTCTCTTTCGTGCAGCAACACTGAAAATAGCATAAAATTGCTAAATGAAATTGGAATTACAGAGACGGATTTAGAAAATACAAAATACAATTTTAATTTTGATATTGTTTCAAAAGATTGTTGCAGACGTGCATTTGTAAAAGGTGCTTTTTTAAGTGGAGGAACAGTTATAGATCCGCAAAAAAACTATAATCTGGAGATTATTACACCTCATATTGAACTTGCTCAGAATATGATTCAAGTATTAAACAATGCAGGATTTTTATTTAAGCTTGTTGTAAGAAAATCAAAGTATGTATTGTATTTAAAAAATAGCGAAAGCATTGTTGATTTTTTGACATACATGGGTGCGTATAAAGCCCAAATGGAATATATAAATATAAAGATTGAAAAAGAGATTCGAAATGATATGGTACGCGCCATTAATAGCGAAACTGCAAATATCGAAAAAACAATCAATGCATCTGTTGAACAAGTTCGCGCTATTGAAAAGGTTGATAAATTATATGGACTTGATAATATAGATGAGGATTTAAAAAAAGTGGCGTTACTTCGACTTGAATACAAAAATCTTAGTTTAAACGAGCTTGGTCGTCGATTAGATCCGCCTATGAGTAAATCTTGGGTTAATCGCAGAATAAAAAAGATAATTGATATGAGTAACTAAAAAAGGAGGTGTCGCACATGTCATTTGCTCACTTGCATACACATACAGTTTTTAGTCTTCTTGATGGTGAAGGAACAATTGAAAAACTTATTGACCGTGCAAAAGAATTAGGTCAGACAGCTATGGCAATTACCGATCATGGTAATATGTATGGTATTATTGATTTTTATGAATATGCAAAGGCACAGGGAATCAAACCTATTATTGGGTGTGAAGTTTATGTTGCGGCACGTTCAAGGTTTGATAAAGTGCATGAGTATGACTCGAAAAGTTACCATCTTGTTTTGCTTGCGGAAAATAATACGGGTTATAAAAACCTTATGAAGCTTGTTTCCATGGGATTTACGGACGGATACTATTACAGACCAAGAATAGATATGGATATATTACGCGAATATAACGAAGGGATAATCGCTCTTAGTGCGTGTATGTCTGGCGTTTTATCGATAAATATTCTTAATGATAACTATGATGAAGCAAAACGCCGTGCGGAAGAATTTGTTGATATTTTTGGAAAGGACCGCTTTTTTGTTGAGGTTCAGGACCATGGGATTTTAGAGCAACAGAAACTAAACAGAGGACTTGTGGCTTTAGCCAAAGAACTTGATTTAAATCTTGTTGCAACAAATGATATTCATTATGTTACCAAAGATGATGCTGCTTATCAGGACGTTCTTATGTGTATCCAAATGGGTAAAACAGTCGATGACCCTGACAGAATGAAAATGTCAACAGAGGAATTATATTTAAAATCTGAGGATGAAATGCGGGAGCTTTTTTCGTATATTCCCGAAGCAATTGAAAATACACAAATAATTGCTGATAGATGTAATGTTGATATTGAATTTGGTAAATTACACTTGCCAAAATTTGATGTCCCTGATGGTTTAACATCGTATGAATACCTTTGCAGATTAACCGATGAAGGTATGAAAGAAAGATATCCAAATGATGACGGAACTGTTCGCAGCCGTCTTGAATATGAGCTTAATACCATTAAAAATATGGGGTATGTAGATTATTTCCTTATAGTATGGGATTTCATTCGCCATGCCAGAGAAAATAATATAATGGTAGGTCCCGGACGAGGCAGTGCAGCAGGAAGTGTTGTATCTTATTGTCTGCACATTACCAATATCGACCCGATAAAATATAATTTGATTTTTGAAAGATTCTTGAATCCCGAACGTGTCAGCATGCCTGATATCGATATTGACTTCTGTTATGAACGCAGAGGAGAGGTTATTGATTATGTAAATAAAAAGTATGGCAAATCTCAAGTCTGTCAGATTGTAACTTTTGGTACCATGGCGGCACGGCTTGCTGTGAGGGATGTAGGACGTGCTTTAAATATACCTATAAGTGTTGTTGATAAGGTTGCAAAAGAGATACCAAAGGAGCTTGATATCACTATTGATAAGGCGTTAAAAATAAACTACAAATTAAAAGAAATTTATGACTCTGACATTAAGATGAAAGAGTTAATTGATACTGCAAAAGAATTGGAAGGTTTACCAAGACACACTTCCACTCATGCAGCGGGTGTTGTAATAACAAAAGAACCTGTGCAGAATTATGTTCCGCTTCAAAGAAATGATGATGTAATAACAACACAGTTTACTATGACTACGATTGAACGTCTCGGCCTTTTAAAAATGGACTTTTTAGGGCTTAGAACTCTTACTGTAATTCGTGATGCGGTGGACAGTATAAAGAAAAATCATGGCATAACAGTTGATTTTAATACCATAGGTTTTGATGATGAAGAAACATATAAAATGATTTCCGCAGGAGAAACTGATGGCGTTTTTCAGCTTGAAAGCAGTGGCATGAAACAGTTTATGAAAGAACTGAAACCAAACTCTCTTGAGGATATTATAGCAGGTATTTCACTATATCGTCCCGGTCCTATGGATTCTATTCCAATGTACGTGGCGAATAAAAATAACCCCGATAAGATTAAGTATAAGCATCCAATGCTTGAGCATATTCTTGATGTAACTTACGGCTGTATTGTATATCAGGAACAGGTTATGCAGATTGTTCGTGAGATGGGAGGATATTCTTTAGGAAGAAGTGACCTTGTCCGTCGTGCTATGTCAAAGAAAAAAGCAGATGTAATGGCTAAAGAGAGACAAAATTTTATTTATGGAATAGAAGAAGATGGACAGATTGTTGACGGTGCAGTAAAACGCGGTGTTGATGAAAAGATTGCAGCAGAAATTTTTGATGAAATGATGGATTTTGCTTCTTACGCATTTAATAAATCTCATGCGGCAGCTTACGCGGTTGTTGCATATCAAACTGCGTGGCTTAAATGTCATTATCCGATAGAGTTTTTTGCGGCTATTATAACATCGTTTATTGAAAAACCTCCTAAGGTTTCTCAATATATTTCTGTCGCTAAAGGTCTTGGTATAAATGTTTTTCCGCCTGATATCAATAAAAGTATACGTAAGTTTTCTGTGTCAGACGGAGGAATAAGATTTGGGCTTGAGGGTGTAAAAAATGTTGGTGGCGCCATCGTAGATGAAATAGTAGCAGAGAGAGAACAACACGGTGTTTTCACAGGATTTAAAGAGTTTTGCAAACGAATGTCAGGCGGCAAGCTTAATAAACGTGTTGTAGAGAGCCTTATTAGGTGTGGTGCGTTTGATAGTTTTGGACTGAAAAGAGCAGCTTTGATTAATGTTTACGAAAAAGTTCTTGATGATGTTTCCAGTGAACAGAAAATTATTATGCCGGGTCAGTTGGATCTATTTTCTTTAATGGGGGGAGCTGCTCCGCTTGAAGATAACTTTCCTGATATAGATGAATTTGATGAGAGAGATATTCTTGCAATGGAGAAGGAGAGTACTGGAATGTATATATCAGGGCATCCTCTTGATCGATATCGTGATGATGTTGAAAGATGTTCATCTGTAACAATTGTAGAAATTATTGAAAACGAGAAGAATCGTTTTAATATTGGCTCAAAAGTTACTATTTCTGGTATAATAACAGGAAGTAGAAATCAAACAACCAAAAAAGGCGAAATAATGCGTTATCTGGAATTGGAAGATTTAACAGGAAGTATCGAGGTTATAGTTTTTCCAAATGGTGTGAAAAAATTTGACAGTATTCTCTTGGAAGAACAAATTGTTTCAATATCGGGTAATCTTGATATGTCGGAAGATGCTCCGCCTAAGCTTAGACTAGAGGAGGTATGTCTTTTATCAGATGCTGTATCTCTCTTGAAAAATAAAAAACAAAAATTGTACATCAGAATAAGTAAAAATTGCAATGTTTCTGATGACAAAATAAAGGAAATCCTCAAAGATGGGAATGGTAATATTCCTGTTGTTCTTTGGTATGAAGAAGCTAATCAGCTTCTTATGGCACCCCAAAGTATGTGGATTACTCAAAGTGACAAAAGATTTGATTCTTTAATCCAATTATTAGGCGCTGAAAATGTAAAATTTAAATAATGGAGGCGGTTTTATGAATTCTGTTAATGAACTTTCTTTAAAAGAAATTCAAAAAAACTTAAAGAATAAAATTGCTTCTGAAAGCATTTTAGTTTTTGATGAGATTGATTCAACAAATAATGAGGCAAAGAGGCGAATATTAAATAATAAGCTTGATAAAACTATTATTATTGCCAACAGTCAATCAGCAGGAAGAGGACGTAATGGAAGAAGTTTTTTCTCTCCAAAAGACACAGGAGTCTATATAAGCATTATTTTAAATCCTGATGACATCTGCTTTGATATTGGATTGATAACTACACTGGTTTGCGTTACTGTTTCAAAAGCTATTTCCAAAGTTTCAGGCATTACACCTAAAATTAAATGGGTAAATGATTTATATATTAATGCAAAAAAAGTTTCCGGCATATTATGTGAGGCGGTTAACGATACAAAAACTGGCATATTAAAAGCAGTTGTTGTCGGTATTGGTATCAATTGTAATACTGAGTTTGATGGTGAATTAGCCCAAATTGCTGGAGCATTATTTAAAGATAATAGAAATATAAGAAATAAGCTTATCGCTGAAATTATAAATGAAATCCATGATATGATTAAAAATAATATAATAGACGATTATCTTGAGTATTCACGTGAGAATTCCATGCTGATTGGTCGAGAGGTTTATATTGTTGGCGAAGAAGATAACGTTTATGTAGCATATGATATCGGTAAAACAGGAGAACTGATTCTAAGGGATAAAAACGGTCTTTTTAGATCTATAAACAGTGGCGAGGTAAGCGTTAAATTAAACGACTAATTTATACAAGGAGAAGGATTATGCTAAATAATAAGGGACTTAAAGCGGCGGCTACACTAGGATTTTTATTTGGAGTAGGAGCGACAGCAGTAGCTTTTATAACTAAAAAGAAAAATGATGAATATCGTGATGCATTAATAGAAATGAGTGATATAATACCTGGAACACCAGATGAACAAACCAGGCGTGATAATTGGAGGAGTTCGCATTCTCCTGAAAATAGAAAAAGTGTAGAAGAGCGTCTTGAAGACCAGCGTATAAAAGAAGAATAGATATGGAACTATCCATATCTATTCTTCTTTTAAAATCATCTCTATAATGTATTTCATCTCATCTTGAGAACAAGCTTTATTTATAATATCGCGAATCTTTGCTCCACCTTTTATTCCTTTAAAGTATTGCGCCATATGTTTTCTGCCTTCCAGGATTCCCCTGCGTTCGCCTTTAAACTCTATTAAAAGATTTAAATGCTCAAGCGCTTTATTAACACGTTCTGTAAGGGAAGGAGGTGAAACTATCCTACCCGATTCAAGATATTCGCTGATTTCGGAAAAAATCCACGGGTTACCCTGTGCGCCTCTGCCCACCATAATGCCATTGCAACCTGTTTCGTCCAGCATTTTCTTGGCGGAAACTGCATCTGTTATATCTCCGTTTCCAATTACGGGTATAGAAACAGCTCTTTTAACCTTTTTGATTATATCTAAATTTACAGCACCACTATAAAATGCTTTTCGGGTTCTACCATGGATTGTAATTGCATCAGCCCCGCTTTCTTCTGCGATTTTTGCAAAATCAACAGCGTTTATTGAATGTTCATCCCAACCCATGCGGAATTTTACTGTTACTGGGACATTTACAGAACGACGAACTGATTCTATTACTTGTCCGGCAAGAATAGGATTCTTCATGAGAGCAGAACCGTCACCGTTGTTTACTATTTTCGGTGCAGGACATCCCATGTTAATGTCTATCATTTCTGCCCCATGTCTCAGTGCCCCCTCAGCAATTTCACCCATGATTTCAGGGTCATGACCAAAAATTTGTGCGGAAATAGGCTTTTCACTCTCAGCTACATCAAGAAGAGATTCTGTTTTTTTGCTATTATAATGCAATCCTTTTCCTGATACCATTTCAGTATACATGAGAGCGGGTCCATATGGTTTGGTTATAATCCTGAATGCTTTGTCAGTAATTCCTGCCATCGGTGCAAGGAAGAGATTGTTTTTAAGTTTTATATTTCCAATTTGCATATGCATATTACCTTTCGTTTCATAAAACTATTGAAACATAATATTTATTACAAGTCAATAGATTTCTTGACAAAATAGGGGTTTTTTGTTATACTAAACAACGATTTTTTGATTACAGTCATCTTTTTTGGAGGCAAAAAAATGAATAATATAAAACGTATAGTTGTTAAGGTAGGAACATCTAGCTTGACACATGATACAGGTAAAATAAATTTAAAACAAATGGAGAAGCTTGTAACGGTATTATCCAATATGATGAATATGGGAATAGAGGTTGTTTTGGTTTCAAGCGGTGCTGTTGGTGTTGGCTCGGGAAAAGTTGGATTAAATGAAAAACCATCAACAACAAGACAAAAACAGGCTCTTGCAGCTATTGGGCAAGCATCTCTTATGTTTATGTATGAAAAGTTTTTTATGGAATATGGATATACGACCGGTCAGGTTTTACTAAATAAGTTTGTGTTTGACAATGAGCAACATTATAATAGTGCGTCAGACGCATTTAATACTATGCTTGAATATGGGGTAATTCCCATTGTAAATGAAAACGACGTAATTTCATCATATGAAATTGAAATTGGCGACAATGATACGTTATCAGCCTATGTTGCAAAATTAGTAAAAGCTGATTTACTTGTCATATTCTCTGATATTGACGGGTTCTATGATGGAGACCCGACCCTAGAAACATCAAATCTTATTTCTGTTGTTGATGAAATTACAGATGATATTTTGAACTGTGCAGGCGGTGCAGGCTCGCGTAGAGGTACAGGTGGAATGCAAACCAAACTTAAGGCTGCAGAGATTGTACATGATGATGGCATAGATATGATTATAACTAATGGAAACAGACCCGAAAATCTTTATGATATACTTGAAGGTAAGGCTGTGGGTACGCTGTTTAAGGGCAAGAATTAATTCAAAGGCTTATTTATATAATACTAAAAAATGCCGGTTCAATTTGAACCGACATTTTTTTAATCCAATTTCAATACTGACATAAATGCTTCCTGAGGGACTTCGACAGAACCTACCTGGCGCATTCTTTTTTTACCTTCCTTTTGTTTTTCAAGAAGTTTACGCTTACGTGAAATATCACCGCCGTAACACTTTGCAAGTACATCTTTTCGCATAGCCTTAACTGTTTCACGAGCGATAATTTTTCCGCCAATTGCCGCTTGAATAGGGACTTCAAAGAGCTGTCTGGGAATAACTTCTTTAAGCTTTTCTGCAATACGTCTTCCTCGAGTGTACGAACGCTCCTTATGAACAATAAAGGAAAGTGCGTCGACCATTTCTCCGTTTAATAGCATATCAAGTTTAACAAGATTTGATTGTTCAAACTTCTTAAACTCATAATCAAATGAAGCATATCCTCTTGTTCTTGATTTTAATGCATCAAAGAAATCATAAATAATTTCGTTAAGGGGAAGTTCGTAGTTAAGAGAAACTCTTGTTTCGTCAAGATATGTCATGTCGATATATGTTCCGCGTCGTTCCTGGCAAAGCTCCATAATGCTTCCGACATAATCTTTTGGTGTCATAATGGACGCTGATACAATCGGTTCCATCATATAGTCTATTTCTGATGTATCTGGAAGATTAGTGGGGTTATCAATCATAACTTCAGTTCCATCGGTCTTGATTACCTTATATTCAACTGATGGTGCGGTTGTAACAAGATCAAGATTATATTCACGCTCCAAGCGCTCTTGAATAATTTCCATGTGCAAAAACCCTAAGAATCCGCAGCGGAAACCAAAACCTAATGCAACGGAGGTTTCTGCATCGAATTTAAGTGCCGCATCGTTAAGTTGAAGTTTCTCAAGAGCTTCACGCAGGTCATCATATCGTGCGCCGTCAGCGGGATAAATGCCGCAGTAAACCATTGGCTTAACTTCTTTGTATCCGGGTAAAGGTTCATCGGCACCATTTTCTACGGATGTAACAGTATCACCTACGTGTACTTCACTTACAGTTTTTATGGATGCAGCAATAAAACCGACCTCTCCGGCAGATATCTCTTTTGCATTGAGCATACCGTTAGGATGCAGATATCCAGTTTCAACTACATCAAAAACTGCACCGGTTGCCATCATTTTTATTTGTTGACCGGCTTTTATTTTTCCGTCAACAACTCTTACATACACAATAACTCCTTTATAGGGATCATAGTACGAGTCAAATATAAGAGCCTTAAGCGGGGCGTTTTCATCGCCGGATGGTGGAGGGACAAGTTCGACTATTTTTTCAAGAACTGCCTCGATATTTATGCCGTTTTTAGCTGAAATAAGCGGAGCGTCTTCGCTGTCAATGCCGATTACATCTTCAATTTCTTTCTTTACTTCATCAGGTCTTGCCGATGGTAAATCAATCTTATTTATTACAGGAACAAGCTCTAAATCATGCTCTAAAGCAAGATATGTGTTAGCAAGTGTCTGGGCTTCTATGCCTTGTGCAGCATCAACAACCAAAACCGCTCCTTCGCAGGCTGCGAGACTTCTTGAAACCTCATAGTTAAAGTCAACATGTCCCGGTGTGTCAATCAGATTAAGAGTATATTCCTGGTTATCTTTTGCTTTGTATAAAAGCTTAACCGCTCTCGCTTTAATGGTTATGCCTCGTTCGCGCTCTAGATCCATATTATCTAAAATTTGTGCCTGCATTTCACGTTGGGTCAAAGCCCCTGTGTGCTCTAAAAGTCTGTCAGCTAGAGTGCTCTTTCCGTGGTCAATGTGTGCAATTATAGAAAAATTACGTATATTAGCTTGACGATTGTTCATCGTATTCCTCCATAGTGGTGATTTCTAAAAATATATTTTATCATAGCAAGTGTAAAATTTCAAGAGTTTTCTGTCAAAATAAACAACTCAATTTATTTTGGTTTTATTCATATAAACCCTTGCATAATCAATAAAAAAGTGATATACTAAACTTTAATTATGTTATCATGTCATTATTTTGTATAAAAATAGATTTGGAGGTCATAAAATGTCCGTCAAAAGTGTAATAGAAAAGATTATTGGAACCTACAGTGACAGGGAACTTAAAAAGATTTATCCCATACGTGATAAGGTTTTGGCTCTTGAAAATGAAATGGCAAGCAAAACCGACAGCGAGCTTCGCGGTATGACGGATGTGTTAAAAGAACGTCTTAAAAACGGTGAAACAACGGATGATATTCTTCCGGAGGCATTTGCTGTCTGCCGTGAGGCGGCGTGGCGTGTTCTTGGAATGAAACACTTTCCGGTACAGATTGTGGGTGGTATCGTTCTTCATCAAGGAAGAATTTCCGAAATGAAAACAGGTGAAGGTAAAACTCTTGTTGCCACCTTGCCTGCATATCTTAACGGATTAACAGGTAAAGGCGTTCATATTGTTACCGTAAATGATTATCTTGCAAAGCGTGACAGTGAGTGGATGGGGAAATTATATAACTTCCTTGGACTTAGCGTTGGTCTTGTAGTTCATGAAAAAGATAATAAAGAACGTAAAGAGGCTTATGCCGCTGATATAACCTATGGAACAAATAACGAGATGGGTTTTGACTATCTTCGGGATAATATGGTTATTTATAAAGAAAACAAGGTTCAGCGCGGTCATGCCTACGCTATTGTGGACGAGGTTGACAGTATCTTAATTGACGAGGCAAGAACACCGCTTATTATTTCCGGCGTAGGTGATAAATCAACCGACCTTTATGTTCAGGCTGATCATTTTGCGAAAACTTTGAAATATAAAAAGGTTGTAGAAACTGATTCCAAGGTTGAAATTGAAGATCAGGATGAATTTAAGGATTACGACTATATTGTTGATGAAAAAGCCCACACAGCTATGCTTACACCGCAAGGTATTAAAAAAGCGGAGGCAATGTTTAGTATTGAAAATCTCACTGACCCTGCGAATATGACTCTTTCTCACCATATTAATCAAGCGATTAAAGCCATTGGGGTTATGAAACGTGATAAAGATTATGTGGTAAAAGACGGCGAAGTTATTATTGTTGATGAATTCACAGGACGTATGATGTTCGGTAGAAGATACAGTGACGGATTGCATCAGGCGATAGAGGCAAAAGAGGGCGTTAAGGTTGAAAACGAGAGTAAAACGTTGGCTACAATTACGTTCCAGAATTTCTTTCGTCTTTATAAAAAATTATCCGGTATGACAGGTACTGCCCAGACGGAGGAAGATGAATTCCAGGAAATTTACAGGCTGGATGTTATTGTTATTCCTACCAATAAGCCTCTTGCGCGTAAAGATGCACCTGACAGCATATACAAGAATGAGCTGGCAAAGTTTAACGCTGTTATTCAGGAAGTTATTGCTGCACATGAAAAAGGGCAACCTGTTCTTATTGGTACGGTTTCTATTGAGAAATCTGAGCTTTTAAGTAAGCTTCTTAAAAAAGCAGGAATAAAACATAATGTTTTAAATGCTAAATTCCATGATAAAGAGGCGGAAATTGTAGCTCAGGCTGGTAAAAAAGGTGCAGTTACCATTGCTACTAACATGGCAGGCCGTGGTACTGATATTGTCCTTGGCGGTAATGCTGAATTCATGGCAAAGGATGAAATGAGAAAGCAGGGCTTTGATGAAGATATGATTGTTCAGGCAACAGGCTTTGCTGAAACTGACGATGAAAATATTATTGAGGCAAGAAAAGTATACAGAGAATTACACGATAAATTTAAGCAGGAGATTGCACCGGAGCAGGAAGAAGTTCTAGCTGCAGGTGGTCTTTATATAATTGGAACAGAACGTCACGAAAGCAGACGTATAGATAATCAGCTCCGTGGTCGTGCAGGACGTCAGGGCGACAACGGTGCATCTAAATTCTATCTTTCTTTGGAAGATGACCTTATGCGTTTGTTTGCACCGGAGCGAATTAATCGTGTTATGGAAACATTTGGTATGGATGAGAGCGAGGCTATCGAAAGTAAGATGCTCACCGGTACGATAGAAACTGCACAGCAACGTGTAGAGGGAAGGAACTTTGATATCAGAAAACACGTATTGCAATATGATGATGTGAATAATCAGCAGCGTGAAATGATATATACCCAACGTGATCAGGTTCTAAACGGTGAGGATATGCAAAGCTTCATCATTAATATGATGCGTGACACAATTAACGATATTGTTGCTGTTTACTCAGGTGACGGAAGATTGCCTGAGGAATGGGATTGGGATGGACTTAAGGAAAATATATTCAATATTTTTGGTGAACTTCCTGAAGATACATTTGATTTCAGTGAACATGAAATTGATAGGATGACACAGGAAATTCTTGGTGAAAAACTTCTTGAGAAAGTCCGTGAGAGATATGCTGAAAAAGAAGAGGAATTTGGTGAAGCAATACGGGAAATTGAGCGCGTTATTCTTCTTCGCGTTGTAGATCAGAAATGGATGGATCATATTGATAATATGGAACAGCTACGCCAAGGAATCAATCTTCGTGCATATGCTCAGCGTGATCCGGTTGTCGAATATAAGTTTGAAGCCATGGATATGTTTGATGAGATGATTGCATCAATTAAAGAAGATACAGTTAAACATTTATTCCATGTTGTTCCGCAGACTAAAATTGAACGTACTCAGGTTGCAAAACCGGTGGCAGAAAATCTTGGTGGTGATGGCACTGTTAAGAAACAGCCTGTCAGACGTAAGGTTGAAGTTGGCAGAAATGATTTGTGTCCATGCGGTAGCGGTAAAAAATATAAGCACTGTTGTATAGATAAAGATTAATAGTTTATTGACAAAATTAAACTAATAGGGAGTGATATTGTGATAGCTTTTGATGAATACAAGCTTGGCCTTGACGGCATGGAAAAAGATATAACAGAACTGAGGGATTCACTTTAGCATAGATGATACTGTTGCTCAAATAGCTGAGCTTGAGGAAAAGACTATGGAAGCTGATTTTTATAGTGATATGGATGCAGCAGGAAAGGTTATGCAGACCCTTAAAGGTTTAAAGGATAAAGTATCCAGATATGAAAAGCTCAGAGCATCACGAGAAGATTTGCTGACACTAATTGAACTTGCTCTTGAGGAGAATGACGAAAGTGTTTTAGATGAAGTAAAGATTGGTTACAAAGAACTTATAAATGATCTTGATTCAATGAAACTGGAAACCCTGCTTTCCGGTAAGTATGACAAAAACAGTGCAATTATTACACTTCATGCAGGAGCTGGTGGCACAGAGGCGCAGGATTGGTGCGAAATGTTGTTTCGCATGTTTAATAGATGGGCTGAGAGAAAAGGGTATAAAACAGAAACCCTTGATTTGTTAGACGGCGAGGAAGCTGGAATTAAGAGTGTCACTTTTTCAGTAGAGGGGCTTAACGCTTACGGCTATTTAAGATCGGAAAAAGGTGTTCACCGTCTTGTTAGAATTTCACCTTTTGACTCTGCAGCAAGAAGGCATACATCATTTGCATCTGTCGAGGTAATGCCCGAAATGGATGATGATATAGATGTTCAGATAAATCCCGAAGATTTGCGTATTGATACCTATCGTTCGAGTGGTGCAGGCGGTCAGCATATCAACAAGACTGAGTCTGCTATAAGAATTACACACATTCCTACGGGTGTTGTGGTTACTTGTCAAAATGAGCGTTCGCAGCATAAAAACCGCGAAACTGCGATGAAAATGTTAAAAGGTAAGTTAATTGAAATAGCAGAAAGAGAACAAAAAGAAAAAATTGAGGATTTAAAAGGTGTGCAGATGGAAATTGGCTGGGGAAGTCAAATTCGTTCATATGTGTTCCATCCATATAGTATGGTAAAAGACCATCGAACAAATTTTGAAGTTGGAAATACCGCGGCTGTTATGGATGGCGATTTAGATGGATTTATTAATGCGTTCCTGATTGCAAAATCCAAGAATGAGATATAGAAAGGCTTTTAAATATGTTTGAGAAATTATCATTTATAGAACAACAGTTTGAAGAACTGGCACAGAGAATAAGTGACCCGGAAGTTATTGCAGACCAGGAAACATGGCGTAAACTATGCAAGGAACATTCTGATTTAACTCCAATAGTAGATAAATACCGAGAGTATAAAGCAAATAAAGAAACTATTGAAGATGCTAAAATGATGATGGATGATCCTGAAACAGATAAAGAATTTAAAGAAATGCTTGTAGAAGAGTCTAAAGCCGCAAAAGAAAATATAGCAGTAATAGAAGAAGAACTTAAAATTTTACTGCTTCCAAAGGATCCTAATGACGATAAGAATGTTATTGTGGAAATCCGTGGCGGTGCAGGCGGAGATGAGGCTGCGCTTTTTGCAGGAGATTTATTCCGTATGTATTCTATGTATGCAGACAGTAAACGTTGGAAGACAGAAGTCTTAAACCTTAGCGAAATAGGAATAGGTGGAATAAAAGAAGTTACTTTTATGATAGAAGGTGACGGTGCGTATAGCAGACTTAAGTTTGAAAGCGGCGTTCACCGTGTTCAGCGTGTTCCTGAAACCGAATCAAGCGGAAGAATTCATACATCAACCGTTACTGTTGCAGTTTTACCTGAGGTAGATGATGTTGAAGTTGAAATTAACCCTGAGGATTTACAGATTGATACCTATCGTTCAAGTGGTGCAGGCGGTCAGCACGTAAATAAGACTGAGTCTGCAATAAGAATTACACATATTCCTACGGGAATTGTTGTAGCTTGTCAGGATGAAAGATCACAGCATAAAAATCGTGAAGCTGCGATGAAAATGCTTCGTTCCAGATTATATGATATGATGGAGCAGGAGAGGAATGCTTCGATTGCTGCGGATAGAAAGAGTCAGGTTGGAACAGGCGATAGAAGTGAGCGTATCAGAACCTATAACTTCCCACAGGGTCGTATGACCGATCATAGGATAGGGCTTACACTTTATAAACTTGAGCAGATCATGAATGGCGACCTTGATGAAACTATTGATGCACTTATTACAACCGACCAGAGCGAAAAACTTAAGGCTCAGGCTGAATAAATGTGATTTGAAATTATGGAGCAGAGTGAACTAGCTCTGCTCATGTTATGATAATATTTCATAAAATATACGAAAGGGGGACAAGTGCTTTGAATAAAAATACATTGTATTTATCTACATCTGATGCTGATTTAAAAATTGCGGCAGAACTTTTAAATACTGGAAAAACTGTTATTTTTCCTACCGAAACAGTTTATGGTCTCGGCGCTAATGCTCTTGATGAAACTGCATCAGAAAAAATCTTTTCAGCAAAAGGAAGACCTTCTGATAATCCGTTAATAGTTCACATTGGTAATATAGATGATTTAAAACCTCTTGTAAAAGAAATTCCAGAAACAGCGGAAAAACTTATTGAAAAATTCTGGCCGGGTCCCTTGACGATTATTTTTAAAAAATCAGATATTGTTCCTAAAACTGTAACAGGAGGATTAAACACAGTTGCTATAAGAATGCCATCACACGAAGTTGCATCAAATCTGCTTAAACTTTGTAATACACCTATTGCAGCTCCAAGTGCAAACCTATCTGGAAAACCAAGCCCAACGATATTTCGTCATGTTAAAGAAGATATGGACGGAAGAGTTGATGCAATTATTGATGGAGGCGATTGTAGTGTAGGTGTTGAATCCACTGTTTTAGATGTTAGTGAAAAAACACCTGTTTTATATCGCCCCGGTGGTGTAACAGCCGAGGAAATAGAAAGTTTAATTGGCGGGATTGTTATTGCTACAGAAGCAAAAGCGGGAGAAGCACCTAAGTCTCCTGGACTTAAATACAAGCATTATTCTCCAAATGCTGATGTTATAATTCTACATGGTAGCAAACAAGATGTTATTAAATACGTTAATGATGAAAATTCGAATCAGAAAGTGGGAGTTTTATCATTTGATGAATTTTTTGGATTTGACGAGAAAGTATTTGTTAGCTCACTTGGAAGTAATAAATGTCCGGAGGATGCGGCTCATTTGCTTTTCACAGCTATGCGAGAGCTTGACGCTAAAGATGTTGATGTTATATATGCACCTGAAATTCCAGATAGCGGAATGTGGAGAGCTGTAAGAAACAGACTTTACAGGGCTGCAGGCGAAAACATCATTGATGTATCTAAAAACTGTGAGAAAAAAATTATAGTAATTTGCACTGGAAACACTTGCCGAAGTCCTATGGCTGAGGCAATTATTAAAATGAAAATAGAAGATGCAGGTTGTGTAGCAAAAGTTTCTTCTGCTGGAATTTTTGCTGATGGCTCTCCTGTATCTGAAAATTCAAAAATAGTTATGAATGAAATTGGAATTGATATATCATCCCATAAATCGCGTCAATTAACAAAAGAGATGATAGAAAATGCGGACTTGATTTTAACAATGACAAACGGGCATAAAACAACCGTTTTGTCTGCGGTGCCGCAGGCTGAAGGAAAGGTGTTCACTCTTGCTGAGTATTCAGGAGAGGATAAAGATGTTATCGATCCTTTTGGTGGCAGTATCGAAGATTACAAATTTTGCAGAAACGAGATAGAAAGAATGGCAGACAAATGTCCCTGGAGTGAAGTATGATTAAATTTGGATTGTTGACCGCAGAAGTTGTTGATGAAGTTTTTGAACTTGAAAAAGTATGTTTTCCCGATGATCCATGGGGAAAGGCATCTTTTGAAAATGAAATTGACAATCAGCATTCTGTTTTTGTTACAGCAACAGATGATGAGTCAGAGCGTATCATTGGATATGGTGGAATATGGCTTGTGTGTGACAACGGAGATGTTACCAATATTGCAGTTCACCCTGATTATCGTAGGGAAGGAATTGGTAGAAAAATCCTTGATCTTATGATAGATATATGTAAAGAAAGAGAAATCAAATCAATAACTCTTGAGGTCCGCGATGGAAATATTCCAGCGTATAATTTGTATTTAAAAGAGGGTTTTGTTGTTAATGGCAGAAGAAAGAAGTATTACAAAGGAATAGATGATGCTATTTTAATGATTAAAGAGTTGTAAGAGGGGAATTATATGCGTATTTTAGCTATTGAAAGTTCATGTGATGAAACCGCGGCTGCAGTTGTTGAAGATGGAACAAAAGTTCTTTCTAATATTATAAATACACAGATTGATATACATAAATTGTATGGTGGTGTTGTTCCTGAAATTGCATCACGAAAACATATTGAAAACATTTCAGCGGTTGTAGATAAAGCAGTTTCAAAATGCAATATAAAACTTAATGATATAGATGCAATTGCCGTAACCTATGGTCCTGGGCTTGTGGGGGCGTTATTGGTTGGAGTGTCGACGGCTAAAGCTCTTGCGTATACTTTAAAAAAGCCTCTTATTCCTGTGCACCATATAAAAGGGCATATTGCTGCTAATTTTATTGAAAACCCTGACTTTAAGCCCCCTTTTATTTGTCTTGTGGCATCAGGAGGACACAGTCACATCGTTTATGTTAAGAGTTATACAGAGTATGAAGTTTTGGCAAGAACTCGCGATGATGCAGCAGGCGAGGCTTTTGATAAGGTTGCAAGGGTTCTCAAACTTGGTTATCCCGGTGGGCCGGCTATTCAAAAAAAAGCAGAAGAGGGCAATCCAAAAGCGATACATTTCCCGAGAGTCAGCATGGGAGAGTGTGGCTTTGACTTTAGTTTTAGCGGGGTAAAGACTGCTGTGCTCAATTATATTCATAATGCTGAACAAAAAGGGAAAGATATAAACCAGGCGGATGTCGCTGCGTCTTTTCAAGAGGCTGTAATCGATGTTTTATCTGATCACCTTATTGACTGTGCAAAACGATATAATGTTTCGCAAGTTGCATTAGCCGGCGGTGTAGCGGCAAATAAACCTCTTCGTGACAGAATTGAACAAAAAGCATTCCAAAATGGTATGGTTTTTCAGATGCCTAGATTTGAACTTTGCACCGATAATGCTGCTATGATAGGATGTGCGGCATACTATGAATTTCAAAAAGGAATTACTGCGGATATGACACTTAATGCAGTTGCAAATTTAAGCTTATAAAGGAGGCAGAATAATGGATAAACTTGCAGCATTAGAGCCTAAAAGTGTTTTCAAATATTTTGAAGAAATAAGCCGAATCCCCAGAGGCTCGGGAAATATGGAAAAAATCAGTGCTTATTGTATGGAGTTTGCAAAACAACATTCATTAAAGGCAGTTTGTGATGATGCGAATAACGTTATTATTTATAAAAATGGAACATTGGGATACGAGAATTCCGAGCCTGTAATTCTTCAGGGGCATCTTGATATGGTATGTCAAAAAACTGAGGATAAAGAAATTGACTTTGAAAAAGACGGAATAGATATTAAAATAGATGGAAACTATATTACAGCTGATGGGACAAGTCTTGGCGCTGATAATGGAATTGCTGTAGCGATGATTTTTGCAATTTTAAGCAGCGATGATATTCCTCATCCTCCAATTGAGGCAGTGCTTACAACAGATGAAGAAATAGGTATGATTGGTGCAGGAAAGCTTTCTTTTGCTGGATTAAACGGTAAAAAAATGATAAATATAGATGCTGAAGAGCCTGAGACTATTACAGTTTCATGCGCAGGCGGCAGGGATTTTGTTATTAGTTTTCCTGTAAATAAAGTGATTCTTAAAGGAACAAAAGTAAGTTTGGAAATTAAAGGCCTTAAGGGCGGACATTCCGGTGTTGAAATTAACAGTGGACGTGTTAATGCGGATATTCTTATGGGAAGAATATTGAATTTTGCACAAAAGACAACTAAATTTAATATTGTAAGCATTGATGGTGGAGAAAAAGCTAATGCTATACCAAATTTTTCACGTACTTATATTGTTGTAGAGAATGCTTTTGAATTTGTGAATTCTCTAGAAGAGTATATTAAAACTGTTAAGAGAGAAATTTCTGACAGAGAGCCTGAATTCGATGTTGAAATAAAGATTTACAACGAAGAAGAGTGTTCTGTATTTGACACAGAAACCTGTGAAAAACTTGTTTTTCTGCTCAATTGTATACCTAACGGAGTACAGGAAATGAGTGTAGTTATAGAAAATCTTGTTGAAACATCGCTTAATCTAGGAATTTTAAAAACTGAAGAAGATCGAGTTGTTCTACACTTTGCTTTAAGAAGTAATAAAGTTTCAGCAATTGATTTTCTGGAAGAAAAGCTTCATTCCATGGCTTCATACGTAGGATGTGGGGTGGAACCCTTTGGTAATTATCCTCCATGGGAATTCAATGAAAACTCAAAGCTTCAAAAGCTATATAAAGAAAAATATGTTGAACTGTTTGGAACGGAACCATCAATTGTTGCTATTCACGCCGGCCTTGAATGCGGAGTGTTTTCGGATGGAATAAAAGATCTGGATTGTATTGCAATAGGACCTGAACTTAAAGATGTCCACACAGTTAATGAGAAGCTCAGCATTTCATCAACGAAAGAGATTTTTGAGTTGATATTAAGTGTTTTAAAAGAATGCAAATAAAATTATAGTTACATTAAATTAGTTAAAATAATTAATAAAATATAATTTTTTAGCCGCGGAAAAGCGGCAGATTGGAGAGGTCATGAATCAAAACGAAGAATTTAAGCCGTATGTTCCGGCGGGGAAAATCACTCCGGAGCTAACAGTTACGTCCATTATTATGGGTATTATTCTCTCTGTTGTATTTGGTGCGGCAAATGCATATTTAGGTTTAAGGGTTGGTATGACGGTTTCAGCATCAATTCCTGCAGCGGTAATTTCAATGGGGGTTATTCGTGTATTAATGCGTAAAAACTCTATTTTAGAGAGTAATGTCGTACAGACCATTGGTTCAGCAGGTGAATCACTTGCTGCAGGTGCGATTTTTACACTTCCTGCACTATTTTTGTGGGCAGCTGAAGGGAAAATGGACAAGCCTGGCATAATTGGAATTACACTTATTGCTTTACTTGGCGGTCTTTTGGGTGTTTTCTTTATGGTGCCGCTTAGAAACGCTCTTATTGTAAAAGAGCATGGTATCTTACCTTATCCTGAGGGAACTGCTTGTGCAGAAGTTCTTCTTGCAGGAGAAGAAGGCGGAGCCAATGCGTCAACTGTATTTGCAGGTATGGGTTTTGCTGCATTATTTAAGTTTATTATCGATGGGCTTAAAGTAGTCGCAGGTGAGATTTCTGTTAGTGTAAGAGGTTTTGCTGGAGAAATTGGAACTCAGATTTATCCTGCGGTAATGAGTGTTGGGTATATTTGCGGAGCAAGAATATCATCATACATGTTTGCCGGAGGCATGCTGAGCTGGCTTGTGCTTATTCCTTTAATTGTTTTATTTGGTGAAAATATTGTATTGTATCCAGGAACGGAATCTATTGGTGATATTTATGCAGCCGGTGGAGCAAGTGCTATATGGAGTTCATACATAAGATATATTGGTGCCGGAGCTTTGGCAGCGGGCGGTATTATTAGTCTTATTAAATCATTACCTCTTATAGTGCAAACCTTTGGTGGAGCAATGAAGAGTATGGTTGGTTCAAAAAATACATCTACTGAGCGTACATCTTTGGATTTAAACCTTAAAACTGTTATTATTGCTATTGCAATCCTTACCTTGCTTGTATGGCTTGTTCCTGCAATTCCGGTTTCATTTTTAGGCGCTGTAATTGTTGTTGTTTTCGGTTTTTTCTTTGCAACTGTTTCATCAAGAATGGTTGGATTGGTTGGAAGTAGCAACAATCCGGTTTCTGGTATGGCTATTGCTACACTGCTTATTACAACACTTCTTCTTAAATTTACAGGAAGTATTGGGATTGTAGGCATGAGCAGTGCAATTGCGATAGGTTCAATTATATGTATCGTCTCTGCTATTGCAGGTGATACCTCTCAGGATTTAAAGACTGGTTATCTTTTGGGGGCTACTCCTAAAAAACAGCAGATTGGTGAGATTATTGGTGTTGTTGCGGCAGCTTTTGCTATTGGAGGAACTTTATATCTCCTTGATGCTGCTTGGGGTTTTGGCTCTGAACAACTTGGAGCTCCTCAGGCTACATTGATGAAACTTATAATCGAAGGCGTTATGGAAGGTAATCTTCCGTGGGGACTTGTGTTTATTGGTGTATTTATTGCAATTGTTATAGAAGTTGTGGGGATCCCAGTTCTTCCTTTTGCGATTGGTATTTATTTGCCAGTTCAGCTTAACGCTTGTATTATGGTTGGAGGACTTATTCGTTTAATAATTGAAAAAGTAACCGCTAAGAAAGAAAATCAAAAAGATGTTGTCAATGATGGAATCTTGTTCTGCTCCGGTATGATTGCAGGAGAAGGTCTTGTTGGTATCTTGCTTGCACTTCTTGCAGTATTTGGAGTTGATTCTGCTATAGATTTGTCAACTGCATTTGGTATTCCTACGGTTGTTTCCAATATCGGCGGACTTGCACTTTTTGCCATTATTATACTGACAGTGTTTAAATTTTCGTTATGGAAGAAGCGCGGATAAGATATGTGGAAAAAAACAAATAATGAGAATTATTTAGAACGCAAACCTATAAGAACAAGTTCAATTAGGTGGACAAAGAACGATGAAGATATTGTTACACTTGAAA
Source organism: Ructibacterium sp. (assembly GCA_045542095.1). GTDB lineage: Bacteria > Bacillota > Clostridia > Monoglobales > Monoglobaceae > Ructibacterium. The sequence goes on from JAZQKJ010000049.1 coordinate 36,613, forward strand.
TTGAGAATAAGGGTATATTTAATAAATTGGCACAACTTATTTTAAAAAAACCGCCAATAACATATATTCATCTTGATGAAATGGGAAGTTTTATATGGATTCTCCTTGATGGAGAAAAATCAATTATTGATTTAGGTGAAGTTGTTAAAAAAAGATTTGGAGAAAAAGCAGAGCCTTTATACCCTAGACTTGCAAAGCATATTCAAATTTTAGAAAGCTACAACTTTATAGCATGGAGTAAGGAATAAAATACAATGGGTTCAACTGTTTTGTGCAGTTGAACCCATTTTTGTATAACGAAAATCACCAGCTAAGTTGGTGGTTCTAAAAAGGCTTTTGCCTTTGAGCGAAAATACCTCCTATTTAGCGGTAGTTTTAGACCACTTGCGGCTGGCAGATTATTCGGTGACCTTTCAGTCTCGTCAGTAATGGCGACTTATAGTTGCAGAGCAAACTATCGGCTAAACTGGTAGTTATTATTACATCCAGCTGATATTACAAGGAATTTTCCGCATCATTTTTCTTGCTCTTTTAACGGTTTTTTTATCAATAAGCATCATGCCGATTCCTATCATTGTTCCTGCAACAAAGCCTGAAGAAAATTTTCCCATAATACTATTTACCTTTCTCAAATTATATTTTTGTTTCCAACCTTGTCCCTAAAATATTATTTGTAAAATCATAATAAAAATTCAAAATAAAATATAACAATAATTTACATGAAATATTATCAAAAACCTTGACGTATGGGGAATTTTAGTGTATTATATAGTGTAATATTTTTTTATTATGGGTAAAAAGTTTGAAAATATTCAGTTTTTAAAAATACGGATTTTGAAAGGAATGTTAGTATGGCAATGGTAATCCCGTTTAAGGGACTTCGTTACAACATGAACAAGTTTTCTGACTTGGATGATGTAACCGCACCTCCGTATGATATGATTTCTTCGGAACAACAGCAAGAACTGTATGATAAAAGTGAATATAATATTGTTCGGTTAGATTGCGGAGTCACACTTGATACAGATAGTGAGACTGAAAATAAATATACGCGGAGTGCAGAATGCTTAAAAGACTGGCTTAACAACGAAATTCTTGTATTTGAGGATAAGCCTGCATTTTATATTTATGAACAGATTTTTTCTCTGGGGAATGAAGAACCGTCCCACTCGTTAAAGGGAATTATCGGTCTTGTAAAAATAGAAGACCCTTCAAAGAATATTATAAGACCTCATGAAGAAACTATCCAGAGAGACAAAGATGACAGATTTAATCTTTTGAGTAGTACACGAACTAATACGAGTCCAATTTATTCTCTTTTTGCAGATGAAGATAAGGTCATGTCCGATACTATGGATTATCTCACAGAGAGAGAGCCTGATATATCGTTCATGTCATCAGAAAAAATAACCCAGAATATCTGGATTATTACCGATGATGCGGAAATAAATAAAATTTCGGAATTCTTTACAGATAAAGAAATTTATCTTGCAGATGGTCATCATAGATATGAGGCTGCTCTTGAATACAGAGATAAATGCCGCATGAGTGAAAATTACGACAGCATTGAGGATTTCGATTATGCCATGATGGCGTTGGTTTCAATTGACGACAGCGGGTTGTTTATCTATCCAAGACACAGATTGGTTCGAGGGATTGAGAATTTTGATGAAATACTTACAGTAGGGTTGCTTACGGAGGATTTTTCTGTATCCAAGATTTACTTTACCGAGGGCGATTATGCATCAATCATAACAGACCGTCTTGCAAATACAGTTGACGAAACTTTAATTGGTTTATACACGGGTAATAATTATTATTATCTGCTTAATTTAAAGGACACAACCACCATTGACAATGCAATTCAGGATAAATCTGGTGCATATAAGCACCTTGATATTACTGTCTTGAATAAGATTATTCTGGAAAACTGTCTGGGCATTGATGAAGAAAATATGCGGAATCAAAAAGATGTCGTTTATACACGGGATGCCCGTAAAGCAATAGAAGAGGTTAGGGCAGGAGAGTATAACTGCGTATTTCTTATTAACCCCACAAAGGTTACTGAAATCAAAGAGATAGCAGACAATAACGAAAAGATGCCCCAGAAATCTTCATGCTTCTGGCCGAAGATGTTAACTGGTACAGTTTTAAACAAATTTGATAAATAAGTTGTGTTTGGCTACATAAGATATTTCCCGAAAGGATGAATTTTAAATGAAAATTGGAATTATGGGCTTTGGTGTTGTGGGAAGCGGAGTTGGTGAAATAATTGCAAATTCACCTGACAGTCTTGCAAGTAGAGCCGGTGAAGCGGTTGAGGTAGCAAGTATTCTCGATTTAAGAGATTTTCCTGACAGTAAATATAAATGTTTTACAAAGGATTTTAATGATATACTGAACAACCCGGAAATAGAGGCTGTAATAGAAGTAATGGGTGGCACAAAGCCTGCCTATGAGTTTACAAAACAATTATTGCTTGCAGGAAAAAATGTTATATCTTCAAATAAGGAATTAGTTGCTAAGCATGGTACAGAGCTTTTACAAATTGCCAAGGAAAAGAATGTAAACTATCTTTTCGAGGCAAGCGTTGGGGGAGGTATCCCTATTATCAGACCTCTTTATTCAAGCCTGTCTGCTAATGACCTTACTGATATACTGGGTATATTAAACGGCACAACAAACTATATCCTTACCCAGATGATTAAAGAGGGGGAGAGCTTTGCAGATGCATTAAAAGGTGCTCAGGAAAAAGGTTATGCAGAGAAAGATCCCACAGCAGACGTTGAAGGGCACGATACCTGCCGTAAAATAGCAATTTTATCATCTCTTGCTTTTGGAAAATATGTCAACAGTGAGGATATTGATACAGAGGGTATAACAAAAATCACATTGCAGGATGTTGCCTATGCTAATGCCATGGGCGGGGTAATTAAGCTTCTGGGAATGTCAACCAAGGCTGAAAACGGCGTATATGCCTGTGTTTGCCCTGCAATCCTTAAAAAAGAACATCCGCTTGCAGGTATAGACGATGTATTTAACGGAATTATGGTAAAGGGCGAAGGTCTTGGCGATGTTATGTTCTATGGCAGAGGAGCAGGTTCCTTGCCCACAGCCAGTGCTGTTGTTTCTGACCTTATTGATGTTGTTAAGCACAGAAATAAGCATATAATTCTTGGCTGGACCGAGGGTGAAGACGGATATCTCCTTGACAGTAACGAGCAGATGTTCAGATTCTATGTTCGTATGACAGGCTCTGACGCTGATATCAATAAAGAGAAATATCAGGTAATCAAACTTGATGGTGATGAATATAAAAATGAATTCGCGGTTGTAACTCCTGTGATATCAGGTGCAGAGTTCGATGCCCTTAAAAACACCTTGTCTGAAAATCATGATATTTTAGGCTTATTAAGGCTGGTGGGAGAATGATTGTAAAGGTGAAGGTTCCTGCCACAAGTGCAAATTTAGGCTCGGGATTTGACAGCATGGGGATTGCTCTTAATCTCTATAATTATGTAACAGCAGAGGAAACTGATAACGGGCTTAAAATTGATATTCCTGATGAAACGGGTAAATTTCTTGCAAAGGACGAGAGGAATCTTGTTTACAGAGCAATGAAGAGTTTGTTTGATAAAGTTGGATATTCACCGAATGGACTTCATCTGACCTTGGAAAACAACATTATGGTAACCCGTGGACTTGGCAGTAGCAGTGCCGGCATTGTTTCCGGGTTGATTGCCGCGAATGAGATTTCGGGACAGAAACTTTCCAAAGAAGAGATATTATACTTGGCGGCTGAAATTGAAGGCCATGCCGATAATGTTACTCCTGCTATTTATGGTGGATTTACTATTAATGTCAAGCAGGGGGATAAGATAAGATATACACGGACAACCGTTAAGGATGACTTGGTTTTTGCAACATTTGTTCCTGATTTTTATCTCCAGACAAAAAAATCAAGAGGTGTTTTACCAAGATTTGTTCCGTTGCGTGATGCAGTATATAATACAGGCAGAAGTGCTATGCTTGTGGCAAGTATGATAACCGGTGAATATGATAATATACGAACCGCAGTAGACGACAGACTTCATCAGTATTACAGAAAAAAGCTTATTCCCAAGATGGATATTCTTTTTAAGGAATGCTATAAAAAGGATGCTTTGGGAGTGTATCTCAGCGGTGCGGGGCCATCGGTTGTGGCTATAATTCATAAAGAAAATAAACTATTTGAAGAACAAATGCTTAAGTTTATAAATTCCGAGATGCAAAATTGGAAATTATATATGTTAAATGCGGATAACACAGGAGCGGTTATCTGCTGAAAAAGAAAACTTACAGGGGTTACCCCTGATTAAATGGAGGGATAAGAAGTGGCTCTTATTGTACAAAAATTTGGCGGTAGTTCTGTTGCTGATGCAGCAAAAGTAAATAACGTTGCGAATCGTGTAGTGGAAACCGCAAATGCCGGAAATCAGGTTGTAGTTGTTGTATCTGCTCAGGGTGATACTACTGATGACCTAATAGAAAAGGCGAACGAGATTAATCCTAATGCCTCAAAGCGTGAAATGGATATGCTCCTTTCAAGCGGCGAACAGATTTCAATTGCACTGCTTGCAATGGCGATTGAAGCTCTTAAACATCCGGTTGTTTCCTTAACCGGTTGGCAGGCAGGGTTCAAAACAAATTCTAATGCAAGCAACGCTCGTATTGAACGTATAAATTCAGAGAGAATCCGCAGCGAGCTTGATAAGCACAATATTGTTATTGTTGCAGGATTCCAGGGGATTGATAAATATGATAATATAACAACCCTCGGACGAGGCGGAAGTGATACATCTGCTGTTGCGTTGGCTGCGGCACTTCATGCTGATAAATGCGAAATTTATACAGACGTTGACGGTGTTTATACTGCTGACCCAAGAATTATACCGGATGCTGTTAAGCTTGAGGAAATAACATACGATGAAATGCTTGAACTTGCAAGTCTTGGTGCCAATGTTCTGCATAACCGCTCGGTTGAGATGGCGAAGAAGTATAATGTTAAGATGGAAGTTAAATCAAGTTTCGAAAAAGTTCCCGGAACAATGGTTAAGGAGGTAACAAATATGGAAAAAATGTTAATAAGAGGCGTTGCACGTGATAACGATGTTGCACGTATAGCTATAATAGGCGTTGAGGATACGCCTGGAATTGCTTTTAAAGTTTTCTCAGAGCTTGCAAAGAAGAAGATAAATGTTGACATGATTTTACAGTCAATCGGCAGAGAGAATAAAAAGGATATCGTTTTCACTGTTACAAAATCTAATCTCGAGGCAACTCTGGCTGCAATTGAGGGCCTTAAAGAAAGAATACACTTTGAAGATGTAAGCCACAGAGATGACCTTAGTAAGGTTTCAATTGTTGGCTCAGGTATGGTTAACAATCCTGGAGTTGCTGCTGATATGTTCGAAGCTCTCTTTGATGCGGGTATCAATATTCACATGATTTCTACATCAGAAATCAAGGTTTCAGTTCTTATTAACATAAACAATGCTGATAGAGCAGTTCAGGTTGTACATGACAAATTTAACGTATAAAAAGATTGGAGCAGTGATATTTCACTGCTCCGTTTTTTATTTAGTCTAGTATCTCCATGGATTTTATAACGATAGGAGTTTTTGGCATACCGCTTGCATCTCTTTCGGTGTTTAAAAACTCGTCAACAGCTTCCATTCCCTCTATAACCTGACCAAATGCGGCATATTGACCGTCAAGATGTGGTACGTCATCATAGCAAATGAAGAACTGACTGCTGGCAGAGTCCATAGCCTGACTGCGAGCCATGGAAACAACACCGCGTGTATGCTTAAGAGTATTTTGAGTAAACCCGTTAGCGGAAAACTCTCCCTTGATTTTTTTGTCGCTTCCGCCTGTTCCGTTACCTTTGGGGTCGCCGCCCTGGGCAACAAAATCGTCAATTATTCTATGAAAGGTTAATCCGTCATAAAAGTCAGACTCAACAAGACTTATAAAGTTTGCGACAGTTTCAGGTGCATACTGAGGTGCGGTTTCGATTGTAAATGCTTTACCATTTTCCATTGTAACAAGAACTTTCTTGGATTCCTGTGTTTTCGAAGCGCAGCTTGAAAAACAAAAAACAGTACAAATAACTAAAAACAGTGAAAAAACTTTTTTAAGTGACATATAATTTTCTCCTTTAAGTAATATAATGTATTTACAATGTTATATGTAAAAAGTTTATTTGTCAATAGCGAAAAACTTCTTTTTGTATTAAATGTGAAGTTTCTGTAAAAACTTTTTAAATATCCTTGTTTTTTTAATTAGTATATGCTATAATTCTTATTTGTAAAAAATTAGTATTTTCCATATAAACGGTTAGTCGTAGGAGGAGATTGGGTGAAGAAGTATATCAAAGGAATAGGATTTTATGTAATTCTTTTCTTTATTATTGTAACAATTTTTATGCTTACATCAACACCTGGAAATGAATCTAAAGAAATATATTCTGATTTAATTCAAAAAATTCATGAGGAACAGGTTAAAGAGCTTTCGGTAGTGGATAATATAGCCACTGCAAAGCTTGCAGACGGAAGTATAGTTAAGGTTGAAGTCCCCAGCTATTCTAATTTGTCTATTGATGTTGGCGATGTATTGCAAACACAAATTGCTGAAGGAAAAATCAAGGTTGAAACCCCACTTCCTTATAGTCCGCCCTGGTGGCTTACATTACTACCGTCCCTGGGACTTTTGATTATTTTTGTTGTATTCTGGTTTATGTTTATGCAACATTCAAACGGCGGTGGCGGCAGAGGTGTTATGAACTTTGGCAAGAGTAAAGCCAAGGTTTCTGTTGACCCCAAGAGCAAAAAGACATTTGATGATGTTGCAGGTGCAGATGAAGAAAAAGACGAACTTAAAGAAATAGTTGATTTTCTTAAATCACCTGAAAGATTTCGTCAGTTGGGTGCGAGAATTCCAAAGGGTGTACTTTTGGTTGGACCTCCGGGAACAGGTAAGACCTTACTTGCAAAAGCGGTTGCAGGCGAGGCGGGAGTTCCTTTCTTCACCATATCTGGTTCTGACTTTGTAGAGATGTTTGTTGGTGTTGGTGCATCCCGTGTTCGCGACTTGTTCGATAATGCCAAGAAGAACGCTCCTTGTATCATATTTATAGACGAGATTGACGCGGTGGGCAGGCACAGAGGTGCAGGCCTTGGCGGCGGTCATGACGAGAGAGAACAGACCCTTAATCAGTTGCTTGTTGAGATGGATGGATTTGGTGTTAACGAGGGCGTTATTATAATTGCCGCAACTAACCGTCCTGATATTCTTGACCCTGCTTTGCTTCGTCCGGGACGTTTTGACAGACAGGTTGTTGTTGATGCACCCGACGTTAAAGGAAGAGAAGCTATTTTGGGTGTTCACTCAAAGGGCAAGCCTTTAGCTGATGACGTAGACCTTTCTGTAATTGCCAAAACAACGGTTGGTTTCTCCGGAGCTGACCTGGAAAATCTTATGAATGAAGCGGCTTTGTCTGCTGCACGTAACGAGAAAACTGAAATTCATATGATGGATATTGAAGATTCTATCATGAAGGTTGTGGCAGGGCCTGAGAAAAAATCACGTAAGATACCTGAAAAGGCTAAACGTCTTACTGCTTTCCACGAGGCAGGTCATGCGGTTGCATCCAAAATGTTACCAACCCAGGACCGTGTTCATCAGGTTTCTATAATACCGCGAGGAAGAGCAGGCGGATACACACTTTCTCTCCCGAAAGAAGATATGCATTACAACTCTAAAACAGAGATGTTAGAAGAAATAATTGTTCTTCTAGGCGGCAGAGTTGCAGAACAGCTTGTGTTAAATGATATAAGCACAGGTGCTTCCAATGATATCGAGCGTGCAACTAATATTGCAAAGGCTATGGTAACCCGATATGGTATGAGCGAAAAGCTTGGCGCACGTACCTTTGGTGACCAGAACAATGAAGTTTTTATTGGTTTGGATTACGGTCACACTGTTGATTATAGTCAGGATACTGCGGCGAAAATTGATGATGAAATCAAGCGTATTATTGATGAGTGTTATCAGCGTTGTACCGAGATTCTCACCGAACAGATGGATAATCTTCATAAGGTAGCAGAATTACTTCTTGAAAAAGAAAAAATTGAGGGTGACGAATTTGATGCTGTGTTTGCATCAAGAGACCCCGAAGCAATAGATTCTGTTATAGAGGTTATATCCGATATTGAAAATTCGTCTGAGCAATCTGATTTAAAGTCTGACGAGGAAGAAACTGAAAAAGAATAGTCAACAACCCCGCGGATTTTTATCTGTGGGGTTTTGATCTTTTACATGGAGGCAAAAATATGAATAAGATATCCCTTGAATGCAGAGCCAAAATAAATCTTGCCATAGATGTAATAGGCAAAAGAACCGACGGCTATCATGATGTTGATATGATTATGCAGGAGGTTAATCTTGCTGATAAAATCATTATGTCTTTGCGAAACGACGGGAAGATAATAGTTGAAACAGATATGATAGGGCTTCCTGTTAATGAGGATAATTTAGCTTATAAAGCAGCAAAAGCCTTTTTCGAAAGATTAGGAAGAAATGACGGGGTTAATATTTTTATAGAAAAACGAATCCCCATAGGCGCAGGAATGGGAGGCGGCAGTGCAGATGCCGCAGGCGTTCTTAAAGGCTTAAATATAATCTATGGTAAACCATTTAGCATTGAAAAATTAATCGAAACAGGTACAAAACTTGGTGCAGACGTTCCTTTTTGTATTTTGGGCGGTTGTGCCCGAGCTGAGGGAATCGGAGAGGTTTTAACTCCACTGCCCATGCCCCCTGTATTAAAATGTGTAATCGCAAAACCTGAACCCTTTGTTTCTACAAGATGGGTATATGAAAACCTTGATATAACCAATCGTCCTGAACATTTGAATATAAACAGAGTAATCGAGGGTATACAAACAAACGATATAAGCTTGATTTGTAAAAACAGTGCCAATATTCTGGAAAGTGTCACTATTCCCAAATACCCTGTTGTTGGCTGGATAAAAGAAGGATTTTACGAATCAGGGGCAATTCTTTCTCTGATGAGCGGAAGCGGTTCGGCTGTTTTTGGACTGTTCAGAAACGAAGAAGAGGCTTTAAAAGGCGTTGAAAACGCCAAACAGTATGCAGATGACATCTTTATGATGTAATGGGTATATTTTCTTGTGCTACGGTTCATAATACTATTGAGGTGATGAATCGTGAAAGAAAATAAAAATAAAGCTAACAGCTTTGATAGTAGGTGGGTTTTAATCGGAGCTGTAGTAGTTGTTTCATTAATCGTAATTACATTGATAATGAACATGATTGTTCCTGATGAAAATGCTCAGGAAGAGCAAACCCTGAACATTGAAACATGGAAAGAGGCAGAACAAGAGGCCTTAGAATATTATGATGACGGACTAAACAGTGTCTACAATCATGAAGTTCAGCCTGTATATTCATCGACAGATAATCAACCCACCGAAAATACTGACGACGATGATAGTTTAGCAGAAGAAAAAAACATAGCTGAAACCCCAAAGAATATCTCTACACTTTTTGAAAAGCCTGTAAATGGTGATATATCAAAGGACTATTCCGTGGATGAACTTGTATATTCAGATACAATGCAGGATTGGAGAGTCCACACAGGAATAGATTTCAGTGCAGAAGAGGGAGAAGACGTCAAAGCGGTAGCAGATGGAGTAATAGAAGAAGTGACTGACAACGGAATGCTTGGAACCTGTGTAACTATTGCTCATTCAAACGGGTTAAAGACTGTCTATGGAAACCTGCAGAAAGAAAGTGCATCAATTGTTGGAACTCAGGTAAAAACAGGGGATGTTATAGCAAAAGTGGGAAATACTGCAACTCTTGAAATAGACGAATTACCTCATATCCATTTTGAAGTTATTTTGAATAATGAAACTGTAAACCCACATGATTATATGCGTGATACAGTTGCAGATGACGAGTGATTGACATTTAATAAGGCTCATATCCGTTTGGATATGAGCCTTTAAGTTTGTTATTCACCTTTATATTCAGCGATTATTTTGTCTGTCACATTCTGCGGGGCGTCCTGATAACGTTCAAATTCAAATTCAAAGGATCCTCTTGCCTGGGTAATGCTTCGCAAATCAGATGCGTATGTATGCATCTCAGCCATTGGAACTTCACCCTCAATTAGTGTCATGCCGTCATCAGCAGGGGACATTCCAAGCATCTGACCTCTACGTTTGTTTATATCTCCGATAATATCGCCTGTGTAACTGTCGGGAACATAAACGTTAAGGTGTCCGATTGGTTCAAGAAGAACAGGTGATGCCTGTTCCATACCTGCTTTGTAAGCAAGATTTGCGGCAATCTTAAACGCCATTTCGGAAGAGTCAACATCATGATAAGACCCGTCAACCAATGTTGCCTTAAGACCTACCATTGGGAATCCTGCGAGAACGCCGCTCTTCATAGATTCCTGTAAGCCTTTTTCAACAGCAGGGAAATATCCCTTGGGAACGCTGCCGCCAAATACCTTTTCTTCAAATGTCAGACCTTCTGTTTCGGATGGCTCAAATTCAATCCAAACGTGACCATATTGACCGTGTCCGCCTGACTGTTTCTTGTGTTTACCCTCAACCTTAACCTTTTTGCGGATTGCTTCGCGGTAAGGAACCTGTGGTTGTTCAAATGAAATGTCAACACCGAATTTATTCTTCAACTTACTAACAATTACGTCAATATGCTGATCTCCAAGACCCTTGAGTATCTGCTGACGTGTTTCAGTATTGTTTTCAAGCACAAAAGTTTTGTCTTCTTCCATAAGCTTGGTAAGACCCTGAGCAATCTTTTCTTCATCGCCCTTTGCCTTTGGTACAACAGCAAGAGACATATTAGGCTTGGAGAATTTAATTCCTTCAAGCTGGAGAGGATGATTTAGTCCGCTTAATGTTTCGCCTGTACCTGTTTTTGTAAGTTTTGCAACCGCACCAATATCACCTGCGTTTAGCTTTTCAACCTCAATTTGTTTCTTACCCTGAACAACATATATTTTACCAATTTTTTCATTTATATCTTTGTTCATGTTGTAAACGGTGGTATCAGGAGTCATAACACCTGAATATACTTTAAAGTATGAAAGTTTACCAACGTAAGGGTCAGCAACTGTTTTAAATACTAATGCTGAAAGGGGGTCACTTACATCTATCTTGAGTCTTGACTGTGAACCGTCTTTCTTTGTTCCCATAACAAATTCGTCTTTGCTGTCAGGGGTTGGGAAATATGCATGGACAGCATTCATAAGAGAAGAAATACCAAGCTTGTAATAAGCACTTCCGCAGAGAACAGGAACGATATCACCCTCAGCAACACCTTTTCTGAGAGCTTCATACATTTCGGGAAGAGTAAATTCCTCTCCGTTAAAGTATTTATCCATAAGTTCTTCGGATGTTTCAGCAACGGCTTCTTTAATCATCTCACGGAGTTCAGCAAGCTCGTCTTCCATTCCTGCAGGCATTTCAGCAGTAACTGTACGGTCGCCGTCAAATTTTCTGGCTTCCTGTTCAACAATGTTTACAAAGCCTGTAATTCTCTCGCCCTCTCTGATTGGGAGCTGGAAAGGAGCAACCTTTTTACCGTATTTGTCCTTTAATTGCTGAAGAACATTGTGATAATTAACACGTTCATCATCAACTTTATTAATAAAGAAAATACGTGGAATACCTTGCTCGTCACAATATTTCCATGCCTTTTCTGCACCGACTGTAAGACCGGACTTACCGCTCAATACGATAATCGCTGCATCAGCAACACGAATAGCCTCCTGAACCTCTCCGGCAAAATCGAAATAACCGGGTGTGTCAAGTATATTAAATTTAACACCATTCCATTCACATGCAGCAATAGCTGTACTGATCGAGAACTTACGCTTGATTTCCTCCGGGTCGAAATCCATTACAGTATTACCGTCTGTTGTTCTTCCGATACGGTCTATATTACCTGAAGTATATAGCATTGCCTCAGCAAGAGAAGTTTTTCCTGAGTTACCATGTCCTAACAGACAGAAGTTTTTAATTTTTGATGTGTCATAAAGTTTCAAACGACAGCCCTCCTAAATATATATATTGTTTTTACACAGATGCATATTATTTTCGCATCCCATTTATATTATTCTACTTTATTTTCATTGATATTTCAACCTAAAAGTTCACAATATTTAATTAAATTTTTATTTATTATGCACAATGGGTGTTTTCGGAGGCACATTTAATTGTAACAAAATTATTGTAGCTCCCATATTATAATATCAAGACGGTGTCCGAGCTGTCGATATTGTAAGGAGGAGTATATATGAATCAGAAAATAAATACAGGTAAATCGGATAAAAAATGTGGATACAACGGTGGGATTACAGTATCATCAGAGGCAACGGCAGTTTTAAACGATGCAAAGGAAGAGTGCGTAGAAACAAGGGAAAGACGTTTATGTAGTTTCAGTGACCCTGTGTGCGTAAACACAAATCAGGTTTATGATTCCTGCAGGGACAGAGATTGTGTACAGGACCAGAGGGTTTATCTTAAAGAAGATGACCAGTGTCTAATCGACAGAGCAATTAACGTTAAATTAAAGTCAGCAGAGGTTATCTGGGTATACAGTGATGTAGAACCTCTCGCCTTTAATGATGGCTATTTTTCAGTTGACTTAAAATTCTTTGTTCTTGTAACCTTAGAGGTGTTTACAGGTCTTTGTAATCCAACAATTATCAGAGGATTGACAACCTATGATAAAAGAATAGTTCTTTATGGTTCTAAAGGATGTACAAAGGTATTCACTTCACGGTTTGACCAAAACGGACAGGAATGTATTTTAGATACCTGGCAGAAAAAGAACATGCCAACAGTTACAATTGAGGTTGCCGCTCCTGTTGCTCTTACTGCAGAGATAAAGGAAAGCTCATGCTGTTCATGCTCTCGTGAATACTTTGAGGAATGTGACACATGCTCAAAGATAATAGACGATATATGTGACATTTTAGGGGGAAGCTTGTCGGTTGATGACACTGCAAGACAGGTTCTTGTGACCTACGGACTATTCTTTATTGTAAGACTTGAAAGAGAGAGTCAGCTCCTTTTAGATGCAGTTGATTTCTGTATTCCTACAAGGGAATGCCCTGGTGCAACCGAGGAGAATCCTTGTGAATTATTTAATGACATCAGATTCCCTATTGAAGAATTTTTTCCGCCCAAAAAGAGAAATGAAAACACCTATGATGTGAAATGTCCTTGCGGTAAAAAAAATTGTGATTGTAACAGATAACTAAATATTAATAAAGAAATGAAGCGTGTTTACGCTTCATTTTTTTGTACTAAAAGCGGACAAAGTATCATAAACTCGTAGAAAGAAAACGAAGGAGGTGGTTGGATTGAATGAAATATCAGGGGTAAAAGATATTCTTTTGTATCTGCCCAGGGAAATTAAGGGGGTCATTGAAAAAATCAATGAGGAGATAAAGCATGAGATTGAAGAAGTTCGGATTCGTTCAGAGGGTCCCCTTACAGTACAGTTAAGAGGCGAATGTTGTTTTGTAACAGACTGCGGTGGAATAACAGGGAATGTCAATAATGCCTATATAGTTTCAAGGGCAGAACTGCAAAAAACATTTATGATTATATGTGATAATTCTGTATACGCCCACACCAATGAGTTGATTCAGGGGTTTATTACCTTAAAGGGCGGACATCGGGTTGGAATATGCGGAAAAGCCGTTCTGGAGAATGAAAAAATTAAGACATTTAAGGATATAAGTTCATTAAACTTCAGGGTCGCCAAAGAAATACCTGGTGTTGCAGACGGAGTAATAGACCATGTAGTTCACAACGGAAATGTTTTGAGTACTTTGATAATTTCTCCTCCCGGGTGGGGAAAGACAACACTTTTAAGGGATTTAACCAGACAGATATCAAACCTGGGATTCGTGACAGGAGTTGTTGATGACCGTGGCGAGATTGCAGCAATGTGCGATGGAGTGGCGCAGAATGATGTTGGAGTAAATACTGATATTCTTGATAATATTCTAAAAAGCCAGGGGGTGCTTATGTTGCTTAAAACCATGGCGCCTGATGTAATTATCAGCGATGAAATTGCATCGGATGATGATGCGGAGGCGATTGGTCTTGCCGCGGGTACAGGAGTCGCCGTCATTGCAACAACACACGGTAGTGGAATAGAAGATGTGAAAAGCAGGCAGATATTAAAACCTTTATTTGATAATAATGTTTTTAAAAAAGTTATGCTTATAGACAGAAGGTATTCTAAAGCGGATTCCTATATGCGCATAAAAGCGGTGAAATTACAATGACAATGCTGATAGCAGATATAATTGTAATATTGGGCTGTGGCTATATTGGTATGTCGTTTGCATCGCGGATGAATGACAGGATTTCTCAGCTTGAGGAGTTTGAAAAGATATTTTCGCTTCTGGCATTTAACATTGAATATATGGCAATCCCAATCAATGAAGCTATTGTAAAGGTGCGATCATCGGCTTCCGGTGTTATTCGAAATATTCTGGAACAAACTCTGGAATTTTTAGCTATATATAACGACATCCCTTTTTCGGATGCATGGCGTAGGGCGGTAAAAATGTCAGAGAGAGACCTTTTTCTGACAAAAGAGGAGATAAAAATTTTACTTGATTTTTCCCTGGATGTGGGGAAAGGTGATTGCGAGCATACAGTAAACAGTGTCAAGCTAACCATTGCAAAAATTAAACACGCCAAGGAAACTGCAATAGCCGAGAAAAATAAAAACAGCAAACTATATAAGGGTACAGGCTTTTTGCTTGGAATATTTATTGTTTTGATACTGCTTTAACAAAGGTGGAGTAACAGAAAGGGGCAGACATGAGCGGTGTAGATTTGATTTTTAAGGTGGCGGCAATTGGTATTTTAGTAGCTGTGTTGAATATGTTGCTTGTACGTGCCGGCAGAGATGACCAGGCGATGATGACCACAATTGCCGGATTGATTGTTGTATTGTTGATTGTGATACAGGAAATAAGTTCGTTATTTGATACCATTAAGAACATTTTTGGATTATAAAATGAATGTATTTCAGTTAATTGGAATAGGATTTGTTGCAGCTGTGCTATCTGTATTTGTTAAGCAACACAGACCGGATATAGCTCTTTTTATACCGATTACAGGAAGTGTAATTATACTATATCTTTTGTTTCCGCATTTGAACTCTGCTTTGAATATCTTCAAGGATATATCGGATGATATTGGAATCAGCAATCAATATATCAAGATAGTGATAAAAGTTATAGGGGTTGCATATATCTGTCAGTTTGCATCTGAATTATGCAAGGATGCAGGCGAATCATCCATTGCATCCAAAATAGAATTTGGCGGTAAAATTATTATTCTGAGTTTATCTGTGCCCATAATACACAGCTTGCTTGATTTGGTGAAAAACATAATAAGTTTTTAGGGTGATTTGTACTTATGAGAAAAAAGGCAGTGTTTATATTTATTTTGATAGTAATGATTCCCTGTTTAGTTCACGGGGAGATGAAAAGTGAATACGACAAGCTGATGAGTGAATATACCGAGTTATACGGAAACGTCTTTGTAAATGGAATTGATGAAATAGGTTTGCATGAAGACTTTAAGGATTTAACCGATGATATAAGCATTAAGGAGCTTTTTTCTGATTTGGTATCAGGTAAAATTGAAATATCAGTCAGCGAATTACTTAACACTATAATTAAAAGGCTTTCAGGTGAAATATATATAAGTCTTAAGACTATGGCGTTAATTGTTGCTATTTCAATACTTTCGTCTTATCTTACGGGTTTACAGGATGGTTTTGGAAAAGAAGGGGTAAACAAAGCGGCATTTTATGCCTGTTATATTGTAATATCTGGAATTGCCTGTGCTGCCTTTTATGATGCTGCTGAATGTGTTTTTGAAACAATTGAACGGATTTCCCTTTTTATGAAAATGATTGTGCCTGTTGTTATAACAGCTCTTGTTTCAAGCGGAGCGGCAATCTCTGCAGCGGTATTCGAGCCGACCCTTATTGTTATTGTGGAACTGACCGTTGAAGTTATACAGGCGTGTTTTTTACCCATGATTATGCTTTCCACGGGAATGAACATTGTTAATAACCTGTCCGACAGATTTAAAACAGAACGGCTGGTTAAGTTTATGAATCAAAGTATAAAATGGGGGTTAACAGTTATTCTTACGATTTTCGTAAGTGTGGCAACTCTGCAAAGTATTGCATCAAGCGGAGCAGATGGACTTACAATAAAGCTTACAAAATATGCGGCGGCAAATTTTATCCCCGTTGTGGGAGGGGTATTGTCGGAGTCTGTTGAAACTGTCATGAGCTGCAGTGTACTTATAAAAAATGCAGTTGGAATAATGGGAATAATCTGTGTTGTAATCATTACGGCTACTCCAATTTTAAAAATTGGTGCGGTCTTAATAATTTTCAGGCTGACTGCTGCAATATCAGAGCCTGTGTCTGATCCTAAAACAGTTAAATGTCTGAACGAGCTTGGCAATTCTGTTTCAGTACTTTTTTCCATGCTCACAGCATGCAGTGTGATGTTTATACTTGTTCTCACAGTTATCATAAACGCGGGGAATACGGCCGTGATGCTGGGGAGGTAAGCTTTGTGGAAAACATTAAGGAGTGGGTTATAACTTTATCGGGAATAATTATTTTTGGTTCATTGTGTGAGATGATATTACCTGCAGGAAATTTTCAAAAATACATTCGCCTTGTAATTGGGATAATTCTTGTTTTAGCTTTAATGTCGCCTGTTTATTCTTTTTTAAAAACTGATATGCCGCGTGAGTTCTTTGAATCAAAGGCGGTTACAGCGGCTGCAGACAAGGATATTGATACGGAAAAATATCAAAAAAGCAAAATAATTTCAATATATAAAAAAAAACTTGCAGAAATGATATTTAATTCTGTATCAAAAGAGGTGGATGACTTTTCTGCAGAAATTAAACTTGAGATAGAGGAGGGTGATGAAGAAAAATTTGGGACTATTAACAGGCTTGTTTTGATAACAGAAACGGAGTATGATTCTGAGAAAAAAAAGCACATCAAAGAAATTATTACCAATGAATACGATATATCAGAGAATAAAATTATTGTTTTACATTAAGGAGAAACAAGGATGAACATATCGGCTTTAAAAGAAATAATTTTAAGTAAAGCAAGAATTATTTCAGATAAGAAAAGGGTAAATTTGCTAATAATTATAATAACAATTACAGCAATAATTTTTCTGATATTCAATGGGTCATCAAAAGAAAACATAGAGGACAGGGCAAATACTGAAAACAGTATTGCGGAAGAAAATATAAATCAGGATGAATACATAAAAGGATTAGAACTTCGGCTGACCGAAACTTTAAAAAAGATTAAAGGAGCAGGCGAGGTAGCTGTGTTCATCTGTATTGAAAGCGGTGATGAAAAAGTTCTTGCAACAGACCAAAAAGAGAGCGTACGCGAAACTAATTCGTTTGAAGCAGAGGAAGAAAAGTATATTGAAACAGAAAAAAAAGTAATTTTAAGCGGGCGAAATTCCGACGATGCTCCGTATGTTATTAAGGAAAAGAAGCCGGTTCCAACAGGTGTATTGGTTGTTGCAGACGGTGCGGAGAACGAAAAGGTAAGAAATGAAATTTACGAAGCCGTTAAGGCATTGTTTGGACTGCCTGCGCATAGAATTAAGATAAGCTATTAAAATGGAGGGAAAACATGAGTAAAATTAAAGGAAAACAAATAATACTGCTTGGGTTGGTGGCTTTGGTTATAACAGCAGGGTACTACAGATGGACGGTGGAAAAAGAGGACCTGGAGAATATTTCGGTGTCAAGTAACGCCTTGCCATCAAATGCAACGGCAGAAAATTCAGATTCTGATGACAATAGCGAAACAACGGAACTAAAAGACTTTTCCCAATTAAGACAAGAAAGAGATGCGTCCCGCGGGGAAGCCGTTGCACAATGGCAAGAGATTCAGAAAAACTCTGAAATGTCGGTTGAGGCAAAGAAAGAGGCTGAACAAAAAATAAATAATGCAAATGAATATGCAGAAAAAGAAAACACAGTTGAAACCCTGGTCAAAGCAAAGGGATACGGAGATTGTTTTGCGCATGTTGACGAAAACGGTGTCTCTATAATAGTATCAGGAGGGGAAGTGAATGGTGCAAAGGTTGCTCAAATTAAAGATATTGTAATTGATGCAACAGGCACAGATATTAAAAAAATAAAAATAAGTGCACAATAAGTTTTAATTTAATTGACTGCATTTGAACTATATTGAATACTTAACGCAGTTAAGGGAAAATCTATATTTGGTGATTAATGTGATTAAAGTAGGTAAGTGTTTAATTATAAACGGCGATGTTCAGGAAGATATTGACCCGAAATGCTTTAAAGATTGTTATCCTGTTACGTGCGGGCTGTCGTTACGCTCTACGGTTACAGCATCAAGTATAGAGGAAGATGGATTTACTTACTGCTTGCAAAGAAGTATTGTTACTGTTGACAATATGGAGATATTGCCTCAGGAGTTTAACGTATTCTGGGCGACAAAGCCCGAAGATATTTATCCATATCTCGCCATAGTCACAATGCTTTTGATTTGCGGAGTATCGGTGGATTTATTCAACTCTATTGTGTTTTAAAAGTAGCGGTCAAATGAGATTTTTGACGGGAGTGAAATTTTTGGAAAATTCGTATTTTGATAACAATAAGGTAACTGTAATAGGAGAGGTTTATAGTGAATTCACATTTTCACATGCGGTTTACAGCGAGAGTTTTTACATTTTTAGACTAAAAATTCCGCGAATGAGTGAAAACTCGGATATAATAAATATTACGGTGTCAGAGAGGTTTTTTGATGAAAATAAACCTGTTGTTGGGCAATTACTGAAAATTGAAGGACAATTCAGGTCTTATAATAACTATTCTGAATCAGGGAACAGATTGATACTTACAGTTTTTGCACGGGACATCGAACTTTTAGAGGAAATACCGGAGTATTGCAATCCAAACCAGATATACTTAAGCGGGTATATCTGCAAACAGCCTATTTACAGAACGACGCCATTTCAGCGGGAAATAACCGATATGCTTCTGGCAGTAAACAGATTATACAATAAGTCCGATTATATTCCCTGCATAGCCTGGGGCAGGAACGCAAAATATGCGGAGCACTTTGAGGTGGGAACCCATTTAAAGATTTGGGGCAGAATACAAAGCCGCGATTACCAGAAAAGATTATCCGATGATACAGTAGTAACCAAAACTGCCTTCGAAGTTTCCGTTTCCAAAATGGAAGTTGATAATAATTTTGAATAAATATAATGGGGTTATTTCTTTTCTGCTTAGAAATAACCCCATTTAATTAAAAAAAATTAAAATTGTAATAATATGTAAAAAAGTCCAAAAAATATAAAAATAACTATTGACAAAAAATGTAAATTGTGTTTATAATATATTAAAAGTTGAAATATAAAATGAGATTACAAAGGAGAAAGTAGAATGATGGTAAATAATTCGCAAAAAATTAGAGTTTTAGTTGCAGATGATAACAGAGAGTATGTGGCTGTTTTGTGTGAGTATTTAAGAAAAGACAACAGGATTGAAATTGTTGGAAGTGCCTACGATGGTGTAGAAGCATTAAATATGTTAAGAATGACCGAACCCGATGTTTTAGTTCTTGATTTAGTAATGCCAAACCTTGACGGACTTGGGGTTTTAGAGAGAATGAACACAATGAACATTGACAATAGACCGAAGATTCTTATTGTAAGTGCAGTGTTAAACGATAATATTGCCGCAAAAACTATTTCACTTGGTGCTGAATATTTTATGCTTAAACCTGTTGATTTTGATGTGTTGCTAAATAGGATTACAATGTTTGTAAACGAGACTGATGAGCAGGAGGTTAAGGAGTTGCTTAATCCAAATTATCATGCTATAAGGAAAAAGAATGAAGCAAGGGATATGGAAACAAAGGTTACTGATGTGATACATGAAATTGGAATTCCTGCACATATAAAGGGGTATCAGTATTTACGTCATGCCATATTGATGGTTGTAAAAGATCTTGATATCATAAACTGTATTACAAAGGAACTTTATCCTACGGTTGCAAAGGATTTCAATACTACACCCAGCCGTGTAGAACGCGCAATAAGACATGCTATTGAGGTTGCATGGGATCGTGGTGATACCGAGGTGCTTAATTCATTTTTCGGATATACCATTGCAAATACCAAGGGTAAGCCAACAAACTCGGAATTTATTGCGATGATAGCAGATAAATTACGCCTTGAAAACAAATATGCATCCTAATAATAGCCTTGATGTTCTATAAAGAGCATCAAGGCTATTTTGTTATATTTCAGCTAAAACAAACTTTTTGCGGAATTGTTTCGGAGATATTTTTTTATAAAGCTTAAATTGCTGGATAAAATAACTGCTTGTTGAAAAACCGCATTTAAGTGCAATATCAGTTACGCTGAGCGTAGTAGTGGCAAGAAGAATCTCTGATTTTGTTATACGAATATAATTAAGATATTCGCGGAAGTTCTTTTGAACAACTTTTTTAAACATTCTGGAAAAATAACTATAGCTCAAATGGCATAGCTCTGCCATGGTTGCGGCTGTAATATCCTCATCATAGTTATTATCTATGTAATCAAGTGCAGGCTGAATTTGAGCAATTATATCCTCGTCAACGGTTATGGGTGAGAGGGTATTATAGTTTTTATTCCAATAACGCAATATCCATAAAAATATTCTGTATATGTTAGTGTAGATTGCGAAGTCATAACAATAAGGCTGTGATGTATAATCGTCCAGCAATTCGTTAAACAGTTCGGGAATAAAGGTGTCGCATATTTCATCCTTTTTAAATACCTTTTGCGGCATTGTTTTATGAAAAGCAAAAGGAAGAATATACTTAAGTTCAAAGGCATTTTTTATTGTTGTGTAAAGAATTTCGGGTTCAAAACGGACAACAATATAGCAGCTTGTTTCTTTGGAAACCGCCTGAATCTGATGAACCTCGTTTGAACTGATTAATACCATATCACCCGGTGTAAAGGTATAGGATTTCCGGTCAAGCAGAATTTCGTGGGTGCCTTCAAGACAATATAGCATTTCTATATAGTCATGGGCATGTGCTCTGGCACACAAAATCGGACCGGGCAGAACATTTTTATGTATAACAAAGGGACACTCTTTCCCGTTTTTGATTACTTTAGGTTCTTCATACCAATTTATCATAAGGTATCAACTCCAAATGATTACTGATTTTTTTTAATTCCGATATCCTTTCGGAAATGCATGTCCTTAAATGAAATGTAATCAACATATTTATATGCTTTTTCCCTTGCATCGTCTAAATCAGAACCGGTTGCAGTAACGCCGAGAACACGTCCGCCGTTTGTGACAAAATTTCCGTCTTTACAAGCTGTGCCGGCGTGAAAAACAACTGCTCCTGCATTTTCTGCATCTTTAATTCCGTTGATGGCATACCCCTTTTCATAGGATTTTGGATATCCCCCTGATGCAAGAACAACACAAACTGCGGCATTATCTTCCCATTGGATTGATACTTTATCAAGTTCGCCGTCAATAACAGCGTTGAAAATATCAAACAAGTCAGATTTCAGCCTTGGAAGAACAACCTGTGTTTCGGGGTCCCCAAAACGACAGTTATATTCAATAACTTTTACGCCATCAGGAGTCTTCATAAGACCAAAATAGAGAACTCCTTTAAATGTACGATTTTCTGAATTCATAGCATTCATCGTAGGGATAAAAATATTTTTCATACATTCATCGGCAAGCTCTTCTGTATAGATACGGCTTGGCGAGAATGTTCCCATACCGCCTGTGTTAAGACCTTCGTCGTTGTCATAGGCACGTTTGTGGTCTTGTGCTGACACCATAGGAACAAGGGCCTTACCGTCTGTAAAAGCAAGAACTGATATTTCAGGGCCTGTAAGGAATTCCTCAATAACAACCTTGCCTCCAGCTGCACCAAAAACCTTATCGTCCATTATTTCGTGTATAGCGGTTTCTGCCTCACTGAAGTCCTGTGCAATAATTACACCTTTACCAAGGGCAAGCCCGTCAGCCTTTACGACAACAGGGAATTTGTTCTGTTCTTTAATATAGGATATTGCATCAGCACTGTTGTCAAAAATTTCGTATGCTGCAGTGGGAATATTATATTTTTTCATTAAGTTTTTAGAAAAAGCTTTGCTTCCTTCGATTATAGCAGCTGCTTTATTAGGTCCAAAAGCTCTTAACCCCTCAGCCTCAAAAGCATCAACAGCACCTGCGGCCAGTGGATCATCGGGGGCAACAACTGTAAGGTCAATTTTATTTTCCTTTGCAAAAGCGGTAAGCTTGTCGAATTCCATTACAGAAATCGGAACACATTCTGCCATTTCTGAAATTCCGCCGTTGCCCGGAGCACAGTAGATTTTGTCGACCTTTCTGCTCTGGCGTAATTTCCAGATTATTGTGTGTTCGCGTCCGCCGCTGCCTATTACAAGTACTTTCATAATTATCAATACCTTTCTGTTTATTGTTTAGCACGAGGATGGGAGTTTAGGTATACATCCTTTAACTTGCTTTTAATAATTTTCTCGTAAATTTGTGTAGATGAAATGTCGGTATGACCCAGCATTTCCTGAATGGATTTAAGGTCTGCCCCGTTTTCAAGAAGATGAATAGCGAAGGAATGTCGCAAAGTGTGAGGAGTTATTTCTTTTTGAATACCGGCACGTTCTTTGTAATATTTAATAATTTTCCAAAAACCCTGGCGGGTAAGCATCTGCCCGCTTTGGTTAAGGAAAAGAATATCCGTATCCTTTATCTCGGTCAGTCTGGAACGACCTCTGTTTATGTATGCCTTTATAGCATCAATGGCAAGACTGTAAATGGGAATAACGCGGTTTGTACCATGGTGTGAGCAGTTAATATATCCAACGTCAAGATTAATGTCAGAAAGCCTTAATGTTATTAATTCAGAAACACGTATACCGCTGGCATATAAAAGCTCAAGCATAGCGCGGTCGCGATAGCCTTTAAAGTCTTTACATATAGGTTGTTCAAGAAGATTTACAACCTCATTTTTTGTTAGAATCTGGGGTAATTTTTTTTCAGGTTTAAAGCCGTGAATGTTTTCTGTGGGGTCCTCCTGAATATATTTCTTTTTAAACAGGAATTTATACAGAGAGCGTATGGAAGCCAGAGTTCTTGAAACGGTAGAAGAAGCCAGCCCCTGTTTTTGCATATATAAGATATAGTCAAGAATATTTGTGCTGTTACATAGGGTAACAGTATCAAGAGCTAATGTTTTTTCAACATAGTCAGAGAAATTAAGTATATCCCGCTTATATGCTTCGATTGTATTGGCTGAAAGATTCTTTTCATATTCAAGATAATAAAAATATTTGCAAAGCTCGGCTTTCATAATATTCCCTCCCAAATTATCCCCTCTATTATTCTACATAATTTTTTAAATATTTACAAGAGCTTTTTGCAAAAAAGTTCTATTAAATAAAAAAAATAGAAAAAAGTTTTATTATGGGCGGAATCAGGTATCCGTCCACTATACATGAAAACAGTGTTATTAACCAGTAAATCAGAAAAGAAACGAGAAAAGATTTAAAAAATTCTGTTTTCGTGGTGTATGAAAATCCAACCTTTCTAAAGAAATTTCTTTTATTGATAACAATTATTTTGTTTATGTACAGGTAACAGGTGGCGGGAATAAAGAGGATAATTTGTGGGAGAAGAAAAAATAAAGCTATAATAAAACCTTTTAAATGAAACAACTTAACAAAATATAACAGAGTAAATCCAAGCTTAAAGCCGTTCATAAAAAGTTGTATTCCGCCTAGAGGTAAAAGCCATAAGAAAAGTCCGGAAATACTTATGATTGCAAATGCATTTAGGCTGTTAAAAAAAGATAAACGAAATACTTCGCTTTTGGAAATGCCCTGAAGAGTAAGAGCGGTCATAAAATTTTCAAAATACTGCTTTACAGTTATATCCACATTGTCAGAGCGTGTTATAGCTAAAATGCATCCCGTTGCAATTCCTGATATAACAAGGATAAAAGATATAATATAAAGGTTTTTATGCTGTTTAAATGCCAGGTCAATACTGCTTTTAAAAGTGTTTTTTTTCATATGTATCACTCCAATTTATTTTTTAATATTTTATGAAAGGATACATAAAAAAATTACATTTGAACAGAAAAAGCGATGTGATTTTTCACATCGCCCTTTAGCTTTTATATTAATGAACAACAACCTCTGCCTCTGAAATAACGAAATAGAGAATAACAAGTATTCCAACAATGATGCGATAGTAACCGAAAGCAGTAAAGTCATGGTTTCTGATATAGCTCATGAGGAATTTTATTGCAATAATTGAAACTACGTATGCTACAATCATTCCCGTAATAAGTATGATTATCTGATCTTGTGTAAACCCTGCTCCTGTTTCTAAAAAGAATTTTACTAATTTAAGGGAACTTGCTCCGAGCATAACGGGCACCGCAAGAAAGAACGAAAACTCTGCCGCAACAAAGCGGGAGGTGCCAAGGATTACGGCTCCTAAAATAGTTGAGCCGGAGCGTGACGTTCCTGGAATAAGTGAGAGAACCTGAAAGGCACCTATAAGTAACGCCGTTTTGTAATCAAGAGTATTAATAGACTCAATTTCAGGTTTTTTGTTTCTTTTTTCGATGATAATAAAAAGAATACCATATATAATAAGAGCAGCGGAAACAACCCATGCATTATATGTATATTTGTTGATTAAATCGTCAAACAGAAGGCCGATTACTGCTGCAGGTATACATGCCACCAAAACCTTAAGCCACATTATCCAAGTGTCAGTTTTTTCAGCAGCGGATTTCTTTGGCGAGAAAGGATTTAACTTATTGAAATATAATGTAACCACCGCAAGTATGGAACCAAACTGTATTACAACAAGAAAAAGTTCAATAAAATCAGCAGGCTGATTAAGGGGCATAAACTGGTCAACTAAAATCATGTGCCCGGTACTGCTTATGGGTAGCCATTCAGTTATGCCCTGAACAATACCCAAAATAACTGTTTTAAAAAGTTCTATAAAATCCATAAAAACACTCCTGTCAGTTATATATATGCTTAGTTTTCTTTGTCAATGTCTTCAATGTTGTAAGGTGTTGTCTGATAAACAAAATAGTTAAGCCAATTGGAATACAATAAATTAGCATGTGCTTTCCAGGAAACAATTGGCGGGTTTTCAGGGTTATTGTCAGGAAAATAATTTGCAGGAACATCAATAGGTAAGCCCTTGTCCACATCTCTGAAGTATTCCTTTGCAAGTGTATCGGCATCATATTCAGAATGACCTGTTATAAAAAACTGTCTGTCACTTTTTGCCGTAACTATATATACACCTGCATCGGGGGATTCAGCAAGAATTTCAAGCTCAGGTATTTTTTCTATATCCTCTTTAAGAAATTCTGTGTGCCTTGAGTGAGGAGCATAAAATACATCATCAAACCCGCGAAGAAGAATTTTATGACGTTTTTCCTCTATAACCTTGTGGGGGAAAACCCCGAATACTTTTTTGTCAAGCTGATGTTTTTTTACACCATAGTGGTAATACAGGGCTGCCTGAGCGCCCCAGCAAATATGAAAGGTGGAGGTTACATGGCTCTTTGACCACTCCATAATCTCGCAAAGCTCATCCCAGTAGTCTACCTCTTCGAAGTCCATGGTTTCAACGGGGGCACCAGTAATAATCATTCCGTCGAACTTACTGTTTTTATAGTCATCGAAAGTTCCATAGAATGTTTCTATATGGCTCATTGAAGTGTTTTTTGATTTGTGGGACTCCATGTGCATAAAATTGATATCAATCTGAAGGGGAGTATTTCCCAAAACTCTTAATAATTGAGTTTCTGTTGCAATTTTGGTAGGCATAAGATTGAGAATTAGAATTTTTAGAGGACGTATATCCTGTGTTAATGCGCGGTTTTCTGTTATAACAAATATATTCTCCTGATTAAGAGTTTCTATTGCTGGTAAATTATCCTGTACCTTAATTGGCATATGCTCACATCCTGTTAATATAATTCAAATAATTGTATCATATTTTTTTTGATTAGTAAAGTATATTTTTGTACATATTATATTTGAAAAAAGTGTAAGGAGAAGTAAAATGAAATTTAAGGATAATGATGCAAACAAGGAAACGGACAGGGAAGAAAAAATAAAAAATATATCTAAAGAGGACGAAAAAATACGTGAAATGTCATCAGTAACCATAAAAAACGGTGACAGAAAGATTTATTATATGGGAATAATCGGGGAGATAGAGGGTCACGTTATTTTGCCGCCCCAGAGCAAAACAACCAAATACGAGCACGTAATCCCCGAGCTTGTAAGAGTTGAAGAAGATGAAAGCATAGACGGATTATTACTTTTGCTTAATACAATGGGAGGAGATGTAGAGGCAGGACTTGCAATAGCAGAAATGATAGCAAGTATGAGCAAGCCCACTGTGTCAATAGTTTTGGGCGGAGGCCATAGCATCGGCGTTCCCCTGGCTGTTTCTGCAAAGTATTCCCTTATTGTACCTTCTGCAACCATGACAATTCATCCTATCCGCATGAACGGAACAGTTATTGGCGTTCCGCAAATGTTTAACTATTTTAACAAGATTCAGGACAGGCTTACAAATTTTGTGGTAAGAAATTCAAAAATTGAAGAGCAAAAATTCAGGTCACTTATGATGGAAACCAAAAAAATTGCAAATGATGTAGGCACAATTCTATTCGGTGAAGAAGCTGTGGAATGCGGTCTGATTGATAAGGTAGGCGGAATATCAGATGCTCTTAAAAAAATTCATAAAATGACAAAAAAATAAATTTTATAAAAAAAGTGAAAAATTTGCTTGACATAACATTTAATTATTTGTATAATAATTCGGTAGTATTTTTTTACCTTGACATCTTAGTGTTGACCATACTTGGAGGGAGGGTAGTATATCCATGGCAGAAATCAGAGTTAAAGATAATGAATCCTTAGACAGCGCTCTTCGCAGATTTAAACGTTCTTGTGCAAAGGCCGGTGTTTTATCTGAAGTTAGAAAAAGAGAACACTACGAAAAGCCCAGCGTGAAACGTAAGAAGAAATCAGAAGCGGCAAGAAAACGTAAATATTAAAAAATCTATGGGCGAGTTTATCTCGCCCATTTTTTCATTGAAAGAGGTATATTATGTTAAATGAAAAAAGCCGTGCTTTATTTGGTCCTGCGGGTAATTCAGAAGATTTTTTTGAAAGCGGATATAAATCCGCTCTTGATGCACCCAAGTGGTTGAGTGAGCATTCGCTGGAATGCTATGAATATCAGTGTGGACACGGTGTAAGAATTTCATCTGATGCAGCAGAAACACTGGGAAAAAATGCGCAAAACTATGGGGTTAAATTATCTGTTCACGCTCCCTATTATATAAGTCTTTCTTCAACCGAAAAAGAAAAAAGAGATAAGAGTATCGATTATATTATACAAACATTGAAAGCGGCAAAAAACATGGGGGCTGACAGAATTGTTGTTCATTCAGGCTCCTGCGGAAAAATCACCCGAAAGGAAGCATTGGAGCTTGCCTCAGATACATTATACAGAGCATTGGAGACGGCGGAAAAAGAAAATCTTGGTGATATCTATATTTGCCCTGAAACAATGGGAAAGGTTAATCAGCTTGGAACGGTGGAAGAGGTTTTAAAGCTATGCAGTATAAGCGACAGACTTATTCCAACAATTGATTTTGGTCATGTAAATGCTCAAACAAGAGGAAGTTTAAAAGAAAAGGCTGATTATAATTCTATACTTGATTTGCTTGTAAAAAAACTTGATTCATATCAGGCAAAAGAATTTCATTCACATTTCAGCCGTATTGAATATACTAATGCAGGAGAAAAGAAACACCACACCCTTGCCGAAAAGGAATTTGAACCTGAGTTTGACCCTTTGGCGGAAGCACTTGCAGAGGGTGGATTTGCCCCCAGAATTATATGCGAGTCCGCCGGTACTCAAACCAAGGATGCGGTTGAACTTAAAAAAATATATAACGATAAGTTGGTGAAACTGTGAATTTAGAAAAGCTTGATGGGATATTAAAAGAGTGTGACGGCGTACTGATAACATCACCTCATAATCTCAGGTATTTTACAAATTTTAAAGGCGGTGAAGGTGTCGCCTTAATAACTCATAAAGAAAGATATTTGTTTGTTGATCCAAGATATACCATGGCAGCAACAGAGGAAGCTGTTGAGTTTAATGTTATAGAATATACTGCTGGAAAAAGGCTTGCGGAGATAAAGGATAAACTTAAAGGAATTTCAAGACTTGGTTTTGAAGATTTTTATATGTCATTTGCGGAATATAAAACCTTTAGCAGTAACTTTGGTGACATAGATTTTGTTCCTGTGTCCGATAAGGTCGAAGTAACCCGCATAATAAAGAATGGCGAAGAGATTGACTTTTTGAGACAGGCGGAAAAAATAGCAGTTAATGCTTTATCAAATACCATTGTGCATATAAAAGAGGGAGTAACCGAAACTGAAATTGCGGCTGAACTTGAGTATCAGATGCGTAAAATAGGAGCAGAGGGACCATCCTTTGAAACCGTTGTTGTTTCAGGTTATAAATCAGGTATGCCTCATGGTAAGCCGGGACAGAAAAAGCTTGAATACGGTGATTTTGTCACAATGGATTTTGGTTGTGTATATAACGGATATTGTTCTGATATGACCCGAACTGTTGTGATAGGCAAAGCCAATGAAGAACAAAAGAAAATATATGAAATCGTAAAAAAAGCACAGCTTGCAGGGCTTGATGCCATAAAAGCAGGAGTAACCTGCAGCTTTGCGGATAATATTGCACGAAAGATAATTGATGATGCAGGTTATGTAGAATACTTCGGTCATTCATTAGGCCACGGAGTAGGAATGTTAATTCATGAATTGCCCAATGTGTCTTCAAGGTGCAATACAGTTTTAAAGGAGAATATGATTGTAACATGTGAACCGGGAAT
Source organism: Ructibacterium sp. (assembly GCA_045542095.1). Lineage (GTDB taxonomy): Bacteria > Bacillota > Clostridia > Monoglobales > Monoglobaceae > Ructibacterium. The sequence continues at coordinate 65,818 of JAZQKJ010000049.1, forward strand.
ATATCTTCAAAATGGCGGTGTACGAATAGAAGATATGGTCCGTGTTACCAAAGACGGATACGAAAATCTTACTGATTTTACCAAGGAATTGCTGGAATTATAGTTTTTATCAAAATATTAAGTGTTTTTTAGAAAAATGTCTTGCAATTTAGTCAAAGATAGTATAAAATATAGAAAAATTATGTAATATATTTTGAAGGAGGATTTCACCAATGATAAGTGCAGGTGATTTTAGAAACGGACTTACGTTCGAATATGATGGTAATGTATACCAGGTTGTTGAATTTCAGCATGTTAAACCAGGAAAGGGTGCGGCTTTTGTCAGAACAAAGATGAAGAATGTTATGACAGGCGGCGTTGTTGAGCGTACATTTAACCCAACTGAAAAGGTTGAGCCCGCTCGTATCGAAAGAAAGGATATGGAGTATCTTTACGAAGACAGTGGTTTATACTACTTTATGGATCAGGAAACATACGACCAGATTCCTCTCAGCCAGGATCAGTTAGGTGATTCTCTTAAGTTTGTTATGGAGAATATGATCGTTAAAATTGTTTCTTACAAGGGTAATGTTTTTGCAGTTGAGCCTCCAACATTTGTTGAGATGAAGGTTATTGCAACAGAGCCTGGCGTTAAAGGTAACACAGCTACAAATGTAACCAAGCCTGCTACTGTTGAATCAGGTGCTATTATTACTGTTCCTATGTTTGTTAACGAGGGTGACATGATACGTATTGACACCCGTACAGGCGAGTACATGGAAAGAATTTAAGTTTAAGGAGAATTATTATGTCTGAAATATCAAATCGCGCAGCTTACCTTAAAGGGTTAGCTGACGGATTAAAACTTGATGTTGAATCAGCTGAAGGTCAGCTCATTAACGGAATAATTGACCTTTTGGGTGATGTTGCTGAAGAGCTTGAAATGCTTGATCAGGAACAGGGATTCATTACTGATAAGATTGAAGAAATGGAAGATGTTATCGAAATAATCGGAGATGAAGCTTTTGGCGCTGATGATTACGATGATTTGGATGACGATATGTACACACTTATATGCGAAAAGTGCGGTGCGGAGATTGACTTAACAGGCGATGATTTGGACGATATCGCAGACGGAGTTTTTGCATGTCCTGACTGTGGTGAGATAATCGAGCTTGATTTTGACGAGTGTGACTGTGGTTGTGATTGTGATTGCGGACACGAGCATTAATTTTTAAAGAGATAAAAAGCACGGTGCATACCAGAAATATGCAACGTGCTTTTTTATTGTGCATCACGTATTTTATTTATAAATTTTGAAAGAAGCGCCAAGATAATTACTGTAAGTATAGCTTCGGGAATCATATATATACCGTTATATATAACAGAATAAGAGAGTATGCTTTGACCTTCGTCAGCATACACCCCCCATATCAGTATACCTGAAAAAATATGACAAATGTATCTTAAAAGCATAACGATAAGTCCCGAAATAGGAATTTTAAGCTTGTTTGGCATGATAAATTTGTGAAATACACCTGCAAGACCATATACCCCAAATGCCAGAATATAATCCAGTAATACCACAAGAATAAAATCAAAAAAGTTTTGTGTTGGCGGTGGATAAAACCCTGTCAGCATTTGTATTATAGAAAAAGTTATTCCCGACATAATTCCCCATTTAAAACCAAAAATAAGAGAAACAATAATGATTGGCACTGCACTTGCAAGTGTAACCGAACCGCCCCATGGCATATTGGGAATAAGCTTGGAAAGAAGTGTAAGTATTACAGAAAGTGTAATCATTATTGCACAAGTTGTTATTTTTTTTGCCTTGCCCATATAACCTATTACCTCCAATAAAAAATGGTTATTCCAATACGGAATAACCACAGGAAACATAGTTAAAAAATATTTACCTACGCCGGCATTATCCGTATCAGGTTAAGGGTCGAAGATAAAATCTTCCTCTCAGCCAAAACAGCTCCCCTAATATTTACTGTTATATTTTATCATTTAAGGCAGAAAAATGCAAGTATTATTTTTTACTCAGCAGTTTTTTAATCCCAACACACACAAGTGATAAGCCGAAGGATAGCAGAAATGTTAACACAAGTCGAATAATAAATCTATACCCAAGAGCGTTTATTTCGAATGAAGTCATAATATAATCTGTTTCAAAAATAATTAAACTGTGTATAAGGTATACATAATATGTACAGGATGACATTGCATCAATAAATTTATTTTTTTTGTCTTTAATAAGCAAAAGATACATTAAAGAGGCAAATAAACAAAAGAGGATTCTTGTTATTTCCACGGCATCATTGGTAAGATGTGTGTTTTCATTTATAGAAAGCATGTAAGCAAAGGTGGTGTATGCAATGGTAAACAATATTCCGATAACAATAATAGGTTTTTTAATTTTCCGCAAGAAGTTCATGCATTTATCAAAATTCAATCCTATGTAACAACCTGAAATCCAATATATAAGATATGGAGTAAAACAATAGTTGCTATAATTAGAATTTTTAAAGAAATAATGTGTTAGAGATGTAATAGAAATAGCAAGCAGTATTCCTATGCTAACATGTATTTTCTTGCAAAAAACAAGCCAAAGCGGTGCCAGGATATAAAATTGCATTATAACAATTATAAAATAAAACGGAGCGGCAAGCTGACCTGAAATAATATATTTAAGCAGTTCTATCAAATTAAAATCTGTTATATTGCCCCGAAAGATGAAATAGAAGTAATACAAGCAAACAACAAAAATATAAGGAATATAAATTTTATATAACCTTTCTGTGATAAAGTCTATGTATGATAATTTTACATTTTTATACTTGTTGGCAAATTTAACGCCCGAAGATAGTATAAAGGCTGAAACTGCAACAGAAATACTTCGTGATATAAAGAAAAAAATCAAGTAAAAAAATGAGTTTTTTGGATAGCTTAAGACACATTCCGACATGGAGTGTGCTATTATAACGAAGATGCACATAAGAACTTCGTAGGTTGAAATTTCATTAATTTTTTTGTTCATGTTGTTCATCACCTGTTAACGTTACTTTTAGCGTACTGTAACGGTGTTGTTCCTTTGTATCTCTTGAATACCTTTATAAAATAATTTACGTCATTAAATCCGCAATCAAGGGCAGTGTTCAGGACAGTGTTGTTGGAAACGCAAAGCATTTCACAGGACTTTTCGATTCTGTAAGAATTAAGATACTCAATAGGAGATTTCTGCATTAGCTCTTTGAAAAATTTGCAGAAGTAGTTGGGATTCATATGTATGCAACCTGCCAAATCGTTTAACGTTATATCGTTGTGATAATTAACTGCGATATAGTTAAGGACGGTTTTAAGTTCTTTAATCTTTTTTGTATAAGTCATATTTGTTTCCGATAAAACAAAATAGGCTTTTTTCTTTATAACCAGACCGAGAAGTTGCCAAAGAGCACCCTCAGTTATCAACGTATAGCCGGGCTGTTTATCCTGAAGTGAAAGAAAAATTATATTAAAGATATCCTGAAACTCTCTTTCGTCAGTGGTAAATGTGGGCTTAATTCGTTTTTGCTGGTTTAAAAATGATTTTATTTCACCTTGAGTATCAGGGTGATTTCTTAAATAGTGTTCTAAATCAAAAATAACACATTCATAGCAACATTCATCAGGAGTGAGGCTGTGTAGAAAGCCGTTGCTTATAATGACTGCATCGCCCTTTTTCAACTGAAAAAAAGAATTGTTCACCGTTATTCCAAGCTTACCTTTTTTAACGCGTATAAGTTCATATTCGTCGTGCCAATGAGGAGAAGATGAATAATCTTTATGTGCATGGTCAATATCAAAATATGAAAATGGAAAGCTTATATTTTCAAAAGAAATTTTTTTTTGATATTCAAGATATGGCATTTTAATTCTCCAATAAAAAGTGAATATTTTACTATTTTTTATTATAATAGCATTAGAATTATCCTATGTCAACTGTTATAATTGTCTTATATTAATAAAATGTTTTTTATGGAAAACATTTTGAATTGGGGGAATTATTTTGACATATCATCTTGCGGTTGATATCGGAGCATCTTCAGGCCGTCATATACTCGGATGGATAGAGGAAGGTGTTATTAAAACTGAGGAAGTGTACCGATTTGAGAATAATCTTAAAAAAGAGGATAACAAGCTTATATGGGATACAGACAGCCTTTTAAAAGAGGTTATAGAAGGTATTCGTCAGTGTAAGCTGGCAGGGAAATTACCTGAAACAGTTGCCATTGATACGTGGGGTGTTGACTATGCCCTGCTTGATGCGGATTTGAATGTAATTAAACCTGTTTATTGTTATCGTGATTCAAGAACAGACAGAAGTATACCTGAGGTTGAAAAACTTATTACTAAAGAACGTATGTATGAGCTTACAGGTATTCAGAAGCAAACCTATAATACGGTTTATCAGCTTTATGCAGATAAGATGGACGGACGTCTTGAAAAGGCTGCTCATTTCCTGTTGATGCCTGCATTTTTATCTTTTGGTCTTACAGGTAAAGTGTTGAATGAATACACAGAATCATCAACAATGGGTATGATAAATGCAAATACAAAGACATGGGACTGGGAGATTATCGATGCATTGGGCTTTGACAGAGAGCTGTTCTCTGAATTGGCAATGCCCTGTACCGAAATCGGTAGCTTTACTGATGAGGTCCGTGACTATGTTGGATTTGATGCAAAGGTTGTATTCTGTCCAAGCCATGATACTGCCAGTGCGGTTGCAGCATGTCCGTTAGAAAAAGACAGCATGTATATTTCTTCAGGTACATGGAGTCTTATTGGTATGGAAAATACCGAGGCAGTTCTTACAATGGATGCCATGAACGCCGGTTTTTCCAACGAAGGCGGAATTGGAAAAACATTCAGATTTTTAAAGAACTATATGGGTATGTGGCTTTTCCAGAACATTCGTCGTAACGTTGATAAACCATTGACCTATGAAGAAACAACGCGCATTGCAAAAGAATGTGGCGAATATGAATATATTGATGTAAATGCAAGTGCTTTTCTTGCTCCTGATAATATGATTGACGCCATAAAGAACTACCTTGGTCAGCCTGATATGCCTCTTGGTAAGGTTATAAACAGTGTATATCATTCACTTGCAAAATCTTACGCAGATGCTGTTTCTGAGATAGAAGAGCTCTCAGGTAAGACGGTAACTGCAATCCATATAGTAGGCGGAGGATGTCAGGATAAATATCTTAATGAGCTTACTGCAGAGTATACAAAGAAGCCTGTATATGCAGGACCTGTCGAGGCTACTGCAACAGGAAACCTTCTTGCTCAGGTTATCTATAAAAATCCTGATTTTACTCTGGAAGATGCAAGAGAGATGGTAAGGAAATCGTTTAATATTGTTCCTGTTAAGTAAATTAAAATCATAGCAAGAAGGGAGGAGTTCTCCCTTTTTGTTTATAAAAATAGTTTTAGGAGAAGAAATATGGCAATTTTATTTGACGGAAAAAATAAGGTGTTTTACTTAAATACACCTAATTCAACTTATGCTATGGGAGTTTTTGGTGATGCTCTTATCAGCCACATGTACTGGGGAAAACCCATTCGCAATTTCCCAAAAGCTGATGTATTGGCACCTCATTCGGAAGAACCGTGCTCTGCTATGGATGCCTGGCTCCCGGAAAGTATTTCATCAGAGCTTGTTCAGCTTGAGTATGGTGTCGAAGGCGGTACAGACCGCAGATATCCTGCTCTTGAAATAACCCTTAATGGCAGATCTGCTATTCCACAGCTTAAATATATTAAACATGATATTTTTAAAGGTAAAAAATCACTTGAAGGTCTTCCTGCAACGTATGTTGAGAATGATGATGAAGCTGATACCCTTGAAATAACACTTGTTGATTCGTTAAGCGGTGTTGAGGTTGTTCTGTCATATACGATTTTTGCAGACAGAGATGTTATTACAAGAAATGTCAGAATAAAGAATAATAATGAAAACCCTGTTCAGATTAAAAAGGCACTGTCTGCTTGCCTTGATATAGAGGATTCGGAGTTTGATATCCTTCATCTTCCGGGGGCAGTAAGAAGAGAATGTAACGTAGAGAGAATACCTTTAACAAGGGGGAACATGCTATTTTCAAGCTCAAGAGGTGTAAGCAGTCATATGCAAAATCCCTTTTTAGCTCTTTTAAGGAAAAATACAAGCGAACATGCGGGCGAATGTTTTGGATTCAGCTTAATATACAGCGGTGAATTTGAGCTTGGTGTTGAATATAACCATGTTAACAATACACGTGCTTATATAGGAATTAATCCACGTCACTTTGACTGGAAGCTCAATTGCGGCGAAACATTCCAGACTCCGGAAGCTGTGCTTGTATACAGCGATAAAGGTATTGGTGGAATGTCAAGAATTTATCATGACTTATACAGAAGCCGTCTTTGCAGAGGTAAATACCGCGATATTGAAAGACCTATACTGATTAACAACTGGGAGGCTACATATTTTGATTTCAACGAAGAAAAGATTTTAAATATTGCAAATAAAGCAAAGGAAATCGGCGTTGAGCTTATGGTATTAGATGATGGTTGGTTCGGCAAGCGAAATGATGACCATTCTTCATTGGGCGATTGGGTAGCTGACAGAAATAAACTGCCTGACGGTGTTGGTGCACTTTCTGAAAAAGTTGATGCAACAGGCATGAAATTTGGCTTATGGTTCGAGCCTGAAATGGTTTCCCCTGACAGTGACCTGCACAGAGCACATCCTGATTGGCATATACATATTCCGGGCTATGAAGCAAGCTATGGAAGATTTCAATGGATACTTGATCTGTCACGCGAGGATGTACAGGATTATGTTATTGATGCGGTTTCAAAAGTGCTTGGTCCATCAAAAATTTCATATATTAAATGGGATATGAACAGATATATGGCAGAGCTGGGTTCTGCTGAACTTCCGCCTGAAAGAACAGGCGAGCTGTGCCACAGATATGTCTTGGGTCTTTACAGAATAATGGACGAACTTACAAAAGCTTTTCCTGACATTCTTTTCGAAGGCTGCAGTGGCGGTGGCGGAAGATTTGATCCGGGTATTCTTTACTATATGCCTCAAATCTGGACAAGCGACAGTACAGACGGTGTGGAACGACTTTATATTCAGTACGGTGTAAGCACCGTTTATCCAACTTCAACAATGGGGGCACATATTTCGGCTGTTCCCAATCATCAGGTAGGAAGAACGACCCCTATTAAACTTCGTGCCGAAGTTGCACTGATGGGACAGTTTGGCTTTGAGCTTGATTTATCAAAGCTTTCTCAAGAAGATTTAAACGAAGCTAAGGAGCAGGTGGAAAAATATAAGGAAATCCGCAGTATAATCCATTACGGAGAAATGTATCGACTTGTTTCTCCGTTTAATTGTGACGATGCCGCATTTAACTTTGTAAGCAAAGACGGACAGAAGGTTGTTGTTTGTCTATACTGTTTACGCGGAAAACCCAATGCGGTACGGAAATGGATTAAACTTGAGGGACTCGATGAAAACGCTGATTATTTAGATGTTGAATCAGGAACAGTTTATGGTGGCGATCTTCTTATGCGTTCCGGTATTCCCTGGGTTTCATCTGCTGATTATATCAGTAAAATAATGATTTTAGAAAAGATTTAGAGGAGGTGTCAAAATGAAAACTTCAAGATTACTTTGTTTATTTTTTGCGTTAGTATTTGCTATATCCCTTATTTCAGTTTCGGTTTATGCCGAAGACACCGGGCAAGATGACAAAATTAATGTTCTTTTAAATGATGAAAAAGTTTTATTTGATCAGCCTCCTGTTATGGTATCGGACCGTGTTCTTGTTCCCATTCGTGCAATATTTGAAAAACTTAATTACAAAGTTTCGTGGGAAGAGGAAACTCAAACAGCAACATCAACAAAAGATGATAGCAAAATTATCGTACAGATTGATAATCCTGTGATTAAGTATACAAAAAACAATCAGGAGTATGAATATATCTGTGATGTTGCACCTGTAACTATGTCGGACAGAACAATGGTTCCTGTACGTGCAATTGCAGAATGTGCAGGCTGTGAGGTCACATGGTCTGAAGTCAGAAATACAGTGTATTTATTCTCACGGTTTAGTGATGAAAAGTATGTTCCGGACGGTTCAGTTGTTGCAACTGTAAATGGTGTTGAAATTACAGATAAGGATTTAAATTATTTCATTTATCAGCAGGTATCATATTTTTATGATAAGAGTGCTGCTTTGATAAATAACCCATTTATGTTTAATTGGGATAAAGCTACTTTCAATGATATAGTTGCAAAGGATTATATTATTAATAAGGCATTAGAAGATGTTGCAAAAACTATTATTTATATTGAAGCCGGTCTTGACGCGGGACTAGAGTATAATGATGAACTTTTGGTTGAACAGGTGAAAACAATGCTTAGTCAGAAAAGTGACGAATATGTCAATGCGGTTGCCAAGAGTCTTGCTATCTTTGATAAAGAAGAATTTATACGCCTTGATGGTATGATGTCTAAAATGTCTATGGCAAGGGGAGATATATATAATAATCCCACGAAGTATTATCCCGAAAATCCTGATGTGTTAGCCGACTATACAGATGATATTATTGTTTCTGCCAAGCATATCCTTGTTGCCGGGGGCGAGGGTGAGAAAATCTTAAAGCTTATTAAAAAGGGCGAGGATTTCGATAAGCTGATTAAAGAGTATAATCAGGACCCGGGCGAAGGAGAAGGGGGATATACCTTTGGTAAAGGCGAAATGGTTAAAGAGTTTGAAGATGCTGCTTTTGCTTTGAAGGTAAATGAAATAAGCGACGTAGTAAAAACAAGCTATGGTGAGCATATAATAAAAAGAATAGCAGGCTTTGAAGAGCTTACAAATTATTGGTTGAGCCAGGCTGAAATAAAAACCACAAAAGAGTTTAAAAAAATATCAGTAAACGATATTATAGTTGATGCTGCTGTGGCACAGATACAATTAGAAGATATGGATGTTTAACAAAAAAGGCGATGTGAAAATTTTTTCACATCTCCTTTTTTGTATATCTCTATAAAAAATCTACATGACTTATCGAATGTTGAGGACATTTTTCTGCACAAATTCCGCAGTTAACACATTTAACCGGGTCGATTGCGGCAAGATTATCCTTAACAGTTATTGCGCCCTCGGGACAGTTCTTTGCACAAATTCCGCAACCGATACATCCCACAGAGCAATCTGTTCTGGTGACCTTTCCCTTATCAACAGATTTACATGTAATTGCATACTTGCTTTTTGCGGGCAAAATTTTAATAATATTTTTAGGACATTCGTTTGCACAGGCTCCACAGGCAACACATTTTTCATCATCAATTACTGCAACACCGTTTTTGATATGTATGGCGTCGAATTTGCAAACTGATACGCAGGAACCCAGACCCAGACATCCATAGGGACACATTTTTTCTCCACCGCCGAGTCGTATAGCGGCGTGGCAGTTCATAGGACCGTCAAATACATATTTTTGTACTGCTTTGTCAGGCGAACCGTTGCATAGAACACGAGCAACCATTTTTTCCTTTTCTTCATTTTTAATCCCAAGTATATCTGCAATTTTTCCAGATGCGGAATCAGAACAGACGGGGCACATATTTGCACGAACTCCGCCTTTAACGAGAGCATTTGCGTATGCACTGCATCCTGAAAAACCGCAACCGCCACAATTTGCCCCTGGCAGGATTTCAATTATCCTATCATATCTTTCGTCGGTTTTAACTGCAAAAATCTTTGATGCAAAGCCAAGCAATAATCCAAAAATTAATCCCATTGAACCAATTATAATGATTGGAATAATAATTTCATTCATAGTTTAAAACCTCCCTTACTGAAAGCTGAGACCGGAAAAGCCCAAGAATGCAATAGAGAGAAGTCCGGCTGTAACAAGTACAATAGGCATCCCTTTAAGAAAAGATGGAATATCTGAATGTTCAAGCCGTTCGCGGACACCTGCGAATAAAACTATTGCAACGGTAAAACCGATTGCGGCGGATGTTCCGTAGGTCACAGATTTAATAAAACTCATTTCTGTGCCACTGAATTTAGTTATGTTTTGTATTGCAACACCCAAAACTGCACAGTTGGTGGTAATAAGAGGAAGATAAACCCCCAATGAGTTATAAAGTGCCGGAACAGATTTTTGTAAGAACATTTCTACCAACTGAACAAGTACTGCAATAACAAGAATAAATGCAATAGTTTGCATATATTCAATTCCAAATGGAACAAGTAAATATTCCTGAACAATCCATGTTATCACCGATGCACAAAGCATAACAAATATAACTGCAAATCCCATACCTGCGGCTGTGTCAACCTTTTTTGATACACCAAGGAAAGGGCAAATGCCTAAAAATTGAACAAGAACAAAGTTGTTAATAAGGATTGCACCAATACTTATAATCAACAATTCACTAATCATTTTCTGTGCCTCCTTTTGATGCCTTGAATTTTTTTGAAACACTGTTTATGATAGCCAATAATATTCCAAGGGTAAGAAATGCACCCGGTGGTAAAATCATTATAGAAGCAGGCTGAAATTTATCGCCAAAGATTGGAATTCCGGCAAAAGCACCTGCACCAAGTGTCTCGCGTACTGAGGCAATAAGAATAAGAGCTATTGTAAAACCAAGCCCCATACCGATTCCGTCTAATATAGACTTGAATACGCCGTTTTTGGAAGCAAATGCTTCAGCACGTCCCAGTATAATACAGTTTACAACAATTAAAGGAATGTATATACCAAGACTTTCCGAAAGTGAAGGAAGATACGCCTTGAGGAGCATTTCTACAACTGTTACAAAGCCTGCGATAATTACTATGTAAGAAGCAATACGTATCTTGCTTGGGATAAAATTTCGTAAAAGTGAAATAACCAGGTTAGAGCAAATTAATACGGCTGTTGTAGAAAGTCCCATACCTATTGCGTTTGTAACACCGGTGGTAACAGCTAAAGTAGGACACATTCCAAGAAACAACACAAAGGTCGGGTTTTCTTTTAATAAGCCATTTAAAAAGGTTTTCCATACTGACTCTTTCATTAGTTGTTACCCCCTTTCTGATTTATAGCATTTGCGGCACCCAGAGCGCAATCAACTGCTTTTGTAACGGCTTTTGAGGTAATTGTTGCACCAGACAAAGCCGAAATCTTATTGTGATGCGGTTCGCTGTTCTTTATAACTTCCAAACCTTTTGTTGCACCGACAAAACGACCAAGAAATTCCTGGGAGTTTGCTTTTGCACCAAGACCCGGAGTTTCACTCATTGAAATTATAATAACTTTTTTTACGTCAAGCTGCGGGGTGATGCCAACCATAACATTTATATCACCGCCATATCCTTCGGAACATGTTGTACTTACAACATAGCCACCATTATTACCTTTATAAACGGAATTCAATTTTACGCCATTTTCTGCCACATAATCAACATTGTCGATTTTTTCAAAGCTATCAGAAGTATCCAGAACATCCATCATAGATTTTTGGAATGTTTTTTTTTCGTTTGATGCTATTATTGGTTGAGTAACATCATTTACAAAAGCAAGAAGCCCGGCAACTATTACACATATAATGAGAAGCTTTACGGTTAAAGATGTAATTTCTTTCATAATTACCGCACCTCCTTTTTGAAAATAGAAGCACCATAGGGACGAGGAGCAGTAACTTTATCAATCAGCGGAGTCAAAATGTTCATAAGCAGAATAGAGTAGGATACCCCTTCTGGATACCCTCCCCAGAATCTGAATAAAACAGTTAAGATACCACAGCCCAAAGCAAAAAGGATCTGCCCCACAGGTGTTGTAGGTGTGGTAGTATAATCTGTTGCCATAAAGAATGCCCCCAGGAAAAGTCCGCCTGATAAAATCTGATATAGCCAGTCACCTGTAAAGAACCCATTTCGGCCACCAAAAATCCATGCGCCAAGAGCAACGGTTGCAATATATATAACAGGAATGCGAAGACGTATTACCCGTGTTAAAAGCAGGTAAACAGCCCCGATTAAAATTGCAAGCTTTGATGTTTCACCAATACAACCGCCAATATGACCAAAGAATAAATTTGTATAAGAGGGCATATCTTTTGTGCTTTGTGTGAAGGCTTCAAGAGGAGTAGCAGAGGTAACTGCGTCTGCGGAGTTCAACACATGAAGATATTCACCGGGATTGGGAAAAGTTGTCATAGCTAATGTCCATGAGGCAAGAAGAAATGCCCTGGCTGCAAGAGCGGGATTCATAAAATTCTGTCCTAAACCTCCAAAAAACTGTTTTACAATTATAATTGCAAAAACCGACCCAATAATTGCAATCCATAATGGAATTCCTGACGGAAGATTAAAAGCCAGGAGCATACCGGTAACAACTGCACTTAAATCGTTTATCGTTACAGGCTTTTTTAAAAGCTTCTGCCATATAAGTTCTGATATCACACAGGTGAGAACACAGGTGGCAGTGACAATAAATGCCCTTAAACCAAAAAATACACAGCCTGCAATTAAAGAAGGGATAAGAGCGATGATAACATGTAGCATTGTTCGCTGAATAGAATTATTATCAACGAAATGCGGTGAATGAGATACAATAAGTTTTTCGTTCATCTAAAATTCCTCCTTTAACCTATTCAACTTTCTTGTTAATAGTTTTTATTTTTACTTTTGCAATTTTAATTTCCTGAACCTGTCGGCGTTTTGATGGACAAACGTATGCACAGCTTCCGCACTCTAGGCAATCAAATATATGTAATTTTTCAAGTGCATCAAAGTCATTGCACCTTGACATTTTGTCCAAAAGATTTGGTTGAAGGTTCATAGGACAGGCAAAGACACATTTACTGCAGTTAAGACATGGTCCTGCATGGTCAAGCTTAGACAACTCCTCGCCAAAGGCTAAAATACCTGACGTGCCTTTTATGACAGGGACAGATGTGTTAGGAACTGATAGCCCCATCATCGGTCCACCCATAATTACTTTATTTACATATTTGCAAAATCCACCTGAATTTTCAAGGATATGTGCAAAGCTTGTGCCGATGGGAACATAAAAGTTTCCGGGGCGCTTGACAGCATCTCCGCCGACTGTAACAATACGCCGTGTAAGGGGAATTCTGTTGATAACTGCTTCTTTTATAACTCGTGCAGTTTCAACGTTAGAAACAATACACCCCATTTGCCATGGTAACTGGCCCGATTTGATTTTTCGCTTTGTAACAGCGTAGATAAGTTGTTTTTCTGACCCTTGAGGGTATTTGGTTTTCAGGGTAACTATATGAATTTTACCGTCTTTAAACTGTGCGGCTTGTGCTTTCATTTGTTCTATAGCATCCTGCTTGTTATTTTCAATGCCAATATAACCCTCTTTAAGACCAAAAATCTTCATAATAATTGCAAGCCCTGTAATGATGTCACGGGAATTCTCAAGCATTGATCTGTGATCAGATGTCAGATAGGGTTCGCATTCTGCTCCGTTTAGTATTATGTAATCAATTTTCGCATCTGCAGGAGGTGAAAGCTTAACATGCGTGGGAAATGTTGCACCACCAACACCAACAATTCCTGCTTCATGAATGCATGAAATAATTTCTTCTGCCGAAAGAGCTTTATAATCGCGATTTGGCTTTGTAAGCTCGGGAGCAGGAGTGTTCTTAAAGTCATTTGTTATAATAATACACTCTGTTGGCAAACCGTTAGGATGAAGTCTTTTCTCAATGGATTTTATCACACCCGAAACAGGAGAATGGATATTTGCAGACACAAACCCCTGTGCTTCAGCAATTTTTTGACCCATTAAAACAGCTTCACCAATTTTTACACATGGTACCGCCGGAGCACCTATATGTTGCGCAACAGGTATAATAAGTTCTTCAGGGGGAAGCAATGTGGTGATTTGCATGTGGGCGGCATCCTTGTGACTTTTAGGATGAATACCACCAAAAAATGTTTTCATAAATTTCCTCCTTAAGTGAAATTTTTATAGTTATTTATCTAAAATTATACTTTATCATTAAATATTTTGTCAAGGAAAGTTAAATTATTAACAACATACGAAAAATGTTAAAATTTGTTGACAAAACTCTCTATGGATTTGGAATTACTTGACATAAAAAGTAAATTATAATAAAATAATTTACACTACATATTATTTTCAAGAGGAGGAGTTATTTTGAAAGAGAAGAGAGGAAGCTTTTCGGGAAGACTTGGTTTTGTTTTGGCTGCTGCCGGTTCTGCAGTTGGTTTGGGTAATCTATGGAGATTTCCGTATCTTGCCGCAAAGGATGGCGGCGGAGTTTTTCTGTTGGTTTATATAATATTGACATTGACCTTTGGTTTTGCTCTTTTGATAAACGAAATTGCAATTGGAAGAAAAACAAGAATGAGTGCAATTCGAGCGTATGAGAAGATTGATAAGAGATTTGGCTTTTTGGGAATTCTTGCTGCCATTGTACCGCTTTTGATTTTCCCTTATTACTGTGTAATTGGCGGATGGGTATCAAAGTATTCTTTGGATTTTCTTATCGGAAGCGGAATGCAAACTGTGGCTGATGGTTATTTTACAGGGTTTATAACATCTTTCTGGCCACCTATTGTGTGGATGGGAATTTTTATGGGAATAACCGCTTTAATAGTTGTGTTCGGTGTTGAAAAAGGAATTGAGAAGTTTTCAAAGATTCTTATGCCTGCTCTTGTTTTTATTGTAATTGGTATTGCAATTTTCGCATTGACACTGTCTGATGCTGAAAGCGGTCGCTCGGCTATTGATGGTTTAAAGATTTACGTTCTGCCTGATTTTACAGGTATGACAGTAGGTAAGTTTTTCAATGTGTTACTTGATGCTATGGGACAGATATTCTTCTCTATGAGCATTGCTATGGGTATAATGATAACTTATGGTTCATATGCAAAGAGTGATACTGACCTTGTTAAGTCTGTAAATCATATCGAGATTTTTGATACGGGTGTTGCTATTCTTGCAGGACTTATTATGATTCCCACTGTATATACATTTCAGGGAAGCGAAGGTTTAAATGCAGCAGGTCCCGGACTCTTATTCGTTTCAATGCCTAAGATTTTTGCCGAAATGGGTTTTATAGGTCATATTGTTGGTGCATTATTCTTTGTGCTTGTGCTCTTTGCTGCTTTGACATCATCCATTTCAATATTAGAGGCAGTTGTATCTATGATTATGGATAAGTTCGGATTTAGCAGAAAGAAGTCAATTGTTATCGCCTTGGTTATATCAGTAATCCTGGCATTGGTAACATGTTTTGGCTATAATATCTGGTATTTTGAATATACTCTTCCAAACGGTTCTGTTGCACAGATTCTTGATATATTTGATTATGTTATAAATAGTTTCCTTATGCCGATTATCGCATTACTCACATGTGTATTTGTAGGTTGGATATGCGGAACAAAAATGATATCTGATGAAATTAAGCTAAATGGAGAAAAGTTCGGCAGAGAGCCATTATATGTGGTTATGGTCAAGTTTGTTGCACCGGTATGTCTGGTACTTATTCTTTTATCAGCTTTCGGAGTTTTCAACTAAAAAGTCATTAAAATTGGTTTAAAGGCAGACGATTTTATGTCTGCCTTCAGACTGTCGAAAAAGTCGTTCTACCGCAAACATGAAAATACAAAAAGAAAATTTGTAGGGACAGGAAAAGGGCTCTCCCACTGGGAGAGCTGTCACGAAGTGACTGAGAGAGGTTACTCGACTGCCCGCTTACATAAAGGAAATAACCGCAAAGAAAACATCGAGTTTTCCTTGCGGTTGCTTGCTTTTTGCGAACTCGTTCTCTGCAGTACCATCGTACAGCGACGAAAACGAGTTCGCAAAATATAACTTCCTTT
Source organism: Ructibacterium sp. (assembly GCA_045542095.1). Lineage (GTDB taxonomy): Bacteria > Bacillota > Clostridia > Monoglobales > Monoglobaceae > Ructibacterium. Next base: position 81,729 of record JAZQKJ010000049.1, read on the forward strand.
TTCAACATCTGTCAGCGTGTCGATAGGTTTATCGACACGCTGAAGGCAGACGATTTTATGTCTGCCTTTTTGATGTATAAAAATATTTAATAAAAATTAAAAATTATAGTTGAAAAAAGTGTTGTAATTTGGTATTATATTAAGATATAGTCGGGGTAATTGTTTTTATTACAATTTTTGGATAGTTGGAATCGAGGATTGCCATGAAAAATTTTAAAAGCAGAATGATTGCAGATGGGGCTGTTTGTACGGCTTTAACAGTTTTGTTGGCTGTAATCGCTATATATATACCTATATTTTCGATTGTGTCTGTTGCAGTTGTTGGTATACCTTTGACCTATCTTGGAATTAAACATGGTCTTGGGTTATCTTGTACTGCGGCAGTTGCAGCTGTACTGGTGCTTTTTGCTCTTACCGGGAATTTTATATCTATTGTACTATTTGGTGTGACTAATATGTTGCCGGGTATTGCTATGGGATATTGCGTAAAAAATAAAAAGTCCTTTAAACTTTCTATTGCCATTGTTTCTGCCGGAGTTCTTGCAGGATTGATGTTACAATTGCTTGTTATAAATTATTCTGTTGACGGAAACGGAATAAGCAAGATGATAGATGAAACAATAAATTCAACAAAAGATATTATGTCATCTCTGTTTGGTGAGCTTTCCGGCACAGGTATAGGACAGGAAATGAATATAACATCCGGAACGTTAAACGATGCTTTTGAACTTATGCGCGAATATATATATCTTTATATGCCGTCGTTTGTTATAGGTTCTTCTGTTGTTATCGGATATGTGATATATATGTTTGGTGCATTCATTTTACGGATAATCAGATTTGGTAATATACCTAGTATGCCATTTAAATATATACATGCAACACGTGGAATTTGTTATGGCGCGGTTATTCTTATGCTGATTACGACATTTTCAGAAAGTACATCCGTTTTTATGTCTGCACTTAGAAATCTTCAGGCACTTTTATATGCTTTTATAGGAGTGTCGGGTTTTGCTTTTATTGATTATAAACTAAGCAGTAAAATTAAATCGGGATATGGAAGATTTGGAATATATTGTATTGTATTTTTATCAGGATATTTGTTTATAAGTTTTATTGTAAGCATATTAACTTTCGTTGGCCTGTTTGATGGTATGTTTGATTACAGGCGTATAGGAAAGGCGGGTGGAAATGATGCAAAACACCGGTAAAAGTTTAGTTGATCTTGAAAAAGAAAGATATACAAAAGCTACATGGGCATTTGTCCTGTGTTTTGGAATAATGGGGATAATCACTCTTATTATGGGCCTTATGGGTAAGGTTGATATAATTATTCTGGCTATTGTTGAAATGGTTGCCGGAATAAGCTTTGGTGTATATCGTTGGCTCAATGCCCGTAAACGACGTAAGGCCTATGCGGCTCAGCTTGAGAATGTTGCATTTTGCGTTGAAAATACAACAAAGACAGCGGTTAAAACATTCCCGTCGCCAATGGTAGTTACGACAGTAAGTGGCGCTGTGCAGTGGTATAATGAAAAGTTTGAAAACTTATTGGAACATGGTGGTATTTATGGTGAGTACATTCAGGATATTTTCCCGGAAATACCATTCAGCCGTTTTGTAGAAGACGGAAATCCTACACCTGTGGAGCTTACCTATAAAGACAGGACCTATGTGGTAACAGGTCGTGCTGTTCGCACCAATCAAAACGGAGTAATAGGTACCATGATTGGTATTTATTTTACAGAAGTTACTCTTATTAAGAATTTGCGAAAAAGCATCGAGGATAAAAAGATTGTTGCAGCATACCTGATGATTGACAATTACGATGAAGTTCTTAAGTCTACACCAAATCAATGCCATGGAGCTCTTCTTGGAGATATTGAACGTTGCATAAATGAATGGGTTGAAAAAGGTGAGGGCGTTAAAGTCAGATACGAAAGAGACAGGTTTGTAATTTTCTTTGAGGCCCGTAATTTTGAGACTATAATGAATGAAAAGTTCAGCATCCTGAACGAGGTTAAAACCATAAACCATGAGAACCGATTGCCTGTAACATTAAGTATAGGCGTTGGAAGAAACGGAGAAAATATTTCCGAAAACGAACGATATGGTTCGACGGCCCTTGAAATGGCTCTTGGAAGAGGCGGTGATCAGGCTGTTGTTAAAACTGCACTTGGATATCAGTTCTTTGGTGCGAGAAGCCGTGAGGTTGAAAAGAGTACAAGAGTTAAGGTAAGAGTTGTTGCCCATGCATTAAGGGATTTAGCCGATACAAGTTCTAATGTTATTATTATGGGACACAAAAACGCTGATGCTGACAGTTTTGGCGCATCAGTTGGATTATTCAGAGCGTTAAGAGACAGAAACGTAAAGGCATATATCGCTATGGATAAAGCGAATAATAACGTGAAGCTGATTATGGATTGGCTGAGCAAAATAAAGGAATATAATGAGTGTATAATAAATCAGGACAGAGCAATGTCGATTATTGATGATAATACTTTACTCATCGTTGTAGACACACACCGTCCTACGATGGTTGAATACAGCGAAGTATTGAAAAGTGTCAAAAATATTGTTCTGATTGACCATCACAGAAGAAGTGAAGATTTTATTGAAAATAGTGTTCTTGCATTGCATGAGCCCTTTGCTTCATCTTCCTGTGAAATGGTTGCGGAAATGCTCCAGTATTTTTCCGACAAGCAGAATATGGAATCTGCTGAGGCGGAAGCTATATATAGTGGTATTTATCTTGATACAAAAGGATTTAATTTTAAAACAGGTGTTCGTACCTTTGAAGCCGCATCTTATTTAAGAAAGCTTGGTGCTAACCCAATTAATATTCGGAGACTTTTTAGAAACGACCTTAATATATATGTAGAAAAATCAAGAATTATATCCAATGCTAAGGTTTATCGTAACAATATCGCTATTGCAGTATCGGATTACAACGGAGAAAATGCCCAATTGATTGTTGCCCAGGCTGCAGATGATTTGCTTGATATAAAGGGGATAGAGGCTGCGTTTGTTCTGGCACTGGTGGATGGTAAGGTGATTATAAGCGGACGCTCGTTAGATACTGTAAATGTTCAGGTGATACTTGAAAAACTTGGTGGCGGCGGGCATATTACCATAGCAGGCGCACAGCTTAAGAACAATAGCCTTAGCTTTGCTGAGCAAAAGCTTCGCATGGCGATTGATGAGGTTTTATTTGATGAAGCGCCGATAATTGAGATCAGGCCTATAAAATAGATCTTAAAGTGAAAGAGAGGAATATAAAATGAAGGTTATTTTAACACAGGATGTAAAATCACAAGGCAAAAAAGGTGATCTAATTAATGTAAGTGATGGTTATGCAACCAATTTCCTTTTACCAAAGGGATTGGCAAAGCCTGCAACCAAACAGGCAATAAACGAGCTTGAAGGACAAAAGGGAGCACAGCAATATCATAAGAATCAGGAAGAGAAAAAGGCTCGTGACCTTGCTGAGCGACTTAAAGAAGTTACCGTTAAGCTTTCTGCAAAAGCGGGAAAAGAAGGTAAACTCTTTGGCTCAATCACATCAAAGGATGTTGCTCAGGCGCTTAAGGAGCAATACAAAATCGAAGTTGATAAGAGAAAGATTGATTTACCTGACGGTATAAAGAATTGCGGAATTCGTGACGTAAATGTTACACTTTATCCCCAAGTTATTGGAACATTCAAAGTGGCGGTTACAGAAGAATAATATAATTTGCTCTAAAAGCAGGTGAGTATATTGAGTGAAGAATTAAAAAATAACTCTGTTGAGGAAGCTAATATTTCAGAAATGTCAATGCCGTTCAGTAACGAGGCTGAACAGTCTGTTTTGGGTGCAATGTATCTTGACAGGACTTGCATTCCAAATGTGTTGGAAAAAATCAATGCTGATGATTTTTATATAAGCCGTCACAAAGAGCTTTTTGAAGCGATAGTTGACCTTTATAATATTGGCAAGCCAATCGATCTTGTAACCCTTAAGGAACATCTTGTGTTACGTGGAGTCCTTGAGAAAATAGGCGGTATTTCATTTGTGGTCGAGGTGGCAAACCTTGTCCCGTCCATTGAAAGCGTCGGCTATTACGCAAGTATTGTTAAAGACAAGGCTGTTATGCGTCAGATGATTCGTATGGCAGACAGTATTCGTAATCGTTGTTACAGGGGCGATGAAGAAACAGATGACATAATGGCAAAGGCACAGCAGTCCATTATAGATATCTCTCAGGGGAGAAGCACCAACGGATTAGTTCATATCGGAAGATATCTTGACGAGAGCCTTGATAAGCTGGACAGGCTTTCTCACAAGGATAGTAATGTAACGGGAATACCGACAGGGTTTATTGATATAGATAGAAGAACATCGGGTCTTCATTCGGCAGAACTTATTATCCTTGCGGCAAGACCTGCTATGGGAAAATCAAGTTTTGTTTTGAATATTGCAAGAAATGTTGCTGTTAACAGTAAAAAGAATGTTGCCATATTCAGCCTTGAGATGCCCGGTATTCAGGTGGCTAACAGACTTCTCAGCAGTGAGGCGAGAATAAGTTCCGACAAGATTAAAAAAGGCGATATAAAAGATGATGAGTGGGGCAAAATGAGTGAGGCAATGGCGGTTTTAGGTCAGGCAGGATTGTATATTGACGATACATCAAGCCTTACTGTCAGCGAGATAGGTGCAAGATGCAGAAAGCTTATGCTTGAAAAAGGTCTTGATCTTGTTGTTGTGGACTATCTTCAGCTTATAAATGGCTCTTCAAAGGGAGGAAGCAGACAACAGGAGATTTCGGAAATCTCACGTATGTTAAAGATACTTGCAAATGATTTGAATATTCCGATTATTGCGTTGTCACAGCTCAGCCGTGCGTCTGATAAAGAAAAAAGAGAACCTGTTCTCAGTGACCTTCGTGACTCCGGTGCAATTGAGCAGGATGCTGATATTGTTATGTTTTTGCACAGAGATGGATACTATCATGAAGATGCTGAAGAACCAAATAAGGCGAAGTGTAATTTCGCTAAATATCGAAATGGTGAAGTTGGATATGATTATATAACCTGGCTTGGTGAATATACAATGTTTACGGACTGGAGCGGAGATCATGCAAGGTAGTTCAATTAAGCTAATTGAAGTAATAAAGAATACCATAAAAAAGCATAACCTGATTGATGATGGCGACAGGATTCTTGTTGGTGTATCCGGTGGTGCTGATTCAGTATGCCTTTTGCATTGTTTAAGAAAGATAGCTTTAGAACTTAATTTTTCATTGGGTGCCATACATATAAATCATGGTATTCGTGGTGAAGAAGCTGACAGGGATATGGAATTCGTAAAGAGGTTATGTAATGATTTAAAAATTGAATTCTTTATTGAAAGGGTTGATGTCCCTAAACTTGCAAAGGAAGAAAACCTGTCTGTAGAAGCTGCAGGACGACTTGCAAGGTATCGTGCCTTTCATAGAATATGTCAAGATAATGGATATAATAAAATTGCAACTGCTCACAATCGTGATGATCAGGCTGAAACTGTTTTAATGCGAATTATACGCGGAACAGGACTTGATGGATTGTCTGGAATTCAATATAAAAGGGCTGATGGGGTTATAAGACCTATACTTGATATAGAAAGAAAAGATATAGAAAAATATTTATCTGAAAATGGCATAGCTTTTTGTACCGACAGTACAAATAATGATAACAATTACACAAGAAACAACATAAGAAATGTTCTCTTGCCCATGATAAGAAGTGAATTTAATCCCAATATCAATTCCGCACTTTCAAATCTTGCAGAAACGTCGGCACAGGATGGCGAATTTATCAATGGCTATGCAAGCAGACTGTATAACAGAATTAACGGTCCCATTAAAAATAAAAAACCTACTGTTCTTGACATTGAATCCCTCAAAATGCTTGAAGAAAGCATCAAGGTGCGTGTGATTAGATGCGCAGTAAGGGACGTGATGGGAAAAGGATATAAAATAGAAAAAATTCATATTAATTCTATTCTTAATTTGCTTGATAAAGAAACAGGGGCAAAGACAGAACTTCCGGGAGAGTTAATTGCTGTTGTAAGATATGGTTGGCTGGCTTTTGAAAAAAATGATTTGCCCGAAAATTATTATACAGATAAAATTCATTATGAAGTAGAAATCGGCAAGGTGTACGATGTTGCTGATTATTGCATAAGTATCAAGCTGGCAGAACCTGATGAAAAGATTGAGTCAAATCAATTGATGCTTGACTATGATAAGATTAAGAACAAAAATTTAAGCATCAGATATCGTCGCAAGGGTGACACGATTGCAGTCTTTTCCGACGGTAGGACAAGGAAACTTAAAAGTCTGATGATTGACTTAAAGATACCAAGAGGTAAGCGTGATGAAATTCCTCTGTTGTGTTGCGAGGATGAAGTGATTGCAGTAATAGGTTACAGATGTGCAGAGCCTTATAAGAAGAATAAAAATACAAAATCAGGGTTGGTGGTAACATATGATGAAAAATATGAGTATAGGTAATATAGTTATAAGCAGAGAGGAAATTGATAAGAGGGTAAAGGAGTTGGGCGCTCTTATCAGTAAAGATTACAAAGATAAAGAAATAGTTGCTGTTGGAATTTTGAAAGGATGCTTTGTTTTCATGAGCGATATTATTCGTGAAATTTCCACAGATGTAGAAACCTATTTTATGCAGGTTTCAAGCTACGGAAGCGGTACAGAAAGTAGTGGGAAAATACATATCAAAAAGGATATTGATATTGATATTCGCGGAAAAGATGTTATAATTTTTGAGGATATTATTGATTCGGGAAATACATTATCTGTCCTGGTGCCTATGCTTGAAGAACGTGGACCAAAATCTGTAAAGGTATGTACCTTGCTTAGCAAGCCGTCACGTAGAATAGTAGAGTTTGAGGCTGATTATACAGGCTTTGAAATTCCTGATAAGTTTATTATAGGATATGGACTTGATTGTGATGAGAAATTCCGTCAGCTTCCATACATAGCGGAGGTTGTTATTGATGATGATATATAAATCGGGACAATCTTTTGCAGAAAAAGCAGGAGATATAGCGGAGCGTTTACTCGTTGCTGTAAGTAAATGGCGGGAGTATAGGAATGTGGCTGTTGCATTTGCAAAACCACACATCAAAAAGGCTGAGGCTTATGCAAACGGTGCTGCAAATAAAATAAACAGAGTATATAAAAAGAATAAAAAGATGGCAAAAAGAAATATGCGCATGGCAAAGTTGCGTAGCATAACCGATATAATGAAAAATCTGACTGTAATTGGCGTAGCGCTTTTTGCATTATTTTCTTTAATTGTAAAGTTGTTTGGCGATATAGACGATTAGTTAAATTTGAAAGGAGAAAATTCCAATGAACGACATTAAAACAAAATTTTCAGATAAAGTTAAGCATTTAGAGGCATCTGCAATACGTGAAATTTTTAAGATATTGGCAAAGCCGGGAATTATTTCATTTGCAGGCGGTGCTCCGGACCCTAAGCTTTTCCCTAAAAAGGAGCTTGCAGAGATTGCATCGGACATTCTTATAAATCAGGGAGATGTTGCCCTGCAGTATGGTGTTACTGAAGGATATACACCTTTGCGTGATTGGGTTACTAACAGACTTAAAAGCCAGGGAATAATAAGTGACAATGACGCAACCATAATCGGTAGCGGCGGTCAGCAGGGAATAGGTCTTGCGGCTAAATCCCTTATAAACCCTGGTGACGGTGTAGTATGCGAGGAACCAAGCTTTATTGGCGGTCTTAACGCTTACAGAAGTAATAATGCAGAAATATATGGAGTTCCTGTTGAAAATGATGGACTTGATGTTGAAAAGCTGGAAGAATTGCTTAAGGAGCATTCAAATATAAAAATATTGTATACAATTGCAACATTCCAGAACCCGTCGGGAATAACCATGTCTCTTGAAAAGAGAAAAAAAGTTTTGGAACTTGCAGAGAAGTATGATTTTATAATTTTCGAAGATAATCCTTATGGTGAGCTTAGATTTGACGGGGAAGATGTTCCAACTATAAAATCTATGGATACAAACGGAAGGGTTGTGTATTTCGGCTCTTTTTCAAAGATTTTATCACCTGGTCTTCGTCTTGGCTTTGTAAGCTGTGACCCTGATTTAATGGAGCGTATGATTATCTGTAAGCAGGTTGAGGATGTTCATACAAATGTATTGTCACAGATGATTGCTTATGAATTTGTAACAAGATATGATATAGATGCTCATATTGCAAAATTAAGAGAAACCTATGGCAGAAAATGCCGTCTTATGATGGATTGCATGGACGAGTATTTTCCGAAATCAGTTACACATACATGTCCTCAGGGGGGGTTATTCCTTTTCTGTACCATGCCAAAGGAGTATGATACAAAAGAGGTTATGAAAAAAGCACTGGATAGCGGTGTTGCATTTGTTCCGGGCGCTACAACAATGATTGATGATAAAGCATCATACAGCACATTTAGAATGAATTATTCAGTTGCATCTGAAGAAGATATTAAAAAAGGTATTAAAATCCTTGGTGATGTATTAAAAGAAGTGGTAGGTGAATAGCATGGAGAAAAAGAGAATACTCAGCGGTATTCAGCCGTCAGGTGCATTGACCCTGGGAAACTATGTAGGGGCACTTCGTAATTGGGTTGAACTCCAGGAAACAGATGAATATGATTGCTACTTTATGCTGGCTGACCTTCACACTATAACTGTGCGTCAGGTTGCAAAGGATTTCAGAAAGAATGCTATGGACCTTTTGGCTTTGTTTATCGCTTGTGGTCTTGACCCGGAAAAAAGTCCGATTTTCTTTCAGTCACACGTTCCTGCTCATGCACAGCTAGGTTGGGTTCTCACCTGTAATACATACATGGGCGAGCTTTCGCGTATGACACAATTTAAAGATAAGTCACAAAAGCATGAGGGCAACATCAATGCGGGACTGTTCACATACCCATCGTTAATGGCAGCGGATATTCTGCTCTATCAGGCAGACTTGGTTCCTGTCGGTGCCGACCAGAATCAGCATCTTGAGCTTACAAGAGATTTGGCAAACCGTTTTAACAATGCATACAGCGAAACCTTTAAAGTTCCTGAGGGATATATTCCAAAGGTTGGAGCCAGGGTTATGAGCTTGCAGGATCCAACGCAGAAGATGTCAAAATCTGACCCTAACGAAAATAGCTATATTCTTATGCTTGATCCTATTGATAAAATCGTAAAGAAGATTAAGCGTGCCGTTACAGATTCAGGTTCTGAGGTTAAACGCGGAGAAGGCAAAGTGGGCGTTGAAAATCTTATGAGTATCTATTCTGCGGTTACGGGTAAGAGTATGGACGAAATAGAGATTGAATTCCAGGGGAAAGGCTATGGCGATTTTAAGGGGGCAGTTGCCGAGGCGGTAGCTGAAACCTTGAGACCAATTCAGGAGAAATATAACGATATTATGGCAAATAAAGATTACCTTGAACAGGTTTACAGAAACGGTGCTGAGATTGCAAATCGCACGGCAATGAAAACATTATCAAAGGTATATCGTAAGGTAGGTTTTATTCAGCCGTAATCAAAATGCAGGAGGATATCCCATGGTTTTAGATAATAATGTTTATGTTATATTAACACTTGCTGTTGCTTTTTTAATAGCGTTTGCCTCAACACCAATGGTAATTGCTCTGGCTCATAAAATAAATGCTATTGATGTACCAAAGGATACAAGAAGAATTCATAAAAAACCAACCCCGTTAATTGGCGGTCTCGCGATTTTTCTTGGCTTTTTGGTAAGTGTTTTGTGTTTTGCGACAATCACAAAAGAAACCCTTGGTATATTAATCGGCTCGGTAATTATAGTTGTTGTTGGTATAATCGATGATATGTCGGAAATGAAAGCTATAATCAAGCTTTTGTGCCAGATTATCGCAGCAGCGGTTGTTGTATATTCCGGAGTAAGAATTGAACATTTTGGCAATCCATTTGTTATGTGGTGGGGCGGACCTTACATTGTTCTGGATTATTGGGTATCCGTAACAGTAACAATTTTCTGGATTGTAGGCATCTGTAACGCGGTCAATCTTATTGATGGTCTGGACGGTTTAGCGGTTGGTGTTTCATCAATTGCATCAATGTCGTTACTTGCCCTAACGCTTATTACTAACAATCTTGAAGTGGCTATTCTTACAGCGGCTGTTGCAGGAGCGGGCTTTGGTTTTCTGCCTTATAACTTTAATCCTGCAAAAATATTCATGGGAGATACAGGGGCTCTGTTCCTCGGATTTATACTTGCGTGTATTTCTGTTGAGGGAGTTCTTAAAATGTCAGCAATATTATCATTTGCAATTCCCATCCTGGTTTTGGGATTGCCGATATTTGACACACTTTTTGCAATTGTCAGACGTGTGTCTAAAGGACAATCACCCATGTCACCCGACAGAGGTCATCTTCATCACAGGCTTATAGATATGGGATTTTCTCAAAGAAAAACTGTTGCAATTCTTTATACTATGACGGCAGCGTTATGTCTTACAGCTGTTATAATATCCATAAAAGGTTATTTAAGAGGTATGTATCTGATAATGGCAGTGCTTATAATAATTCTTGTTTCATTGCATCTAATGCGTGAACTCAAGGAACCTGCAGGAGATAATGATTATCAGGACGAAACTACGCTTGAGGAATGATATAAAACATTTTTGTTAAAAATTGAAAATTTATGTTGACAAAGATACTTGTCTGTGTTAAAATATTTCGGTAACCGCTCAGAAGAGGTTTAAGTTCTGCTGGTCAGACACCTTATATGGCGAGTCTTGGGTAATAGGAGGGATTACGAATATGTACGCAGTTATTGAAACAGGCGGAAAGCAGTACAAGGTTGAGCAGGGCGATGTTGTTTTCATCGAAAAGCTTGATGTTGAAGCTGGTAGTGAAGTTATCTTTGATAAGGTTCTCGTAGTTGGTGGCGACGATGTTAAGGTTGGCGCTCCATACGTAGAAGGTGCTACTGTTACTGCTACTGTTGCAAAGCAGGGTAAGGCAAAGAAGATTATTGTTTATAAGTATAAGCCTAAAAAGGGTTATCACAAAAAACAGGGGCACAGACAGCCTTACACAAAAGTTGAGATCACAGCTATCAATGGCTAAATTGATTTTTAACGGAGCTTATCCGTTTTGCATTTAAATTGTTTATAAAGGAGTGATAAAACATGGCTCATAAGAAAGGTATGGGAAGTACCAAGAATGGTAGAGATTCAGAGGCTAAACGTCTTGGTGTGAAGAAGGGCGATGGTCAGCCCGTACTCGCAGGTAACATTCTCGTTCGTCAGAGAGGCACCAAAATTCACCCCGGTATCAATGTTGGTAAGGGTAGTGATGATACTCTCTTTGCTTTAATCGACGGCAGAGTGAAGTTTGAGCGTAAAGGCAAGAGTAAGAAACAGGTATCTGTTTACGAAATCGCTCAGTAATGCGAATATATGAGGCGGATGGTATTGTCCGCCTCTTTTTTCTTCTTGATTTATGAAAGGAGGATTTTTTATGTTTTCGGATTATGCGAAAATATTTATTAAAGCCGGTGATGGCGGCAATGGGGCGGTTACGTTCCACAGAGAGAAGTACGTGGCAGCAGGCGGACCAGACGGTGGTGATGGCGGTCGTGGCGGAAATGTAGTTTTTGTTGCCGATAAAAATATAAATACGCTGATGGATTTCAGATATAAAAGAAAATATCTTGCAGAACCCGGCGGCAATGGGAGAGATGCAAAGCGTAATGGTAAAAACGGACAGGATTTAGAAATCCGTGTTCCTGTTGGTACGCTTATAAAAGAGGCAGAAAGTAATCTTGTTATCTGCGATTTAAAAGAAGACAGCCAGCGTGTTGTTGCTGCAAAGGGCGGAAGCGGCGGATGGGGAAACTCACATTTTGCAACCGCTACCAGACAGACCCCTAAATTTGCCAAAGGCGGAATGCCCGGGGAAGAGTTTAATGTTACCCTTGAACTTAAGCTTATTGCAGATGTAGGGCTTTTAGGTTTTCCTAATGTAGGCAAGTCAACATTTTTATCAATAATAAGTGATGCAAGACCTAAAATTGCAAACTACCATTTTACAACACTAAGCCCTAATCTGGGTGTTGTTAATATGGGTGATGGCAGCGGCTTTGTTGTAGCGGACATTCCCGGTATAATCGAAGGTGCTCATGAGGGGGTTGGTCTTGGACATGAGTTTTTACGGCATGTAGAAAGAACAAGAATTCTTCTTCATGTTGTTGATGTTTCGGGTATAGAGGGAAGAGATCCTGTTGAAGATTTTAATGCTATAAATAAAGAACTTAAGCTTTACAGTGAAAAGCTTTCTGAAAAGCCACAGATTATTCTTGCAAATAAAGCTGATATTCCAACTTTTAATGAAAACTTTGAAATTTTTAAAGAGGAAATGGAGAAAAAAGGATATAAGGTGTTCCCTATTTCTGCAGCTACTAAAAAAGGTATATCAGAGGTCCTTAATTATACATGGGAAACATTATCCAAAATGCCTAAAGATGACATTGACGATGAATACGAAATGTACGATGCGGAGCTTGCAAGGCATGATGATGAAATCAAGGTTATCAAGCTAGATGATGCCTATGAGGTAGAGGGCCTAAGAGTGAGAAAGATTGTAGGCTCCACCAATTTTGATGATTATGAATCCCTGCAATATTTCCAACGGTCTCTAATTAAATTCGGAATAATCAGTCTTTTAGAGGACGCTGGAATTGAAGAGGGAGATACCGTAAGAATGTATGGTGTCGAGTTTGATTTTATTAAATAAAATTTTTAAATAAATAGTCAAAAAAGTCTTGACAAATTAACTTATTTGAGTTAAACTATCATGGTGTTGTAAAGTGAAATAGCTTTACAACACCATGATTTTTATAAAATGGCGGTGATTTGAATGGATAAACTTGTTTTTGACAAGAATGTTGAGGTGGGTTTACTCTTTTCTTTTTACCGTAATATGCTGACTGAACGTCAGGCGGAATGTATTGAGTTGTATTATAACGAGGATTTATCTCTTGCGGAGATTAGTGAGCATTTAGGTATTACACGTCAGGGTGTTCGCGATAATATTAAACGTGGAGAACATATTTTGTTTGATGTGGAAGAAAAGCTTGGACTTGCCAAGAGGTTTCTGCTTATAAAAGAAAAACTTAATCATATTGATGACGTCATAAAGGATATTGAACAGTCTCCCAATATTATGTATTTGTCAGATGATATCAAAAGAAAAATTAACGAAATTCTTATCATTATCGGCGAAATGAATGAAGAATAATTTTATCAGGAGGTGCGGCAATGGCTTTTGAAAGCTTAACAGACAAACTGCAAAACACCTTCCGTAAGTTAAAGGGAAAAGGTAAGGTCAGCGAAAAAGACTTAAAGGATGCCATGCGAGAAGTAAAGCTTGCATTGCTGGAAGCTGATGTTAACTTTAAGGTTGTAAAGGATTTTGTCAAACAGGTTACAGAGCGTGCGTCAGGGGCAGAGGTTATGGAATCCTTAACTCCTGCACAGCAGGTTATAAAAATTGTTAATGAAGAACTTGTCAGCTTAATGGGTAAAGAGGAGCAAAAGCTTACAATATCCTCTAAGCCGCCCACTGTTATAATGATGGCGGGTCTTCAAGGTGCAGGTAAAACAACTACTGCTGCAAAGCTTGGAGGCATACTTAAAAAACAGGGTAAAAGGCCTTTGCTTTGCGCGTGTGACGTATACAGACCCGCGGCTGTTAAACAGTTGCAGGTAGTTGGCGGAAAGCTGGAAATACCTGTGTATGCCGAAGAGGGAAATACCGATGCGATTGGTATTGCTAAAAATGCTCTTGCTCACGCAATAAAGCATGCAAATGATGTGTTGATTATTGATACTGCGGGACGTCTGCATATAGATGAAACCTTGATGGATGAGCTGAAAAACATTGCGAAAGAGGTTAATCCTACAGAAATTCTTCTTGTTGTAGATGCTATGACAGGTCAGGATGCGGTCAATGTTGCTGATGCATTTAATAAAGAGCTTGAAATCGGCGGCGTTGTTCTTACAAAGCTTGACGGTGATACAAGGGGCGGTGCGGCTCTTTCTGTCCGTGCTGTAACACAGAAACCCATAAAGTTCTGTGGTATGGGTGAAAAACTTACTGACTTAGAGGTTTTTCATCCGGACAGAATGGCATCAAGAATTCTTGGTATGGGTGATATGCTCAGTCTTATTGAAAAAGCTGAACAAGCCCTTGATATGAAGAAAGCTGAAGAGCTTGAGCGTAAGATTAGAAGTAACAGATTTACATTTACAGACTTTCTTGACCAGATGGACCAAATGAAGAATATGGGTCCCCTTCAGAATGTAATTGGAATGCTTCCTGGCGTCAATGCAAACGCTATTAAGGATGTTGATATAGACGAAAAGCGACTCGGTCATATAGAGGCGATTATCAAGGCAATGACGCCAAGAGAGCGGGATCTGGTTGATAAGCTTACCCCATCCCGTAAAGAGCGTATTGCGAAAGGCAGCGGAACAAGTATGACAGAGGTCAACGCTCTTATAAAGCAGTTTGAACAGATGCAGAAGATGATGAAACAGCTTACGGGCGGTTTTGGTAAGAAGATGAAAAAGAAAAGGGGATTTTTTGGCGGAATGCCGCCGGGCTTCCCTATGTAATTAATATGTAAAATGATTAAAACTTTAGTTAAATATACTGAGGTTTATTTAAATAACAATAAGATTTTTTGGAGGTTACAAAAATGGCAGTAAAAATTCGTTTAAAGAGAATGGGAGCAAAGAGAGCACCTTTTTACAGAGTAGTAGTTGCTGATTCAAGATATCCCAGAGATGGTCGTTTCATTGAGCAGGTAGGTACTTACAATCCTATGGTTGATCCTTCTGTTTCAGAGTTTGATGCAGAAAAAGTTCAGAAATGGATTAAGAATGGAGCACAGCCTACCGACACAGTTAAGCGTCTTTTAAAAGAAAAGGGCATTATCTAATCAAAATCTGGAGGGATAGACAATGGATGAACTTTTAAAGTTTATTGCACAGTCAATGGTTGATCATCCCGAAGCAGTAGAGGTTACTGTTAACGAAAAAGAAACAGCTACTGTATTGCAGTTGCATGTTGCTGAAAGCGACATGGGAAAAGTAATCGGCAAGCAGGGCAGAATCGTTAAAGCGGTTCGTACTGTTATGAAAGCCGCAGCAAGCAACGAGAATAAAAAGGTCATCGTTGATATTGTATAATTTGATGAAGTGGAGGGGTGCGTGGTTGGCGCATCCCTTTGTTCAATCAGGAGGAAAAATGGAAAAGGGAATACTTGAAATAGGAAAAATTGTAAATACTCACGGGATACGGGGGGAACTTAAGGTTCAGCCTTGGTGTGATGATCCCGAAATTTTTAATGAACTTGAATATGTATACATTGGCGAAGAAAAATTCGATGTTTTACGAAGCAGACTTCATAAAAATTGCATTATTCTTTTGCTGAATAGTATTGGTGATATAAATATTGCTGAAAAGTATAAGAACAAAATTATTACTGTTGAGAGGAAACAACTCGGCGAACTTCCAGAGGGAACATATTATATTGCCGACCTTGAGGGACTTGAGGTAAAGACGGTTGACGGTGATGTTCTTGGAACTATAGACGAAATTATAAAGACGGGAAGTAATGATGTTTATGTTTTAAAGACGCCGTCTAAAAAACCGATTTTAATTCCTGTTATAGATGAAGTGGTAAAAGAGGTTAACCTAGAAGATGGATATGTTCTTGTTAAACTTTTGGAAGGACTGATTGACTAATGCGTGTGGATATTTTAACGCTTTTCCCTGAAATGTTTGAGGCTGTTCTTGATAACAGTATCATAGGCAGAGCGCAAGATAAAGGAGTTTTATCTGTAAATTACATTCAAATACGTGATTATGCCAATAATAAGCATAGGCAGGTTGATGATTATCCTTATGGCGGCGGTGCAGGCATGGTAATGCAGGCTGAACCCATATTTGAGGCATATCAAAGTGTGTGTGAGGGGCTTGATTATAAACCAAAAACAATTTATATGTCGCCACAGGGAAAGCCTTTCAGACAAAGTGTGGCAAAAAAGCTGTCGAAAGAAAAGCACGTTGTTATCTTATGCGGTCATTATGAGGGCGTTGACCAGAGAGTACTTGATGAAATAGTTGATATGGAAATATCCCTTGGTGATTTTGTTTTAACAGGCGGCGAAATTGCTGCTATGGCAGTTGTTGATGCAACCGCAAGGTTAATACCCGGTGTTTTAAAAAGCGAAGAGGCGTTTTTGGAAGAATCACATTTTAACGGTCTTCTTGAGTATCCACAGTATACCCGACCGGAAGTTTGGCATGATAAAGCTGTACCGGATATTCTATTGAGCGGACACCATAAAAATATTGAGGCATGGAAAAGGGAAATGTCGATTTTGACCACATTCAGAAAGAGAAGAGGCATGCTTAATAAAGCAAAATTAAGTGATAAAGAGAAAAAAATGGTGACAGAACTCAAAAAAAGTGAAAAGTTGTGAAAACATAGTTGTTTTTTTAAATAAATTATGGTACAATAATATGAATTGATAAAGTAAAATAGTGGTACTTTGTATATTGCTCAAAAGATACCCCAAAAGAAAGGCAGTGATGTTTTATGAAGTGTCCAAAATGTGGATTAACATTGTCAGACAGTGCGACCTCTTGTCCCATTTGTGATGTATCGGTTTCTGATGTATCACAAGAGAGTTTTCCACAGGATACCGGGCGTTTTTCTGCAATAGATCCTTCTAAAGATTCGTACGACTTTGATTTGCAGTATACTCTCACATTTAAAGATGCAGGTGAAATTCGCCAAAGTATAGCTGATATGGATTTCGGTCTGGGAAGAGACCGTGCTGAAGAATTACTTCACCCTGAAAGAACTGCACAGAAAAAAACTGAAGAAAAGAAAGTGCATGTTCAGCGGACTCAGGAAGAAATGGAAGAAGCTGCACAGCGTGCTGCTCTACGCCGCGAACAGAGAAACCGTAAAAATGGTAAGCGTGTTTCCGGTGAAAGAATTAGTCGCACAGAGCGTGCAAAGGCTGCTGCTCTTAAGGCTGCTAAATCCAGAAAATTTAAAACGGGAGAGGGAAAGAAAAACGGTAAAGGTCTTGTTTTTGGATCCATTGTTGCTGTTGTTGTTATCGCTCTTATTATCGGTACAATAAATCTTTTTGCAGGAATGATGGATGGTGATTTTACCTATCCAACGGTTTATGCAAAGAATAATCAGGTTTATATGATTTACGAAGGTAAACCGCAGTTAATGACCGAAAACTTCATATCTGCACAGGTTTTGAGCGACAGTAAAAACAATACATCGTCTTCAAAAAAATCAAGCGATCCTAAAAAGTACAGAGTTGAAAACCCTGTGGAGAAAAAATTGATAAGCGTATCTGAAGATGGTCTGTATACATTCTTCTTTGAAAATGTTGATATGAATACAGGTATGGGTATTCTTAGATTTTATCAGAATGATTCTCCAAAGAGTTCTGTGGTTGTTACAGACTCTGTATATTATAAAATTAAAGTCAGTGATGACGGAAAATCAGTTCTTTTCCTCAAAAATACAGATGAAACCGGATATCACGGTGAGCTTTGTTATTGGGGCATAGGCGATAAAGACTATATTTCAATTGAGCAGGATGTATGCAGCGATAATTTTGCTTTTTCACAAGATGGCACCAAAGCTCTGTATATTAAGAATTTCAATCCTATTGTAAACACGGGTGATTTGTGCTCGCGAGAACTTAAGAAGAACGCCGATAATATTGATGTTGATGAAAAAGTTGCATTTGTATTTGGTACAACAAAGAGTAACAACTATGTTTATGCAAAAAATTATGATACAAAAACAGGTGTTTATGATCTGTATGTAACCAAAAATGATGGTAAACCAGAGCTGCAGGCTGAAAAGGCATTTCTTCCACCTGTAATTCTCAAAATGAGCGATGCTATGTATGCTTATAGTAATTATCATGATAACTTCCAGGCTGTAAGTTATGTTGATCTTGTTTCAGGACAGATAAATCTTATGGCAGAGGATGTTACCGAGATTGCTAAAGTAAGTAAAGATGAAAATTCGTTGATATATAAAAAGACATACGAGACAAATAAGAGTGATTATTATTACGTTGGTAAGACAGAAAATACATCGCAAAAGGTTGCTAATGCCGTTGTTACGGTTAAGGAAGACCCTCAACACAGATGTCAATTTGATGCAAGTGATGATTTTTCACGTATTGCTTACATTGGCGCCTATGACGAACAGTATGGAAAGGGTGCCCTTTATACTTTGAGTATCATTAACGGTTATGCCGGAACAGAAAAGCGTATATCTGATATAGCTTATGGTTGTGATGTATCTGCTGACGGTGCGGTTGTTCGTTTTGCAGCCAACTTTAACAGGGATGCTGTAACTGTTGATTTGATTGCATATTCAAACTCTAATACAGTTACACTGTCTGAAGGAGTAAGTGCCGGTGCGTTTACCTATGATAAAATGGGCGAGGTTATGGTATATGCTAAAAATGTACAGACCGACCCTGTTATTTCCGGTGATATAGAGTCTGTAAACTCAAAGGGTAAGGTAAGGGATGTAGAAAAGGCTGTAAGCTCTTATGGTCTTAAAAACGATAATACCATACTCATGATAAGAAAAGAAGCTAACGCTACCGAGGGAAAGTTATATTTCTGTAATGAAAAGGGCAGAAAAATGAAACTTATTGATGAAGGCGTTACAAAAATGATCTTATACAGATATGAATAAAAAAATTGGGATTATGGGGGGGACTTTTGACCCCCCCCATATTGGACACCTGACAATGGCTGAATTTGTCAGAAAAAGCTTAAATCTTTCAGAAATATGGTTTATTCCAACAGGCAAAATTCCTCATAAAAGTACAAAAGAAACCGCTTCGGCTTTTCATCGGTTGAATATGGTCAAGCTTGCTGTGGAGGGGAACGACAACTTCTTTGTTAATGATACAGAGGTTGTACGCGATTCGTTCAGCTATACTTTTGAAACTCTTGAGGAGCTAAAGGGAAAGTATCCTGACATTGAATTTACCTTTATTGTTGGTGCGGATTCTCTGGATTATATGGAAAAATGGAAAGAGCCTCAGCGGATTTTTAGATGTTGCAAAATTGCGGCGGTAAATCGTCCGGGTATTTCGAATGATAAAATTGCTGAAAAGAAAAAAATGTTGGGAAATGCCTATAACGGAGTAATAGAAATTATCAATATGCCGCCTGTAGATGTTTCGTCAACACAGATAAGAAAGATGATAAGAGAGGGAAAATCTGTAACACAGTTTGTTCCTGAAAAGGTTATTGAATATATAAAGCATAATAACATTTATAAAGATTAGCCAGGTGTTTTATGAAAGAAATTGAAAAGATTAAAGAGTATCTTAAAGAAAATTTAAGTGATAAAAGGTATAATCATTCTCTTGGAGTTGCTGAAGAGGCAATGCGGCTTGCTAAAAGATATGGAGCTGATATTCAAAAAGCGTATATAGCGGGATTGGTGCATGACTGTGCAAAAGAAATTAACCCGAGTAAATCTGTAGAACTTTTAAAAGAAAAATATGGTGTATTTCCTGATGAAGATATGGTTGCTGTGCCAAGATTGCTTCATGGATTGCTTGGGTCATGTATTGCACATAGTGAGTTTGAAATAGAAGATGAGGATATTCTTGATGCAATAAGATATCACACAACAGGAAAAGCTGATATGGGATGTCTTACAAAGATAATATATATTGCAGATTATATTGAGCCCGGAAGAGTGTATCCTGATGTGGACAAATTGCGTGATATCACTTACAATGATATTGATGACGGAATATTATTCAGTTTAGATTATACTATTTGTGATTTAGTTAAAAAAGGAATACCGATTCATCCTGATACGGTGCTATGCAGAAATTTCCTTATTAAAAATAGTTAAACGCGGACAATAATCCGACGGGAAAGGAGTTCAAATGCGACTTAGATCTCCGGTAAGATTGACCATCGTAATTGTTACTTTTTTGGTAATTTTATGGATGGTTTATAACTTTATTATTGCGTTGCAAACAGGTGAAACATTTAGTTTTTTTGGCAACGGTCGCAGTAGCAATGATGTTGAAACATTTGTTGTTGCAGGCGTTGATGCGGACGGATACCGCACCGACCTTATTTTGTTGTGTCAGGTTAATAATCCTGATAATTCCATTAATATTATGCAAATCCCACGCGACACAAGGGTTAATAATAAACGTGGTGATAAAAAGATTAACTCGGCTTATTATTCAGGTTTTGAAACCATGAGTAATGAAATTGAAACTGTAACCGGAATAAAGCCGGAGCATTATGTTATGGTAAGTTTTGAAGGGTTTAAAGATATAATCAATGCTTTGGGTGGCGTCAAGGTTGATGTGCCTATACGAATGAAATACGATGATCCTGTTCAAAAACTGAAGATTGATTTAAAACCGGGCAAACAAAGACTTAATGGGAAAAAAGCTGAAATGTTTATGCGGTTCAGGAAAAATAACGACGGAACAGGCTACCCTGATGGTGATGTTGGTAGATTAAAAGCTCAACAACAGCTATACACTGCTGTTTCTGATAAATTGTTTTCTCCTATTGGAGTTTTGAAAAGTCCGGCGGTATTTTTAGCGGTAAAGAGTAATACAACTACTGATTTTACTACAGGAGAAATTTTTGGTTTGATGAGAGATGCTCTCCGTATTGGTAAAGAAAACGTTAATATTTTTTCTTTGCCGGGCGAGGGAAGATATATAGGCGGTGTTTCATATTTTGTTCCGAATAAGAAGCAGACTGCCGCAATTATAAACGAGAATTTTGTAACTGACTAATATTTACAAGGAGACATAATATGGAGTTAAATTGCGAATTAGTTAATAATATATATCAGTTGCTTGATAATAAAAAGGCGAAGGATATAGAGGTTCTTGATGTAAGAGGACTTACAACCCTTGCGGACTATTTTATTATAGCAACGGGCGGTTCAGACAGACAGGTTAAAGCCTTATGCGACCATGTTGAAGAAGAACTTGCAAAAAAGGGGATTTTCCCTGTAAATAAAGAAGGATACCGTACAGGTGATTGGGCACTTCTTGGATATGATGAGGTGGTTGTTCATGTTTTCCAAAGTGAAACAAGGGACTTTTATAATCTGGAACGTATCTGGAAAGATGCTCATATAGTAGATATGCCAAAGAGCGAAGACTAAATATATACGGAGGTTATTCCAATGAAATACGATTTTGGTGAGATTGAAAGAAAATGGCAAAAAAAATGGGAGGATGAAGACGCTTTTCATATAGATGAAGCATCTGATAAGCCTAAATATTATGCATTAGAGATGTTCCCGTATCCGTCAGGTAATTTGCACATGGGTCATGTCCGTAACTATTCTATTGGTGACATTGTTGCAAGATATAAGAAGATGCAGGGATTTAACGTGTTGCACCCAATGGGGTGGGATTCATTCGGACTTCCTGCAGAAAATGCGGCAATAAAGAACGGAACTCCACCTGCTGATTGGACTTGGTCAAATATTGACAGTATGAGAGATCAGCTCAAGCGTTTAGGCTTTAGTTACGATTGGAAGAGAGAAGTTGCTACTGCCAAACCCGACTACTACAAGTTTACACAGTGGATGTTTTTGCAGCTTTACAAGAATAATCTTGCATATAAGAAAAAGTCTTTTGTAAACTGGTGTCCGTCTTGCCAGACTGTTTTAGCAAATGAACAGGTTGTCAATGGTAAATGTGAGCGTTGTAAAAGTGAGGTAGGAAAGAAGGACTTAGAACAGTGGTTCTTTAAGATTACTGATTACGCACAGCGTTTGCTTGACGATATAGATAAGTTAAAGGGCTGGCCTGACAAGGTTAAAGCTATGCAATCCAATTGGATTGGCAGAAGTGAAGGTGCAGAAATGACCTTCAAAATTGATGGAATGGATGAGGAACTCACTGTATTTACAACCCGTCCTGACACTATTTTTGGCGTTTCATACATGGTAATGGCACCTGAACACCCTGTTGTAGATAAACTTATTTCAGGCAAACCTGAAGAAGCGGCATGCCGTGAATTTATCAAAAAAGTTCAGGGTCAGAGCGAAATTGTTCGTTCCGCTACCGATACTGAAAAAGAGGGCGTATTTACAGGCTGTTATATGATTAACCCATTCACAGAAGAAAGGGTACCCCTTTATCTTGCAAACTACGTATTTTTAGACTATGGTACAGGCGTTGTTATGGGTGTTCCTGCTCATGACCAGCGTGACTTTGATTTTGCTAAAAAGTATGACCTTCCAATTAGAATTGTTATTCAGCCTGAGGGTCAGAATATGAAGTCAGAGGATATGACCGAAGCTTTTGCAGCTGAAGGTATAATGGAAAATTCAGGAGAGTTTAACGGCCTTAATAACGTTGAAGCTCTCAAGAAAATGATTACTTATGCAGAGGAAAAGGGAATAGGTACACGTAAGGTTAACTTCAGACTTCGTGACTGGTTGATTTCTCGTCAGCGTTATTGGGGCGCACCTATACCTGTTGTATACTGTCCAATATGTGGAACAGTAGAAGTACCTGAGGATCAGCTTCCTGTTATGCTTCCTGAAAATGTTAAGTTTACAGGACAGGGAAAATCACCGCTCAGCGAATGTCCGGAGTTTGTAAATACAACATGCCCGAAGTGTGGTGCTCCTGCAAAACGTGAAACTGACACAATGGATACTTTTGTATGTTCATCATGGTATTTCCTAAGATATACTGATCCTAAGAATACTGAAATGCCATTTGCAAAGGATAAAGCTGATTATTGGATGGGAGTAGACCAATATATTGGCGGTGTTGAGCATGCTATATTACATTTGCTTTATGCAAGATTTTTCACAAAAGTGTTGCATGATTTAGGATATGTAACCTGCGAAGAGCCATTTGATAATCTTCTTACTCAGGGTATGGTTCTTAAAGATGGAAGTAAGATGTCAAAATCAGTAGGGAATATTGTAAGCCCTGAAGAGATTATTGCAAAATATGGTGCTGATACTGCAAGATTGTTTATTCTGTTTGCTGCTCCGCCGGAAAGAGATCTTGATTGGAATGACACAGCGGTAGAGGGGTCATATCGATTCT
Source organism: Ructibacterium sp. (assembly GCA_045542095.1). Classification (GTDB taxonomy): domain Bacteria; phylum Bacillota; class Clostridia; order Monoglobales; family Monoglobaceae; genus Ructibacterium. Next base: position 104,977 of record JAZQKJ010000049.1, read on the forward strand.
TAAATCGTGTTTGGCGTGCAGTAGATGATTTAACCCCTTATCTCACAGATGATAAGATTGACCCATCAAGTCTTGACGATAGTGAGAAGAAACTTCGTTTTGCTGTTCATGGAAGTATAAAGAAAGTAACAGATGATTGTGACCGTTTCAGTTTTAATACTGCTATAAGCTCAATTATGGAAATGGTAAACGCTATTTATGCATACAAAGAAAAGACGGCGAGTGATGATTACAATAAAGCGGTAGTAACTGAAGCAATAGAAAATCTTATTATTTTGCTTTCGCCTTTTGTACCACATATTTCTTTTGAGATGTGGAATATGATAGGCAAAAAAGAAGATTTATCAACTGTTTCCTGGCCAAAGGCTGATGAGTCCGCTATGGTGGTTTCAGAGGTTGAGGTTGTTCTTCAGATTAATGGAAAAATAAGAGATAAAATTCTTATTTCACCTGAACTTACCCCTGCTCAGATGCAGGAGGTTGCCCTTAATAATGATAAGGTCAAGGATTTGATAGTGGGCAAAGAAGTGGTTAAATGCATTGCTGTTCCAAAGAAACTTATCAATATTGTTGTAAAAGGTTAATTGTAAATTTAGTCGGTTGTATGGGTTTTATTACCTGATATAACCGACTTTGTTTTTTTATGGAAAAATTCAGGGCGTGACATGGATTTGTAACATAAATGTTACTGTTTTATTATGGCTTTAAAAATACATAATGGTATAATTAGAAAAAAAGATTGTTTAGTTTTAGTGAAGGAGAGAAAATTAATGTTGAAGAATTATAAGAAAATTATATGCTTGTTTATGGCTGTAGCTATGGTTTTTTCTTTAAGCGCGCCTGTTTTTGCGGTTGAAGAAAGTGCAGAGGAAAAAACTCTGGAAATTACAGCGAATTATTATGATTCGGGGAAAAATGATCAATACGACCTCTTTTTAACAGTAAGAGATAAAATTGATCCTTTTACAGAGCTTGGATTTAAGCTTGCTATTGACGGTGCCGAGGTTGACAGCGCAGAATTTAAAAAGGATGTTCTTACTGATTCAGAGAATGAAGTATTGCGCGGAACAAATTATGTTACCTATAAACTTACCCGTGAAACAGCAAAGGGAATATCTGCAAGAACTCAAATATGCAGTGTCAGGTATACTGCTGAAGACGACCCAATTGACGATGATGTTACAGTAACAAACCTGTATATTATAAATGAAGATGGAGATAAGGTAGAGTATTCAGTCAACGTTTCTGTTATGGAAGGTCCAATTGTTCCTGAACTTTCAGAAGATGAACAAGATGTATATGATAAAATAGCTGATTTACCTAACCCCGAAGAATTATCATTCTATGATGATGATGCACTTGTTGATATTGGTGAGTATATAGAAGAACTTGAGGTTGTTGATGAAGCCTATGAGGATCTTTCTCCTGTTGAACAGGAAAATGTTGAGGCTGTCCTTGAATATAACGGTTATGATACAAATATAATTTCAGAATTAAAAGCAATTTACGCTGCTATGGATAAAACCCGTGGCGTAATTGAGATTTCATATGTCCTTGAGAATATAAATGAGGAAAACGCTCTTGAGTATCAATTCCTTTTGGATGTATTTAATGACGTAAAAGGAAGCGTTTCCACACAAGGTCTACCCTCAGGTTCAACAGTTTTAAAAGAGGTTAAGGATTGTCTTATAATACTCAGTGATGCATATGATCTTCTTAAAGATGTTTTAAAAACAGCTGATTATACCGATAAGACCTATGCCTGTGAAGAACAAATTGATGTTATTCAGACTCTTGGTAAGCATAAATATTATCAGGATTACCTTGTTGCGCTTAAAGAGCAGGTTAGTGATCTTAAAGATGATATTGATAAAAATTATGATGAAAAAGACAAACGTATACTTGTATCAATTCTTGACGAATGTGAAACTGCGATTTCACAGATTGAGAATGGTGCGGAAGACATTCCTAAAATGTATCTTGACGGAATTACATATAAACTGTCTTATGATATAGAGTTTAAACGTAATGGTACACTTTCTTCATCACAGGATGCATATGTTAATATTGTTGTAACTGATGAAGACGGCGAAGAAATAGAAACTGCAACTGCTAAGTTCCCTTATAACAGTAAGAGTATAACGGTTTCGATGCATGCCACTGCCGGTATTTATCCTATGGACGAATATGTTACAGTTACGGCTGAATATGTTCTGGATGGTGCTACATTCAAGATCGCTTCAAAAGAGTATGAATGTACATATATGGTAATTAATGACAATAAACCAAGCGGAATAGGCAAAGGTGCAGGTGGTAGTAGCTTTGGTGGAGGTAACTCATCTGTAAACAAAGAAGAAGATAAAGAAAAAGAACCAACAACAGGAGGAACAAGATTCCCACAAGGAAATGACACGCCGGAAGAGAAAGATGAAGAGATTGTTTTTAATGACATAGGTAATTATGGTTGGGCAGAGGAAGCAATTCTTGGATTGTATGAAGTTGGTATTGTTAATGGTATGGAGGAGGGGGTATTTAATCCTGCAGGACGTGTTACAAGAGAACAGTTCTCTAAAATGGTTGTTGAATTGTTTGAACTGAAAGTTAAGGATGGCAAAACAAATTTTGTCGATGTAAAAGAAGATGCATGGTATGCTCCGTATGTTGCTGCTGCGCTTAATGCTGGATATATTCAGGGGCAGTCCAATGAATATTTTGGAATTGGCGAAGAAATTATGCGTCAGGATATGGCAACAATTTTATACAGAGCATTGGATGATAGCAACAGCAAGGTTGTCCTGGACTTTACGGATAATGATGATATAGCTGAATATGCAATAGATGCAATTGCGGAATTAGTTGGTCTTGGTATAATGAACGGATACGAAGACGGAAGTTTCCAGCCACGCGGAACTGCAACACGTGCCGAAGCTGCAAAAGTAGTATGGGGAATATATCTCCTTTTAAATGAGTAATTAAAAATCGTAAAATACTTTGCATAAATCCTAAAATAATTGAGGAAAAAACATTATTGCTATAATGACCTCAAAAAAATAAATAATATTTTCTTAATGGAGGAAAAGAAAATGAAATTTGTAGGACACACAATGGGAACGCCGGAGCAGACAGTAGCAGAGGCAATCAAGCTGTACAGTGACGTAAAGCTTGATGCAATAGAAATAGCGTGTCAGGAAGGCGGAGCATTCTGGGT
>JAZQKJ010000050.1:0-22488 GCA_045542095.1 Ructibacterium sp.
GCCTTATGTATATTCTTCGAACATATTCGGACCTGAAAGTGACAAGTTTGGTTTAGCAAATGTATCATGGCTTTCGGGAACTGCTGCATGGATGTACGTTGCGGTTACCCAATATATGCTTGGCATAAAGGCTAAATGGGACGGACTTGAAATTAATCCATGCCTTACCGAGGATATGCTTCCTGCAAAGGTAACTCGTGTATTCAGAGGTAGGAAGTACGAGATTGTTATAAATAGTAATGAAAAGCAATTTATTCCTGTAAAACAGGTAGGTGAAATATAAATGTTACTCGTGACAACAACGGATAGTTTAGAAGAAAAAGTTGGACTGAAAAGAGCAATTAAATTAATTAATGATGCAGGATTTGATGCAGTGGACATCTCTTTCTGCGGTATGGCGAAAGATGATAATGCATTTAATCAGGATGATTACCTTGATTATACTTATGAAATCCGTGATTATGCAAAAGAAATCGGCATTGGTTTTGTTCAAGCACACGCGCCGTTTCCTGTAACCCAATATGACGTGGACTTTAATGAGAAGATGTTTAAAAGAGTCGTACGGTCAATGGAAATATCATCAATCCTCGGAGTAGAGGATATAGTTGTTCATCCACCAACGCATATAGATAATTTGCGTCAAAATATTAAAGAGATAGAGAGTATTACAATTGACTTTTACAAAAGGCTGATACCATATTGCGAAAAATATAATATAAGGATTGCGACAGAAAATATGTTCACATGGGATTATCACCGAGGACACTGGACTGCTTCCACCAATGGAACCACAGAACTTTTTGCTAAAATGGTAAATGACCTTGACAGTAAATGGGTTAAAGCCTGTGTTGATGTAGGACATGCAGGACTTACAGGTGATGAAGCTTGTGATATGATCAAGGGGCTTAATAAAAATATAAGCTGTCTTCACGTGCATGACAATAATTACAGGGTGGATACCCATCTTATGCCTTATTGCGGAGATATAAAATGGGATGATGTAATATCGGCGTTAAATGATATAGAGTATAAAGGAAATTTCACATTTGAGGCACTCAGACCTTTTATGAACATGCCGGAAGAATTGTTGCTGGATGCATTAACGCTCCTTTGTAAAATTGGCAGATATATCATGTCAAAGCTTAAATAAAAAATTCAAGATGAAGTTATTGCTCTATTTGTGAGGTGTTTTATATGGCAAAAAAGGAAACAGTGAAAATAGGATTAGTAGGACACGGACCAAGAGGTGAAGGTATATTAAAGACATTTTTAAATATTGACGGTGTTGAAGTTGTGGCTGTTTGTGATTTGAAAGAAGAATGTCTTAAAAAGGCAGAAGAGACCCTTATGGAAAAAAGAGGGTACAAGCCACTTTTATTTACAGATTTTGATGAGATGCTCAAAGTTGAAGAGATTGAGGCTATAATAAATACAGCGGCATGGACTGGTCATATTGATATGGCATGCAGAGCTATGAAAGCAGGAAAACACGTTGCAATCGAGGTTGGCGGTTCTTATTCTGTCCGTGATTGCTGGAAATTGGTAGAAACACAGCAGGAAACAAAGAAAAAGTGTATGATGCTTGAAAACTGTTGCTATGGCAGAGTTGAGCTTGCGCTGCTTAAAATGAAAAGAGAGGGAAAGTTTGGCACAATAGTACATACAACAGGCGGTTATATACATGATTTGAGATATGCCTTTTCTGCCATGGAGGGTGTTGGCTTTGAAAGGTTGGAAAACCATCAAAAGAGAAACTGTGACAACTATCCCACACATGCCCTCGGTCCAATTGCAAAAATTTTGGATATCAACAGGGGTAACAGAATGGTATCTTTGACATCAATGTCGTCACACGCACCTTCTTTGGAAGAATATTTCAGTAAAAATACAAAAGAAATAACCAAGGCTTTCAACGGCTCAAAGTTTACCCAGGGAGATACAGTTGTAACAACAATTAAGTGTGCAAACGGGGAAATAATTACTTTGGAATTGAGCGTAACACTTCCACGACCATATACTAGAGATTTGGGTGTGTTTGGTACAAAAGGCGGATATCTGGGCCATGGTAATCAGTTCTTCTTTGATGATATGTATGAACATAATGAAGATGGCTCTCCAAAGGAGAAAAATGTAACTGACTTCTTGGGTAATGCAGATGACATTGTGGCACAAAATGATCATCCTATTTGGGAAGAAAAGGTTAGAAATGGTGATTTGTCAAAAGCAGGTCATGGGGGTATGGACAGGCTGGTATGCACAGCATTTATTGATTGTATAAAAGACGATGTGGAGCCGCCTATTGATGTATATGACTGCGCATCATGGATGGTAATTTCAACATTGTCTGAAGAATCAATTGCACTTGGAGGAGCTCCTGTTGCAATTCCTGACTTTACAAATGGCAAATGGATTTCAAGAAAATTCATCAAAACAAATAAATGGAGTATTTAGTATAGTAAAAAAACACTTATGAAAAGCAAATAAATTATAATCTTCAGATTTAAAGAAAGAGGAGAAAGCTATGAAAAGAAAAATACGTACACCATATTTTGAGATAGGCACAAAGAATTATATATACGGAGATAAACTTCTTGAGTATGCAATAGCGGCTGATAAGGCAGCGGAGAAGTATGATATAGATGTATTGTTTATCTGCCCTGCAGTAGAAATTCGCAGAGTAGTAGAAAATACAAAGAATTTGATAGTATTGGCACCATATATGGACACACTTCGTCCCGGCAGAGGTATGGCAGATATACTGCCTGAGGCATTAAAGGCAGCAGGAGCGGAGGGCGTTGTTGTAAACCATTGTGAAAAGCCAATGAGCTTGCCGCAGATAAAGGCAACAATCGACAGGGCAAGAGAACTTGATATGCTTGTTTTTGCCTGTGCTGACAGTGTTGCAGAAACAAAGGCAATTGCAGAATTACACCCTGACATTATAAATCCTGAACCATCGGAGTTAATCGGTGGAACAGGCGGCGGAGTAAGTGATATGGGTTACGTTATGGAAGTAATTCGTGAAATCAGAAAGATAGATGAGAATATCTTGATTGAACAGGCAGCGGGTATCACAAACGGACAGCAGGTATATGATTTCATTATGGCAGGTTCAGAGGCAGCAGGTGCGGCATCCGGAATCATGAACGCTGAAGATCCCCTTGCAATGATAGATGAGATGATTGCAGCCACCAGAAGAGCGGCTGATGATTTAAAAAAGAAGGCATAAGGAGAGGTTAATATGGTATACAGAGAATCATTTAAAGTACAATCAAGAGACAGAGCGATTTCTTTTCATGATGTGACAGCCAAAGCAAAGGAGATAGTAAAAAAATCCGGAATAAAAGAGGGAATAGCAGTAGTTTATTCTCATCATACAACCTGTTGTGTAATTACCCAGGAATGTGCATTTGATATGTCTATGACAGGTCTTGAAACCCTACAACAGGATTTAGTTAATGTAATGGATAAGATGGTACCTGAGTGTAAGTACGAGGGAATGTATCTTCATCCGGGACCAAAGGCGTTAAAGTTTGCAGAAGAGCACGATGAAGATGCGTGGGGATGTCACAATACAGATGCTCACTTACGCTCATCTATTATTGGCAGATCAGAAACAATCGTAATTGAAGACGGGGAAATGGATTTGGGTGAATTTGGATTTATTCATTTTATAGATTTTGATAACACAAGAGCAAGACAGAGAACCGTTCAGGTTATGGTAATGGGTGAATAAAGGAGATTAGTAAAATGAAGATAGGATTATTACCTTTATATATAAAACTTTATGACGATGGCGGCACGCCAAGAGAAAAACTACAGTTATTCTATGATGAGGTTACTGAAAAATTTATGGAAGCAGGAGCGGAAGTTGTAACTAACGACTTTTGCAGAATAGAAAGTGAATTTAAAGATGTAGTTAAAAAGTTCGAAGATGAAAATGTGGATGCAATTGTTACCTTGCATATTGCTTATTCACCATCTCTTGAATCTATTGATGTTTTGTGCAACACCAAACTCCCAATCATTGTTTGTGACACAACACCTGAACTTGAATTCACAAATCTTCAGTCCCCTGCTGCAATCAGTACCTGTCACGGTATTCACGGGGTTATGGATATGTGCAGTATGTTACTTCGTCGCGGAAAGCCTTATGCAATAGCAGCAGGACACTATAAAACATCTGATGTTGTTGACAGATGTTTGGATTTTGCAAGACTTGCTATTGCTGCTAAAAACTTAAACGGCTCAAAGGTTGGCTTAATTGGCGGTGCATTTGATGGAATGGGTGATTTTCTTATTCCTGTAGATGAAATGAAGAGTAGATTTGGCGTTGATGTTGTTAATATTGAGTCGGATACCCTTAAAAAATATCAGGCAGAGATAACACAAGACGAGATTGATGCTGAATTTAAATATGACAAAGAATATTTTGAATTTGGCGAAGAGCCGGATGAAGATTACGAAGCGACAATACGTGCAGGTTTAACCGTTAGAAAATGTATTGAAGGCGAAGGATTATCCGGATATTCTTCTAATTTCTTAAAAGCAGGTAAAGATGGCGAGCTTGCATCAATGCCATTTATGGAAGCTTGTAAAGCAATGGAAAGAGGTATAGGATATGCAGGCGAGGGCGATGCTCTTACAGCGGCATTTATGGGAGCTGTGGTTAAAGCATGCCCTGAAACAAGCTTTTGTGAAATATTCTGTCCCGACTGGAAGAACGATATGGTTCTCTTAAGCCACATGGGCGAGATGAATTATAGAGTGGCAGATTGCAAACCTTGTGTTTATAAAAATAGAGGAAAGTATACCAGCGGCAAACACCCGTATGTAGGTTATGCAAGATTTAAGGGGGGTAAAGGCTGTTTTGTAAATATCAGCAGAGCCGAAAATGACTTTAAACTTGTAATTGCCGAAACAGAAATGGTTTCTTATGATACAGATAATTTCCCTAAAACAATGCGTGGATGGATGAAAACAAAAGGTTCAACAGCTGAATTTTTAGAGAAAATCAGTAAAAACGGTGCAACACATCATAGCTTATTTACCTATGGTGTAAGTGCAGAAGCTTTTGAATTCTTTGGCAAGCTTTTAGGAATTGAAACAATAGTTTTATAAAAGAGCAATTCGTCATGGATAACAAGATTTTGTCATTGGTGTATAACTGAATGGGAAAATAAAGACGAGATATTAAAGCTCTTAAAAGCAGCAATAGAGAAACATTATAACTGATTATAAAGGGTGATTTTCAATGGATTTCTTATTAGGTTTAGATATTGGTACAACAAATATAAAAGGTGTTTTGGTATCACCTGACGGCACCGAAATTTATGATTCAAAAGCAGGCTTTACCTATAATACAACAGATGACGGTAAAGTTGAAATTGATGCGGATACATATATTGAAGTTTGTGCATCTGTAATACGGGAACTTTCACAGAAGCTCCCTGCAGGTGGAAAGATATGCGGAATAAGTGCAGCATCTGCAAGCGGTAATCTGTTGCTTTTAGACGAGAGTAACGAACCTTTAACTCCAATTTTTAATTGGCAGGATTCACGAGTTACAACCGAGTCTGTTGAATGTCTTACCGGCATAGATTTTGATGGACTTTATGAAATAGTAGGATGGCCGTTTGGTGGGAAAGGTATGCCTTTGGCGCTTTTCTGCTGGGTGAAAAAACATCAACCTGAAATAATAGAAAAATGCAAGAAAATTGTCATGAGTACTGAATACCTGTTCTATAAATTAACAGGAAAATGGGGTATTGGTACATCGGCAGGCACGCCGTTCTTTTTTATCGACCAGCAAAAGGGTGAGTATAATAAAGAATTATTAAAAGTATTAAAGCTTGATGAACAAATGTTCCCTCCCATTATGAAGACAGGTGAAAAGCTTGGTGAAGTAACAAAGAATGGCGAAGAAATATTTGGGATAAAGACAGGAACAGCTGTTGTTCTTGGAACCTTTGATCATCCATCTGCCGCAAGGGCGGTAGGTGTACTCAATGAGGGTGAGCTTTTGTTGTCATGTGGTACATCATGGGTTGGATTTTGCCCTGTAAATGAGAGAGAAAAGGGAACTGAAAACCGTTTGTTAATTGACCCGTTTCTATCACCAGGCGGATGTTGGGGAACTATGTTCTCACTTGCATCTGTATCAGTAAAATTAGAAAAGTTTATAAGAAAACATATTACAAATTCAGGTAATGTGTTTGAAGAACTCGGTAAACTTGCAAAGCAATCCATAAGCGGTGCTAATGGATTGGTTCTCGATCCATATAACGAATATGAATTAGAAGAACTTCAAAAATATCCTAAAGAGGATTTGGCACGTGCTGTTATGGAGGGTGTTGTTCGTCGCCTGGATGAAAGACTGAAAAAGTTAGAGCCAAGCGGAATTAAGCCCAATACTGCCGTTATGACAGGTGGACCTACACAAGATCCATTATGGATTGAAATAATTGAGGAAATCACCGGTCTTTCGGTTTCTGTTAAGCATGGAGCTTTTGCAGGTGCAATAGGCGCGGCAATGCTTGCAGGTATTTCTTGTGGAATATATAAAGATGAAAAAGATGCGGCAAATTACTTAAAGGGATAATACTATGACAAAACTAATGATAAATGATTATGATAAACACGTATACGAAACAGAATTAAAAAGCTTTTTACCTGATGAATTTATTGATATTCATACTCATTTATGGCTAAACTCTATGGGACATTACGGAAGCAGAAACGGAGGGTCTTCTTGGGAAGCATTGGTTGCCGATGAGATGTCAGCAGAAAATCTTGACGATTTCTTAAAAAGACTTTTTCCGGAAAATAGGGTAACGCCGTTGGTGTTTGGCAGTTGTCTGCGAGTACATAAAGAGGTAAATGACTATACATTCGAAAGTGGAAGGAAATATAATTGGCCAACACTTTACAGAACCGATTATGTTATGGAACCTGATTTCTTGGAAGAAGAAATCAATAAAAATGGATTTTTGGGGATTAAACCTTATCTTTCAAACTGTCCTTCATATATTCCTAATCCTGAGATCAGAATTTTTGACTTTTTACCTAAAGAACATCTGGAAGTAGCGAATAAAAACGGATGGATTGTTATGCTTCATATTCCAAGGAATAAGAGGTTGCGTGATGAAGTTAATATTGCACAGCTTATGGAAATTGAAGAAAAGTATCCCAATCTTAAGCTTATAGTTGCTCATATAGGCAGAGCATATTCTCCACAGGATATTGGAGATGCATTTGAGGTATTGAAGAATACAAAAAATATGTTATTCGATTTTACGGCTAATGTATGTGTTGATGCAATTGAGGCTTGTATAAAGGCTGTGGGAACTGACAGATTGTTTTTTGGTTCGGATTTACCTATTGCATTGATGAAAATGTATCGTATCGTGGATGAAAACGGATGTTATTATAATGTGGTACCTCGTGGTTTATATGGGGATGTTGAGGGAGAGCCTCACATGAAAGAAACAGACGAAGAAACAGTTACATTTATGATTTACGAGCAAATCAGAGCGTTAAAAGAGGCGGCAAGAAGACTAAATCTTTCAAATAATGACATTGAAAAAATTATGTATACAAATTCTAAAAAGCTTTTAGGATTATAGGCTTAATGTACCAATGTATGACGTTATTAAAAAGGAGATAAGTAATGGATTTATGGACTAAACTTCCGTCCGGATATGATAAAATGCCGACGATTGAATATTATAAAGCGGAAAAAAAGCTCTCGGATTGTGCGTTTATAATTTTCCCCGGCGGAGGATATACCCATTATGGAGAGCAAGAGGCAAGCGGTTACGCTAAATTAATCAACACTTGGGGAATAGATGCATTTGTGGTAAGGTATAGCTTATCTCCAATGAAGTTTCCGCATCAGCTAAACGATGCAAGAAGAGCGGTACAGCTTGTTAGAAATAAAGCGACAGAATATCAGATTAATCCTGATAAGATTGTGGTTATTGGGTCATCTGCCGGTGGACATCTGGCGGCAATGCTTTCTACTTTTACGGATAAAACAGAGGTAGAAATAAGTGATGAAATAAGCAAAGAGCAGTTTTTGCCTAATTTACAAGTGCTTTGCTATCCGGTAATAGATTTTACTACTAGCGAAATTGCACATACAGGTTCAAGAAAAGTGCTTTTGGACGAAGATTTCGATTCAAAGCTTGCTGAAAAATTGAGCCCGCATCTTGCGTGCAATGAAAAAACTCCCCCTGCATTTATCTGGCATAATGCTGACGATAATATAGTTAACGTAAATAATAGCGTCAATTATGCAAAGGACTTAATTTCATATAAAGTGCCTGTGGAGTTGCATATTTTTCCGTATGGAAGTCACGGCGTTGGTGCAGCTGCAAATAAGCATTGTGGACAATGGACAAATCTTCTCTTTAAATGGTTAAAAGAAATGAAGTTTTATTAATTTAATGACGATGCTTAAAATCGTTTCTGTATTGGAGCGGAGATAAACCCGTTGATGCTTTAAAAATCCTGCCAAAATGAGTATTACTGTTAAAACCCACAGCGTGTGCAATATGAGTAATACTTTTATCGGAGTTGGAAAGTAAAAGCTTTGCTTCTTTAATACGGATACTGTTTACATAGTTAATAGGAGATATTCCTATTGATTCTTTAAAAATACGTGATAAATAAGATGGCGAGATAAAGTTAGCGGTTGCAATACTTTCTAAAGTTAATGATTGTTCGTAATTATGCTGGATATAAGACATAATTGTTGAAAGTGTGTTTGATATAGGAGTAGGCTGTGAGGGGTTTCCTTTTTGACTGATGCGTTGTTTAAGATAGATATGAAACAGGATTTGCATAACAGAAATCTGCATGTGCGAACGCGAAAAGTCACCTGATGCGGATAGATTGAAAATATTATTAAAAATATTTTCGATGCATATTTGTTCATCAGGGGTAAAAGAAAACACAAAAAGATTGTTGGTATTGAATTCAAAAAAATCAATCTCATTGAATTGTTTGGCACAATCCTGTATGTATCTTGTGTCGACGTTTATTAAAAAACGTTCATATTGTGAATTTTCGCAGTTAAATGATGCGTGAGATGTGTTTGGCGGAATAATTACCAGATCACCCTTTTTAAGATGATACATTTGGTCGTGAATAAAATATTTGCGTTCACCTTTGTACAAATAATAAATTTCGTACATTTGATGATAATGACAACGTGACATTGATTTTGGAATATCAACTATTTCCTTTTCAAAATTACATACTAATCCGTCATTTATGGGGTCGCTTACAAATACTCTTGCCATTATTATCACTCCTTTAATTTTATAATAGCATATACTTATCATTTTGTAAATATTAAAAGTGTAATATATGTAGAAAAAGTAGTATTTATGAAAGGATATGTATTGTGCTTTCAACATTCTTTTGCTATTATTTATACAAATCCCATATTTAGGAGGAATATAAAATGAGTAAAAAAAGGTATGTACAAGTTGGTGTAGGAGGAAGAGCTCCGTTCTTTTATACTGCTATACCAAAAAAATTTAACGAAACATCGGAGATAACAGCTTTTTGCGATGTTAACAGAACAAGACTTGAGTATGCTCAAAGTCGTTTGGTTGATGAATTCGGATATCAAAAGGTTGCCCTCTATGGCATGGATGAATTTGATAAAATGATTGAAGAACAAAAGCCTGATTGTGTTATTGTAACCTCAATCGACAGAACACATCACAAGTATATTGTTCGTGCTATGGAGTTGGGCTGTGATGTTATTAGCGAAAAGCCTATGACGGTGGATGCTGATAAGTGTCAGGAAATAATAGATGCAATTAAACGGACAGGAAAGCATCTTCGTGTATCATTTAACTACAGATATGCTCCATCACATTCACAGATTCGCGAGCTTATAATGAGTGGTGTAATCGGTGATGTTAAGTCCGTGCATTTTGAATGGATGTTAAATACATCTCATGGTGCCGACTATTTCAGAAGATGGCATAGAGACAAGAAAAACAGCGGCGGTCTTTTAGTGCATAAAGCAACACACCACTTTGACCTGGTTAATTTCTGGCTTGGAACAACACCAAAGCAGGTGTTTGCTTATGGAGACTTGGCTTTTTACGGTAGAGAAAATGCAGAAAACAGAGGTATTACCAAGTTCTACAGTCGTGTGCATGGTTCAGAAAATGCAAAGGATGATCCGTTTGCACTTGTTATGACTGATTGGGAACCACATGTTAAAATGTATCTCAATGCGGAGCAGGATGACGGTTATATTCGTGACCAGAGCGTATTTGGTGACGGTATCAGTATTGAAGATACCATGGGTGTTATTGTTAAGTATAACAGCGGTGCTATTATGACCTATAACCTTACAGCATACTCTCCTGTTGAAGGCTTTAATGTGACATTTACAGGTACAAAGGGTAGACTTGAATACAAAACGACAGAGGAAGTTTATGTAAACGCTGCAGGAGATCCGGACAAAGAGGGTGCAACAACAGGAAAGTCTATTGCTATTTTCCCAATGTTTGATGAGCCTTATCTTGTAGAGCCTGCAAAAGGCGAGGGCGGTCATGGTGGAGGTGACCCTGTTCTTTTAAATGATATATTTGGTGTTCCCGAATATGACCCACTTCACAGAGCGGCATCTTATGTCGATGGTGCCATGAGTATTCTAACGGGTATTGCTGCAAATAAATCCATTGCAACAGGAATGCCTGTTGATATTGATTCACTTGTAAAATTTTAAGTATTACAGTACATCATAGCACCAAAAGATTTTCTTTTGGTGTTATGGTCGTTGACATGCTAATGTGAATAGAGATAATTATTTTGAAAAGGAGAAATTCATTATGGATAATAAAATTTGGTCATTACTTGTACATTTGAGCATGAGACAGTGGCCCCAACATATTGACATACCATTCAAAGATGAATTTGAAGATGATTTTTGGGATTATTTAGTAGATGAATCAGCAAAGGCAGGAATGAATGCTATATTTTTAGATTTAGGCGATGCTGTTGAATATGCATCCCATCCTGAAATAGCAACTGAAGGTGCTTGGACAAGAAAAAAGGTTCGTAATGAAATAAAGAAGTGCCGCGAAAAGGGGATTGCTTTAATTCCAAAACTTAATTTCTCATGTACTCACAGTTATTGGCTCGGTGAATATCGTAATATGACATCGACTACAACATATTATAAAGTTTGCAATGACTTAATAAAAGAAGTATATGAACTTTTTGACCATCCTGAATATATTCATATTGGCATGGATGAAGAGAATGTAAAGGATTGCTTTAAAACAGGGTTGGTAGTATCAAGAGTTGGTGAACTGTATTGGCATGACCTGAGATTTTTGATTGATTGTGTGGCAGATACAGGTGCCAAACCATGGGTTTGGTCATGTCCGCTATTTGAGGATCCCGAAGGTTTTAAGGCACATATAGATGCTGATGATGCGATTATTCAGCCATGGTATTACCACGCTCTTTATGAAGAGCATTTTACTCGTACAGATTCAACCCAGGAGCGTATAGATTTTTATTTCAATAACGGAAGATATGCGGGTCTTGGACTTGAATATGTTGAAGAAGATCCTTTCCACAAGAAGTTCAGAACATTAGCTATTCCTCTTATGAAAGAAGAGGGATACCAATATGTTCCTGCTGTTTCTGTATGCAGCAATTGTGAATATAACACACCTGATATGTTCAGATACTTTAAGGAAAATGCTCCGGATGAGCAAGTGCTGGGATACATGGCAGCGCCTTGGTGTACAACAGAATGGAAAAATAAAGAGAAGTTTGACGAGACATTTAAGCTCTTTAAAGATGCTAAAGAAAAATATTATAAGTAATATTAAGAGATATTTCTTAATTTTATATTGGTTCGTTTACAAATGGAGTGTGATTTATTATGGATAAAATTTCATCTGAATTATGTCATGAGAAAATAATTGCTGAAAACAAGCCTGCGTTGGCTTTTGACGAAAGCTGCGACTATGATACATGGAAAGAAAAGGTGAGAGAAAAACTCACAGAGCTTATAGGAATGGGAGAAATGCCAGAGCAGAAAGTTCCGCTTAATACCCGGATTGAATGGGAAGAAGAACACAAGGATTTTATTGAAAAAAGAATTCTTTTTGATTCTGAAGAATATGCAACAGTACCGTGCCATCTCTGGATTCCTAAAAATGTAAAAAAACCCTGTCCTGTTGTTATATGTCTTCAGGGACATTCTACAGGAATGCATATCTCTATGGGCAGAGCTAAATACGAGGGCGATGAAAATTCAATTGCCGGTGGTGACAGAGATTTTGCAAAACAGATTATAAAAGAGGGATATGCGGCTCTTGTGTTGGAACAACGTGCTTTTGGAGAAAGAGGCAGTAAATGGGGATGTCAGAGAACAGGACATACAGCGTTACTTTTAGGACGAACTCTTTTAGGTGAAAGAGTATGGGATGTTTCCTGCGCAATTGATATGCTTGAAACCATGGATGAAATTGATAGTGAAAAAATCGGATGTATGGGTAATTCAGGCGGCGGAACAGCTACATATTATGCAGCGTGCTTTGAAGATAGAATAAAGATAGCTATGCCATCATGCAGTGTTTGCACATTTGATCGGTCTATAGCGGCTATGCGCCATTGCATTTGTAATTATATCCCTAAAATGCTTAAGTATTTTGATATACAGGATATCGCCTGTCTTATTGCACCTAAAAAGCTTGTTGTTGTAGCAGGGGAAGAGGATAATGGCTTTTTGCTTGATGGCTCATTAAGAGCTTACAATACAATAGAAAGGATTTACAAAAAAGCAGGTTGCGAAGATAACTGCAGACTTGTTCTTGGACCTGAAGGTCATAGATTTTATGCAAACCCGTCATGGAAAGTTTTTAAAGAGCTTTCAGGCTGGGAATAAAATGTTTTTAAAGGAAGTGCTTTTATGAAAGTAGGATTTTCACGTGTAGATGTAACACCAAGTATGGGCATTCCCATTGCCGGATATTACAAACCGAGATTTGCCGAGGGAGTTTTAGACCCGTTAGAGGTTAATACCCTTGCTATATCGATTGGAGAAAAGGTTAACCTGTTAATTACCCTTGACCATTGCGGATTAAAGCAGGAAATTATAGCGTATTATAAAGATTTGATTGCAGAAAGAACAGGTGTAGCAAAAGATGCCATTATAATATGTGCAACTCATTCTCATACAGCTCCAATACTTGAGATGAATAGTGAGAATAATCTCATCAGGGAATATTTAGAATTTGTTGGGAAGAAAATGGCTGACGGTGCAATGTTTGCAATTGAGGATTTAAAGCCTGCTAAAATGGGTTGGAAAATTGGAACTGCTCCTAATGTTGCTTTTGTTCGTCGGTTCAGAATGAAAGACGGCAAGGTGCGGACAAATCCAGGAATAGGAAATCCGGATATATTAGAACCAATAGGCGAAGTTGATGAAAGATTAAATGTACTTCGTTTTGACCGAGATGGTGCTGAAAGCATTGTTTTAATGAACTTTGGTAATCATCCTGACGTTGTTGGCGGTTCTAAAATATCTGCAGACTGGCCCGGTATAGCACGAAAAAGACTGGAAGAAGTGCTTCCAAATGTAAAAGGAATTTTCTTTAACGGTGCGCAAGGTGACGTGAACCATGTTAACGTAAATGCTAAAGACGGAGACTTAAATGATTTAGAAAACGACTTTGATGATGTTTTAAGAGGATATGGCCACGCAGAACATATCGCCAATGTTGTTGTTGGCGGAGTTTTGCAGGTTTATAATAAAGTCAATTATGTGGATACAGATGAGATAAAATATATAGAAAAAACTATTAAAGTTCCTGCCAATAAGGCTAAAACTGAAGATTTACCTTTAGCTCACAAATACGCAGAACTTCACAACGCCGGAAAAGATGACGAAATTCCATTTAAAGCCATGGAATTAACTACGGTAGTGGCAGAGGCCTTAAGAATGGTACGCTTGGAAAATGCTCCGGATACATTTGAAATGAAAATGACTGGACTTGCAATTGGAAATGTAGCTATTATTACAATTCCAGGCGAGGGCTTTACCTTTATTGGACGAGAACTCAAAAAAGCAGAAGGATGGGATTTGGTGCTCCCTATAGGTTTAGCAAACGGATATGAGGGGTACTTCCCTGCAAAAGAGGCGTATGATGAGGGCGGATATGAAGCGAGAACATCAAACTTTAAAGCAGGCGTTGCAGAGCTCATGGTCGGTGAAGGTCTTAAAATTTTAGATGAACTCAAAAAATAATAGGTGTATATTATGAAGAATTTATTACTTGTTGGTGACTCAATCCGTGTAGGATACGATAAATCAGTTAGAAAGAGTTTAGAGGGAAAGGCAAATGTTATTTTTCCTGAAGAAAATTGCAGGTTTGCATCGTATGTTTTAAGACATTTTCATGAGTATGTAACCCGAATAAAAGGCGAGAATATTGATGTAGTGCATTGGAATGCCGGCCTTTGGGATTGTTTACGTTTGTTCGGGGAAGACCCTCATACACCATTAGATGTTTATGAGTATTATATCGATAGAATATGTATCCGAATCAAAAAAATATGTCCCAATGCCAAGGTAATATTTGCAACGTCTACCTGGGTAATTTCGGAGGAAATGAGCGACGATGCCAAACGATATAATGAGGAGATTGAACAGTACAACCAGGTGGCAGTTAACGTCGTGAATAAATACGGATTTGAAGTTAATGATTTGTATAAACTTTCTAAATCACTTCCAAAAGAGGCCCACTCTGATGCTGTGCATTATTATACCCCTATGGGAACGGAAGCTTTTACAAAACAGGTTTTGTCCTACGTTGTGCCGGCTCTTGAATTAAGCGATGACATCATTTACTCAACGGAACTGCATACAGATAAACCTGTAGGTATTTAAGACATACTGAAAGGACGAAAATGACAAATGAAGATAATACCAATTCCTAAAATACTTGAAATATCAGAAGAAAGTAAGGCAAGTGCAGCATTGTTTAACAGTATTAACTTTGTGCACTCTTTCGACTTTGAGGGTGAAAAGTATTCTATTGATATAGAAAAAGATGGAATAAAAGTTGTATATGGTAGTTTAGAGGGAAAGTTCAGGGCAGAAACTACATTAAAGCAGATAAATGCACAAAGCGAAAATGGCTTTGTGCCATGTTTGCATATTGTAGATTATCCGTCTATAAAAAACAGAGGAGTAATGCTGGATATAAGTCGTGGCAAGCTTCCTGAACTTGATACTTTGAAAAAATATGTGGATTTATTTGCTGATTTAAAGTACAACCAGTTGCAGCTTTATATGGAGTCTTTTGTATACGAATATAAAAATTTTAAAAAATATTGTACCGAGGGCTACTATCTTACAAGAAAAGAAATTGAAGAGCTTACAAAGTATTGTAAAGATAGGTTTATCGAACTTGTGCCAAACCAAAATGGATTTGGACACATGCATAAATGGACGGCCCAGGAGGAACTTAAACATCTTGGAATAGTTAATGAAGACGGAAAAGTTTCAGGAACCCTCAATCCTCTTGATGAGGGAAGTCTTGAACTTATGGACAAGATTTATGATGGCTTTATGGATGCTTTTGATTCCGATAAGATTAATATTGGTTTAGACGAGCCGTTCTCCCTGGGAAAAGGGCAGACCAAAGTGGCTTGTGAAAAATATGGAGTAGGAAAGATTTACACGGATTATCTTAAAAAGCTTTGCCACCTTATTTCTTCGAAATATAATAAAACACCTATGTTTTGGGATGATATTGTTTTCAAACATCCCGAGCAACTTGAAAATGTTCCTGCATCTGCTATTGTTATGGATTGGGGATATGAAAGTGAAAACCATTTTGACCGAAATTGCAGACGTTTACAGGAAAATGGTTTAAGATATTATGTTTGTCCGGGAACATCTGCCTGGGCAAGTATAACAGGTAGATTTAATAACGCAGTATGCAATATAATAGATGCTGCAGAGTGCGGCACATATTATGGAGCAGAAGGATTTTTGCTGACAGAATGGGGAGATTATGGAAATGTTCAGTTCCCTGCTATGACCTATTTTGCCTTTGTGCTGGGAGGAGCGGCTAGCTGGAACTCATTAAATCACGATTGCGAAACAGCCTATTTGGAGCGAAGAGAGTTAATTGATGACTGTAAATGGTATTTAGACAGAGTTGTGTTTAAATCGGAAAACGGATCGCTTGCAGATATTATATGCAGAATGGGTAACTATTATCTTCTTGAAAACAGACTCCTGTTTAATTCCACAGAGCTTATAAGATATGTAGGTAACCGAAAGGATATCACAGAGGCAGAGCGTAAGGGCTTTGAAAGAGTGTATAAATATATGAAAGAGCTCAAAGATGAACTCGATACAGTTTCGGCTGCTGATGAATATAAAGAAGAGGCAATTTTAAACTGTGAAATGGTTATATTGTTTTCTAAAATCCTTTCAGGAGATATTGAAGACAAGGACGGAATAGACCAAAAAGCCCAGGAGATAGAGAATGAGTATATCAAGTTGTGGAATAAGAAAAACCATAAATTTGGTTATGATATTTTCCTTAGAATAATGAAAAGGTTTATAGACGCAAAAGTTAATTAAAACAACCAACAGGAGTGATTATATGCTTGCAATAAAAAATGCAACACTTGTAATGAAAGACCATTATATCCCTAACGCAACTCTGTTGATAGAAAATGGAGTTATTGTGGATTTTGGGACAGCAAAGAATATAACTATACAGGATGATTACGAAGTTTTGGATGCAAAGAATAACTTTGTAGGACCCGGACTTATTGATATTCATACCCACGCCGACGGTGATACATATTTCCATGATGACCCTGTTAAGTGTTCAAAAACTCTTATAGACCATGGGGTTACATCGGTATTGCCTGCATTGTTTTACAGTATGAATAAGCAGGAACATCTTGATGCAATAAAAAAATACAAAGATGCAATTGCGGACGGCAAATGCCCGAACATTCTGGGAGTATATATGGAGGGTCCATATTTAAACCCGGATTTTGGATGTGACAAAGAAAAAAATGTCTGGAAAGACAGTATCGTTGAGAAAGACTATGCAGAAATTGTTGATGCTGCAAAGGGGCTTGCAAAGGTATGGTGTGTTGCCCCTGAAAGAGAAGGTATTTTAGATTTTGTAAAATATGTTAAACGTGAAATTCCTGAAATTGTATTTTCTGTTGCTCATTCAGAGGCAACACCGGAGCAAATTGAGGCGTTAATGTCCTACGGACTAAAGCTTGGAACCCATCACACTAACGCAACCGGAACTCTTGAAAACTATCCTGAAGTTCGTGGTGTTTGTGTTGATGAGACCGTAAATTATAACGATAATATTTATGCAGAGATAATATGTGACTCTATGGGGGTTCATGTACATCCGTATATGATTCGTTTGGTTAAAAAGATTAAAGGTCAGGATAAGATAATCTTAATTGCAGATTCATTTGTGGCAGATGGCCCGCCAATCCCCGGTTTAGAGGATGCCTTTGATATTAACTTTGACTGGGGTGGCGATATTGCAGGGTCAAAGCTGACTTTGGATATTGCGTGCCATAATATGATGATACATACAGGCGGTTCGGTTTGTGATGTGTTTAAATATGCATCATATAACCCGTCCAGACTTTTAAATATACCTGAACTTGGAGAAATAAAGAAAGGCAATACAGCGAACATAATCATTGTTGACCAATGGTTCAATGTTATAAATACAATAATAAAAGGAGAGATTTTAAAATGAACAACATTATTTTTGATCCGGCTACAGATTTTAACTTTGTACCGGGGGACTACGTACCATTTAAGGATCGTGAAGTTTGTGAACGTCTTCGCAAAATAAGCGGAAAAGATCTTGAAAAGCATCCAAATCCTGATTTCAATATTAAGGTTATGATGAATCCGCATCCTGTTTTGATTGCCACACTGTTTTCAAGAATTAAAGAGGCATCAGAAAATGGTAAAAAGATTACACTTATTTTAGGTAATCCCGAACCTGATACATATATTCCTCTTGCACAGCTTATCAACTATTTCCAGGTAGACTGCAGAAACGTACATCTCTTTGCTATGGACGAATGGGCTGATGATCAGGGCAATATCGCACCTGAAACATATAAAGCAGGATTTGCTCATTCAATGCTGAAATATTTGGTATACCAGATTGATGAAAAACTCCGTATGCCACTTAAAAATGTACACTATCCTACAACAAAGAATATAAAAGACTATTCAAAGATGATTACCGACTGCGGTGAGGGCGGTGCTGATATCTGCTCATCATCTCCCGGTTGGACAGGTCACATGGCATTTATCGACCCTGTTGAAGAATTTATGCCCGGTATGAAAAATGGCGAATATGACATAGAAGAATGGCTCAACATGGATGCACGTATTGTTAAACTTCATCCGCTTACAGTAGCACAGAACTCTCTGCACGGTGTATTCGGTCAGTCAGGTTATATTGCAGATGTACCACCTATGGCAGCTACAATTGGACCGGTTGACGTTAAAAATGCAAGAGAGAGAATAGAGGTTCATGCTCTTATGACAAACGGTACATTCTCATCATGGCAGAGAATGACATCACGTCTTGTTCTTCATGGACCTGTTACACCATTAGTACCATCTTCAATGCTTCAGCTTATGAAGACCCAGGTTTATGTAAGTGATGAGCTTGCAGCGCCATTTGAATGTTGGGAAAAAGTAGGCTATTAAATTTCTTAATAGCATAAATCCCAGGAAAATTAAAACATCCGCAATCAATTAGATTGCGGATGTTTTTAAAGTATGGTTATTATGTGTTTTGCAATATAATTTTTCCTTGAATCCAGTGCCATAATTCCTTCTTTTTCTTTAATATCGTAAGATGAATCTACCATATCAGTAAGACCTGCCCATGGTTCGAGGCAGATGAAATTTGCATCAGGTTTATGCCATATTATAAAGTACTTAGCGAAATCAAATTCTACCTGCAAAGCTCTGCCTGTTTTGCGATTGCGTAAAACTACAGAATTTGAATTTAAGTTTTTGAAAATAAGACTGCCCGGTTCGAAAAGCATTTCCCGTAGCGGAAGAATGTTGCTGTTGTTTAGAATTGATCTTGTTTTGGGTGAAATGCGACCATCATAAATTGACATGGAATCAAGCGTTTCATTTTTTGAAAAAATGATATCGTATTCTTCAATTCCCTCAGGCGTTGCATATCCTTCGTGAGAACCTATGGAAAAGTACATGGTCTTATTTGAGGTGTTTAAAACATTATATTCTATTTTTATACTGGAGTTTTCTATTGTGTATATAACTCTGAATTCATAATTAAAAGGAAAATGTCTTCGTGTTTCATTATTTGACTTATGAATCAAAACAACCTTTGTTTCTGTCAATAATTCAATATCAAAGATGGTGTTCTTTGCGTATCCGTGTTTTTCAAGAAAATATTCTTTACCCTCATATATATACTTATTATTTTTAAGACTTCCGCAAATGGGAAATAGTAACGGAGCAGTATTGTTCCAGATTTCAGGGTTGCCATCCCACATGTTCTCAATACCATTGCAAAGAATACTTTTGAGTTCTGCACCTTTTTCGTCTATTTTTATTGTTAAGTTATTGTTTTTTAATATTATCATGTTGTAATACTTCCCTTTTTGTAAGAAAATCTTATTAACATAATATTATCATACAGTTGCATGAATTTCAAGGATGTAAATACTTGAAAACTATAAGAAAATATTATATAATGAGTTCAAGCGTAGCATGAAATTGTCGATATAAATCTCTTGCAAGATTTTTAATATGTTCCGTTGGAACTCGATATGCCTGACTGCTCGATATGTTGCCTGACGGGTAAATCGTTCACTATTTCTAAAGTTTGATATACAAGGGATAAAAAGCCTTCCCCTTGAGGTGAAGCCTTTCGGAAGGCATTTTAATTGATAATTTAATCGGCACTTTAAAAATGCCGATAAAAATGTGCTGATAAATTATTAAATTTTTGTCCCTGACTTGACACGAGTAAAAATTCTGTCGAATTATGTAGAATTGCATTTGAAATTTTATTTTGAGGAAGTGAAAACATTTGAAAAAAAGTAAACTCTGGATTTCTTTGTTTTTAGGGGTTATATTTTTACTTATATTTGTAATTGTATTGCCATTCCTAATTAGAGATAATTTCGATAATATTCAAAAATTAGGCATAACATTGAAGTATCATGAAATGTTATCGTATTTAATAACATCATTGTCTGTTATAGTAACTGCAATATTAAGTTGTATTACAGTTTTTATATCAAAAAAAGCTTCAATGGTTAGTGATAGAATGTTGTCAATAGAAGAAGAAAAGTTAAGCCCTTATTTGGATATTGTTAGAGAAAAATCTTTTGTGTATGAGTGTAAGAATAGCGATGAGTTGTTAAAGGTTAAATTGTATGTTAGAAACATTGGACAATATCCTATTCAAAATATTTTATTGAGCAGGAATGAGTTAGACATAAAAGAGATTGAAGATATATATGTTAATGATAAAATTTGTGATAGAATATTTGTACAACTTTCAAAATTAAGTGAAAATAAAGAAAGCAAAGAATATACTTTGACTTGCATAGCGGGTCTCCGTGAGATGACAGTAGTTCACTCAAGATATAGAAATGGAGAACGCGAAATAAAAGAAGAGGAACTACCATTTTCTGAATCACTTTATTTTAATATAGAAAAAAATGAGATTGAGAAACCAATTGAGATATATATAACTATGCAAAATATTTCTGGAGAGATTTATGTTCAAAAAACAAAATTATATATATCGAACAGAAGTAATAAACATGATTATTTTTTAACCATGCATTCAAAAACAATTAAAAAGGTAATTAACTAAATGTTAATAATAAATTATGAGGTGATTAAATATGAAAAATAGTGTTAGAAAATTAGCTTGTACAATTGTTTGTGTTTTGAGTTTGACAATTCTTAGTTCATGCGGATATATACAAAGCACGGATTCAAATCAACAAGTATTAGAAGAGACAAACGAACAATCGCAAGCAACTGCAAATAAGGAGAATGAAACTACTAAAAAGAAAAAATATGACAAAAAAATAGAATGGGGAAATTTATCTAGTTATTGCTGTGCTGTAGAAATTGATGAATATGACGGAGATATAATTGAAGCTGGTACATATAGAATATACCCTGATTTAGTTAGTGGATTAGATAAAGGTAGAATAGCAATTGTTTGGGATGTATATACATCAGAAACTTTGTATAATAACATTTCTGAATTAAAAGAAAGTGAATATCGAGGATCTGTTGGTGGAATGTCAAAAAATGAGATTACATTAGATTTATCTTCAGGACAATATTTATATGTAAAATATAATCCTGTAGCAAATAACAATCCGACAGGAATTATAGTTATTAATAAAAAATAATTTTTTATTCTTTTCTTTACAAAAATATATAAAGGAGAAATACAGATGATTGATTTTAAAAACGGGGCGTTTTTCAAATTAAAGAAAATAGATAATGAAAAAGCTGTATCATTAGTTTCAGCTTTGCTTATATCGGATGAAAGTATAATTTCTACATATAAAGCTTTAAGAGATTATGTTGTTTTTACAAATAAAAGAATAATATCAGTAAATGCGCAAGGTATAACTGGTACAAAAAAAGATTATACATCTTTGCCATATTCAAAGGTTCAGGTTTATTCTGTTGAAACTGCTAGTATAGCGGATATGGATTCATTTGTTGCTGATTGTGAATTGGAGTTATACTTTTCCGGAGTAGGAAAAGTTAAATTTGAATTTGAGAAAGATTGTGATGTAAAGGAAATTTGCAAAATGATTTCCGAGTATGTTCTGAGATAAGTTTTATTTTTAACATCACACTAATTAAATTAAATAAAATAAATAGTTTGCCGATAAAAAATATTTACATATCGGGCAGGAAAATCTGATATTCCTGCGGGTTTTAATGGATTTTGTTTAGGAAAACAAGAGCAGAAAATAGTAGGTCCTATTATGCCTTGGCATAACAAGGTTCTCCGAAATATAGAAATCTTTGATTTCGTTATATTTCGTGATGGTTCTTACTATTCACTGTTCTCCTGACTTGACACGAGACCACCGTGGCGTTCGTTAACTTTAGCTAAAAAGGAAAGGTGTAGTATAAATGAAAAAAACATTCTTTTTGTTATTTACGATATTATTTATTCTTCATACTACTGCTTACGCGAGCGGTACAGGAATTTCTGTTTGGGCACAATCAGAGGTGGAGGAGGCAATTCATCTTGGGATTGTCCCCGAGGATATGCAAAATGATTATCAAAACAATATAACAAGGGCTGAGTTTGCTAAAGTTGCAGTTATGTTTGTAGCACGTCATTTTGATATGGAGGTTGATGAGGTTATAGAATGGTA
>JAZQKJ010000051.1:0-66897 GCA_045542095.1 Ructibacterium sp.
GAGTTTTCCTTGTGGTTGCTTGCTTTTTGCGAAATCGTTCTCTGCAGTACCATCGTACAGCGACGAAAACGATTTCACAAAATATAACTTCCATTTTCGAAATCTGCCAGCGTGCCGATAGGTTTATCGACACGCTGAAAGGAAGAAGTGAGATACTTCTTCCTTTTTTAGTGATATTATTTTTCGATTAAGCTTTCGCCGGTCATATCAGCAGGCTTTTCAAGTCCCATCAAATCAAGCATTGTGGGAGCTAAATCTGCAAGTCTGCCGGGCTTTAACTTTGCATCCTTTTTACCGATAAGAACAAGGGGTACAACATTTGTTGTGTGAGCGGTAAATGCTCCGCCCTGTTCATAATCTTCCATCTGGTCTGCATTACCGTGGTCAGCTGTAATCAATGCAACACCGCCCTGGGCTTTGATTGCGTCTACAACCTTGCCTAAACATTCGTCAACAGTTTCGACAGCTTTAACAGCCGCATCAAATACCCCTGTGTGACCTACCATGTCGCAGTTTGCAAAGTTCAATACAATCACATCGTACTGACCGCTCTCAATTCTCTTAACGGCCTCCTCTGTAACCTCGGGAGCGCTCATTTCGGGCTGCAGGTCATAAGTTGCAACCTTTGGTGAGTTGATTAAGGCTCTGTCCTCTCCGTCGTATACATTTTCCACACCGCCGTTAAAGAAGAATGTAACATGCGCATACTTCTCGGTTTCGGCAATACGAAGCTGACGAAGACCTTTCTGGCTGATATATTCACCAAATGTATTGTTAAGGCTTTCGGGTTTGAATGCAACCTCAACATTTGGCATGGAAGCATCATACTGTGTCATACATACATAGTATGTGTTAAAGAACTTTCTCTCAAAACCTGTGAATTCAGGGTCAACGATTGTTCTTGTTATCTCTCTTGCACGGTCGGGACGGAAGTTAAAGAATATAACAGAGTCATTTTCCTGAATTCTGCCAAC
Organism: Ructibacterium sp.; assembly: GCA_045542095.1. GTDB lineage: Bacteria > Bacillota > Clostridia > Monoglobales > Monoglobaceae > Ructibacterium. The sequence continues at coordinate 975 of JAZQKJ010000051.1, forward strand.
TGCCTCGCCGTCTTTAACAATAACTGTCGGTACAACAAACTCGTCTGTTACGTCATTGTTATAGCTTTCCTTTACTGCGATAACTGCAGATTCACAGGTTTCGCCTGTGCCTAATACCATGGCGTTGTATGCTTTTTCAACACGTTCCCAACGGTTGTCACGGTCCATAGCGTAGTAACGACCCATAACCGATGCAATATCTCCAACACCGATTTCGCGGAGCTTTCCAACTAATTCTTCAACAAAATCAGCGCCCGATGAGGGAGGAACATCACGTCCGTCCAGGAAACAGTGTACGTGAACTTTTTCAAGTCCGTTTTCCTTGGCAAGACGTAAAAGTCCGTAAAGGTGCTTGTTGTGGCTATGAACACCGCCGTCGGAGAGAAGACCTGCAAAATGCAGAGCACTGTTGTTTTTCTTACAGTTTTCAATAGCACCCAAAAGAGCGGAGTTTTTGAAGAAATCACCGTCGTCTATTGACTTTGTAATTCTTGTAAGCTCCTGATATACAATTCTTCCTGCACCAATGTTGGTGTGACCAACCTCGGAGTTACCCATCTGACCCTCTGGCAGACCAACGTCCATTCCTGATGCGTGAACGATTGTATTGGGGCATTCTTTCATATACTTATCCATATTTGGAGTTTTTGCGGCATAAATTGCGTTGCCGTCGTGGCGTTCATTAACGCCGTAACCGTCCATAATAATAAGTGCATAAGGTTTTTTGCTCATTTTATCTATAACCTTTCTATTGTAATCTACATACAAATCCTCCCTTTATCAGTAAGGGAGGATTATTTGTCGCGGAGCGACCTGTACTGCATAAATCACGGCTGTGCCGTGTAAGGATAGGATCGAACGTCACGTTCGTCATGCTTATTTAGCAGCGGCAACAATAACAGAGAAATCCTCTGCCTTAAGGCTTGCACCGCCAATTAGACCACCGTCAATATTTGGCTTTGCAAGAAGCTCTGCCGCATTGCCTGCGTTCATGCTTCCGCCGTACTGAATACGGATAGCTTCTGCAACGTCGTTTCCGTAAAGACCGAAGATAGTCTCGCGGATAATTCCGCAAACCTCGTCTGCCTGATCAGCAGTTGCAGTTTTACCTGTGCCGATAGCCCATACAGGCTCGTAGGCAATTACGATATTTTTTGCATCTTCAGCCGGAATGTCTAAAAATGCAATCTTGGTCTGACGGCGAACAGTGTCATCTGTAATGCCCTGTTCACGCTCGGTAAGGCTCTCCCCAACGCAAACGATAGGGATAAGACCTGCTGCAATTGCCGCCTTTGTTCTTAAGTTAACGGTCTCGTCTGTTTCGCCAAAATACTGTCGTCTCTCTGAGTGACCGATAATAACATATTTAACGCCTGCTTCTTTAAGCATATTGCCTGCAAGCTCCCCTGTGTAAGCGCCGTTTTCCTTGAAGTGAACATTCTGTGCGCCAACTTCAATGTTGGTGCCTTTAACTTCGTCAATTACACCGGGAATACAAATTGCAGTAGGGCAAACAACAACGTCACACGCCGCACCTGCAACCTTATCTTTCATTTCTGCTACCAAAGCTTTAGCCTCGGCAGGAGTTTTATTCATTTTCCAGTTTCCTGCAATAATTTTTTTCCTCATTTGTTTAGTCCTTTCGGGTTTTATTTATCGTTAAGTGCAACAATGCCGGGGAGGTCTTTGCCTTCCAAGAATTCGAGAGAAGCACCGCCACCTGTAGAAATGTGAGACATCTTGTCGCCAAGACCTGCCTGGTTAACAGCTGCAACACTGTCGCCGCCACCGATAATTGTAGTTGCATCAAGGTCAGCAAGCATAAGAGCGATTGCATTTGTACCCTTTGCAAAGTTTGGCATCTCAAATACGCCCATAGGTCCGTTCCATACAACAGTTTTAGCATCTTTTAAGGCTTCCTTGTAAAGTTCAACAGTCTTTGGACCGATGTCAACGCCTTCCCAGCCTTTTTCAATGCCACCGCGCTCTACTATCTTGCTTTCTGCATCGTTGCTGAACTCGTTTACAACAACTGTGTCAACAGGGATTAAAAGCTTAACGCCTTTTGCTTCAGCTTTAGCCATCATCTCTTTTGCATAGTCGAGATAATCTTCTTCAAGAAGTGAATCTCCAACCTCTTCACCCAGAGATTTCATAAAGGTATAAGCCATACCGCCGCCGATAATAAGAGTGTCAACTTTATCTAAAAGATTGTTGATAACCGAAATCTTTGAAGAAACCTTTGAACCGCCAAGAACTGCAACTAAAGGTCTTACAGGGTTGTTAACTGCATTGCCCAGGTATTCGATTTCCTTATTGATAAGGTAACCGCCAACTGCAGGAAGATACTGTGCAACACCAACGTTTGAACAGTGTGCTCTGTGAGCTGTACCGAAAGCATCATTTACAAAGATTTCTGCTAAAGATGCAAGCTCTTTGCTGAATTCTTCGCCGTTCTTTGTTTCTTCTGCTCTGTATCTTGTGTTTTCAAGAAGAACAACATCGCCGTCGTTCATAGCAGCAACTGCAGCCTTTGCGTTTTCGCCAACAACGTTATCATCTGCAGCAAAAACAACATCTTTTCCAAGATGAGCAGACAAGCTCTTTGCAACAGGAGCTAAAGAAAGCTCAGGCTTTGGCTCGCCCTTTGGTTTACCCATGTGTGAGCAGAGGATAACCTTTGCGCCGTCATTTATTAACTTTTTAATTGTAGGAAGAGCCCCTACAATTCTGGTTTCGTCGGTGATAACGCCGTCTTTAATGGGAACATTAAAGTCGCAACGCACCAGGACTTTTTTGCCTTTTACCTGAATGTCATCAACAGTTTTCTTGTTCATTTTAAATACCTCCAAAAATATAAAGAATAATCCCCTAAAAACAGGGGCTAATTATATTGCATACTATCCTAATTTACATTTTAACCTAAAATTAGAAATTTATCAAGTATTTTTGAATATATTCCTTATAGAAATTTAACTAATGAAATGCCATGTTTTACGTTATTTTTTACAACTTTTGCAGTTGACTAAATTTTTATATGGTGCTATAATCAATTACAATAAAATTAAATATTTTACATATTTTGGGGGTAATTCTCTTGAAAACTAAAATTTCTACTAAAGATTTGGTGGTTTCGGCGTTGCTTATTGCTATTGGAATACTTATTCCTATGATTTTTACGGGACTTCCTTTCCGTATAGTTATAGGACCATATTCTGCAACCCTTATGGCTCATGTTCCGGTAATAATATCAATGTTTATATCACCGTGGACAACGGTGTTTACAGCTATTGGTACTACAATAGGGTTTTTCTTTACCGCTCCGATTATAGTGGCAGTAAGAGCGGCATCCCACATTGCGTTTGCAATTATGGGCGCAATGCTTATTAAGAGGGGGATGAAAGTTCTTTCGCTTTGCGTTTTGACCGGTGTTGTTCACTCAGTTTTTGAAGGAATTGTTGTTATGGTTTTCTATGCAGGAGGGCTTTCAACGCCGACAGCTGGTTATTCTATAGCTGCTTTGGTAGGTATAACAATTGTTGGAACTTTTATTCATCATGTTGTTGATTTTATCATTTCTTACGCAGTTGGTAAAGCACTTGCAAAGGCTAAGATGCTTCCGCCAATGCCTAAAATTATTTAAAAAAATGAGTGCTATCTCGATTGAGATAGCACCTTTTTTATGCTCTGCATTCTCTGTTCAGTTTTCTGATTTCCGATATAACAAAGAATAAAACTATAATACCTGTCAGTATATCCGCCCACAGACCTGCATATAATACTCCGTCAAGACCGAAGAACTTCGGCAGTATCAAAAGCAGAGGAATGAGCAGTAATATTTGTCTTAAAAGAGAGAGTATGTTTGCCTTAAGAGGCTGACCTGTTGCCTGAAAATAGTTGGTGGTTGAAATCTGCATTCCTGCCACAAATATGGCACCGAGATAAATTCTCATACCCCGAACAGCAAAATTCGTAAAGTTTGCATCGGCATCGCCAAAAAGCTTAAGAACAAGTTCAGGCACGGTTTCGCACATTATCCAGCCAAGGAAAGTTACCCCTGTTGCAATCGAAAGTGCCATAATATATGTTTTGCGAACACGTTTTGGCTTTTTTGCACCCTTGTTAAAGCCCAGGATCGGCTGGCTCCCAACACCTATTCCCACACAGACGGAAATTATAATCATACTTATCTTCATGACTATACCGATTGCACTTAGGGCAACATCGCCCCCGACGGTGCTTTGATTTCCGTAGCTTACCAGCGAATTGTTCAGCACAATGTTTAAAAATGTGGAGGCAAGGTGCAAAGCACAGCTTGAAATTCCAAGAATCATTATGTTTTTGAGCATTCTGACTTTTATCTTTATAGTACTCTTTTTAATTCGCATGGTGGATTTTCTCATAAAATAGTCTATTAAGATAACCGCACTTACTACCTGGGAAAGGGCTGTGGCAAAAGCCGCACCTGCAACGCCCCAATGGAAGATAAAAATAAAAATCGGGTCTAAAATTGTATTAAGTACCGCACCTGCCACTATACTCAGCATGGAGAGCAGAGGTTTTCCGTCGGTTCTGGCTAAGTTTGACATTGAAATACTCAGTACGTTAAAGGGTGCTGCCATAAGGATAATAGAGGTGTACTGTCTTGCGTATTCAATGGTGTTCTCTCTTGCCCCGAAAAGGGTTATAAGCGGCTCTAAAAAGATAAGCCCCAACGCTCCAATGATTACTCCGAAGATTATACTCATCATGAATACATTTCCTGTTGCAAGATCAGCTTGTTTATGATCATTTTCTCCAAGCTTTAAGGCGGCATAGGCACTGCCTCCTGCTCCCATAAGAGTAGATATTGCAAGGATAATTGTAACCACGGGAAAAGCTATAGTTGTTGCCGCGTTTCCTAAATATCCAACGCCCTGACCTATGAAAATCTGGTCAACTATGTTATATATTGCATTTACAACCATGCCGATAACCGACGGCAGAGCAAACTGTAAAAGCAATTTACCTATGGGTGCAAAGCCCAGAGGGTTTTCTTGTGTATGTCTGATGTTTTCCATTAGTAAATCTCGACCTTTCTGTCATAAAAGTTGCACAAGATGACATTTTAGCACAGTTTATATAAAAGTTCAAGGTAAAACTTGACCAAAAAGGTTTATTATTCTATAATAATATGGAGATAATTATAGAGGAGAAAAAAGTGAGAGTTTTACCCATAATTTTAATTATATGCCTTTTGCTTGGCGGCTGCAGTTTTATGCCTGATAATTCTTACACAGAAACCCAATTTCTGTTAGACACGGTCTGCACCATAGAGGCAGGAGGCGAGAATGCAGAAAGTGCGGTGAAATCGGCATTTGACGAGATTGGCAAAATTCAGAAACAAGTCGATTTTTATGATGAAAATTCTACTGTCAGCCTGTTTAACAAGGCAGAGGCGAATACCGAAATCACTCTTGATAACCACACCGCATTGATACTTAAAACCTGTCTTGAAGTAAGCTATGCATCACAGGGTGCTTTTGATGTAACCGTGGCAAGTCTTACGGAGATATGGGATTTTAAAGAAAAGTATATCCCAAACCCAAAAGAAATAGAAGATGCTCTTAAAAACGTAGGCTATGAAAATCTTGTTTTAGATGAAACAAAAGGTACACTCCTTAAAAAACATAAAGATATTAAAATTGATTTAGGGGGTGCCGCAAAAGGATATTGTGCCGATGTTGCGGTGAATATCCTTAAAGAGCACGGAGCGGAATACGGCTTGATAAACCTGGGCGGCAACATCGTTGCTTTCGGCAAAAACCCAAAACGAAAAGACGGCTCATGGCAGATAGGCATAAAGAAGCCGTTTAGTGACGGTGAAACGTACGAAAAAACCGTTTCGGTAGAAAATTACGGTGCGGTTGTGACCTCGGGAACTTATGAGAGATATTTTTATGATAAAGAAAAACTCTATCATCATATAATAGATCCAAAAACGGGATACCCTGCAGATAACGGTACTTCAAGTGTAACCATAATGAATGAATCTGCTCTTCTTGCGGATTGTCTTTCCACTGCCTGTCTTGTATCAGGGGAGGAAAAGGGCAGAGAGCTTGCAAACGAGTTTGGTGCTGATATTTATATTCAATAGTGAAAGGAATTAAACTATGCTTTGTATAACTAATGGAAATATTATAACCATGGAAAGTGAGAATTTTGAAAAGGGTTATATTATTATAGAAGACAGTAAAATCAAACAGATGGGAGATATGAAGGATATTCCCGAAGTTCCTGCCTGCTGTGAGGTTATTGATGTAGAGGGAGCAGTTATTACCCCTGGACTTATAGACGCCCATTCCCATATTGGAATATGGGAAGACGGTATAGACTTCGAGGGAGCCGACGGCAACGAGGACACAGACCCCATAACTCCGCAACTTAGGGTTATAGACGGAATAAACCCACAGGACAGAGCCTTTAGTGAAGCGGTTGCCGCAGGGGTTACAACAGTTGTAGTAAGCCCCGGCAGTGCAAATCCCATTGGAGGAAGTATTATTTCTATGAAAACCCATGGAATCTGTGTTGACGATATGATAATATCGGAATTGACGGGGATTAAAGCCGCACTTGGGGAAAATCCTAAATGGGCATACCACGAAAAGGACCAGACCCCTGCAACCCGAATGGGCACAGCAGCAATTATACGTGAGGCTCTTAAGAAAGCAAAGGATTATGCTGAACAAATGGATAAGCATTTAAGCGACCCTGAAAACGAAAATAAGCCTGACTGGGATGCAAAGCATGATGCACTTTTACCTGTTATAAAAGGACAGGTGCCTATGCATTTTCATGCACACCGTCTTGATGATATCTTTACTGCAATACGTATTGGGAAAGAATTTGACATAAAAATCGTCCTTGTTCACGGAACAGAGGCTCATCTTGCGGCAGAGCGGATAAAACAAGAAAAGGTCCCTGTTTTGTCAGGACCAATCCTTACAGACCGCAGTAAGCCAGAACTTAAAAATCAGACAGAGTCTGCACCCTGTATTCTTACAAAAGCAGGTATTCCCACAGCTCTTATCTGTGACCACCCCGAAACACCCCAGAAATTTTTGATGTTCTGTGCGGCTGCTGCAATAAGAGAGGGTCTTTCCAAAGAAAATGCCCTGGCATCCATAACCCGTATTCCTGCGGAAATATGTGGAATAGCAGACAGGGTTGGCTCTATTAAAGACGGGAAAGACGCGGATATTGTTATATGGGAGGGCAATCCCCCCGAAATTTCCGCAAAGCCAAAGCTTGTGATTATGAACGGGAAAATTATAAAATTTGACTAATTAAGTTTTTTTTGATAGAATAAAAGTGTTATTTTTAAAGGAGGTTATTTCATGCATATAAAGGAGTCTGCCGAAAATTATCTTGAGAGTATACTGATGCTTCGGGAAAAAAACGGTACCGCACGCAGTATTGACGTTGCACGGGATTTACAGTTTTCCAAGGCAAGTGTTTCGGTTGCTATGAAAAATCTCCGTCAGGAAGGTTATATAACGGTTGACGGTGACGGGGAGATATATCTCACGGATAAGGGAAAAAAGGTTGCCGAGAGTATGTATGAAAGGCATAAGCTTATAGCAGGAGCGCTTATTGCTCTGGGCGTCAGTGAGGAGATCGCCTATGCGGACAGTTGTAAAATAGAGCACGATATAAGCGATGAAACCTTTGAATGTCTTAAAAAATATATAACTGAACATTTAGGATAAAAAGCTACGTTTCAAAAGATATGGAACTCCCAAAACGAAAACCCACAAGATTAAAAGAATATGATTATTCTACTCCCGGAGCATATTTTATTACGATATGTGTTAAGGATAAAAAACAATTGTTATCCAAAATAATTGTAGGGCAGGGGTTTGCTCCTGCCGAAAACCATTTAAGGCTATATGGAAAAATTGCAAAAGAGCAGATTGAATTATTGGAAAATCGCTATCAGGGAATTAAAATAGACAAATATGTAATTATGCCAAATCATATACACCTTTTAATCTCAAACTATGAAATGACGGCAGGAGCAAGCCCCTGCCCTACAATATCCGATGTAATATGTACGTTTAAATCCATAACAACAAGAATGTGCAAAAAAGAGGGGTTAAAAGAACAACATTTGTTCCAATCATCCTTCCACGACCACGTTATCCGTGGTGAAAAGGACTATCAGAAAATATGGGAATACATAGATACAAATGTGATTAACTGGAAAAAAGACTGTTTTTATAGTGAATAAAAGCCGCAGTAAATTACTGCGACTTTTTTATTCAGATAAATTATTTTTCGGACGATATGGGCATCGTCCCTACAAATGTTCCACGTGTTGTAGGGGCGGGTTTCCATGCCCGCCCGCTTTTATTTATTCCACATAATCATTTTCCCGAAACTGCAGGGAATATAAATCTTTGTATGTTCCCCCTTGCTCTATTAATTCTTCGTGAGTGCCACGCTCTTTGATTTCACCGTCAATTACCACGGCAATCTCGTCTGCATTACGGATTGTAGAAAGCCTGTGGGCTACTACAAGGGTTGTTCTGCCTTTGCATAGCTCATCAAGGGATTGCTGAATTAAAACCTCGGTTGTGTTGTCCAGGGCACTTGTTGCCTCGTCAAGAATTAAAATAGCAGGGTCTTTAAGGAACACTCTTGCGATGCTTAATCTCTGTTTCTGTCCTCCCGACAGCTTAACACCTCTCTCGCCGATTTCTGTGTCATAGCCCTTTTCAAGAGTTACGATATAATCATGAATATTCGCCATTTTTGCTGCCTGAACTATTTCCTCGTCTGTAGCGTCAGGTCTGCCGTAGATGATGTTATCGCGGATTGTCCCTGCAAACAGGAACACGTCCTGCTGAACAATGCCGATGTTTTTACGGACAGAGTTAAGTGTCAGATCTCTTATGTCTTTGCCGTCAATTAAAATTACCCCGTCTTCTTTTTTAAGCTTATAGAAATTGGGGATAAGATGGCATATTGTAGTCTTTCCGCCGCCTGATGGACCAACCAAAGCAAGCTTTTTGCCTTTTTGGATTTTTAAGTTCACATTATTCAAAACTTCTTTGGTGGTGGAGTAAGAAAAGTTTACGCCTTTAAATTCTATTTCGCCTTTAACATCTGTGAGAATTTCTGCGTTTTCCGCCTCTTCTTCAGGTTCAATGTCCATGATTTCCACAAACCGCTTAAATCCCGAAACGCCGTTCTGATACTGCTCCATAAAGTTTATCAGGGTTGTAACAGGCTGAATAAAAAGATTTACTGAAACTATAAAAGTGGAATAATCCCCGAAAGAAATCTTGCCGTCATACAGGAAAAGTCCCCCCGCAATAAGAATAAATACATTAAAAACATCTGTTATGAAAGAAGTTGAAGAGAAAAATCTTCCCATGGCATCATAAGAACGTCTGGAAGCATCCACAAATCTGGCATTTCCTTTTTCAAACTTCTCCGATTCTTTTTGGGCGTTGGTATAAGCCTTTGTTACACGAATTCCCGAGATGCTGCTCTCTACTGCGGCGTTTATCTCGGCGTTGCTTACACGTCTGTCCTTAAAAGCCTGTTTCATCCGTCTTCTATAGTGAAATGACACAAACATCAAAATCGGAACGCAGATAAAGATAATCAGGGTGAGGGGAATATTGATAGAGCACAGATATCCAAAGGATAAAAGAATCATTACACCGCTGGTTATGATGTTTTCAGGACCGTGGTGGGCAAGCTCGCAAACTTCGAATAAATCACTTGTCATTCGTGACATAATGCTCCCTGTTTCGTTTTCGTCATAGAACGAAAAAGGCAGCTTTTCCAGATGATTAAAAAGGTCGCTCCGCATCTTTGCCTGAATATATGTGCCAATCATGTGTCCGTAATACTGAACAAAGTATTTAAGGAGCATACGGATAACATATAAAACAAGAACGATAATTCCCGAAATAACAATGGCTTTATACATTTTTTCGGGGATATATTCGTTAAGCATTTTCCTTGTAAAAACAGGGTATACCATGGCAATAACTGAAATCATCAAGGATGCCAGCATATCAAGTGCAAACATCTTTTTGTGGGGTTTATAGTATGAGATAAATCTTTTAATCATATAAATCTCCATTCCGCCGCCATACGCCGGCACAAATAGTAATTTAATTTTCTCTTATTTCCGTGGTGAATTATACCATTTGGTAATTTGTTTGTCAATTGAAGGGAGGCTTGCTCATATATTAATGAAGAGTTTTGTTTAAATTTAATAAAACCAACTTTGATGAAATAACGCAAAAACAACTATTTGTAGAAATTTTTTGCAAAAAAGAGCTATCCCTTGACTAATATGAGCAAAGGTGGTATGATAGCGTAGTGATATTGTCGAAAAAAGTTAACTAAAATTACTTTCTTGAGAGGTATCTTACAAGGGTTCAAAAAGTTTTTTGCAACATTCAGGGAGGTGAGCCTGATGACAATTATAGATTTTCATACACATATCTATCCCGAAAAGATTTCTGACAAAGCCGTAAAAAGCGTTGGGGACTTCTATAATATCGAAATGCATGAAGATGGAACAGCCAAGGGTCTTATTGAAAATGGCAAGGCAAATGGGATTTCAGGTTATGTTGTCTGTTCGGTTGCCATAGACGGTAATCATGTTGAGGCGATTAACAACTACATATCTTCAGAATGTAATACCCATAGCGAATTTTACGGTCTTGCGGCAACCCATCTTGAATATCCCGACAAAATCGGAGAGATGGAGAGAGCTGTCCAAATGGGGCTTAAGGGTGTTAAAATTCACCCCGATACCCAGAAGTTTTATATAGATGACAAAGGGATGTATGAGCTTTATGACTATCTTCAGGAAAAAGAGTTTCCCATTCTCATTCACACAGGGGATTACAGGTACGATTTCTCTCATCCTGGCAGACTTAAAAAGGTGCTGAATGATTTTCCAAGGCTAAAGGCAATTGCGGCGCACTTTGGCGGCTGGTCCCTTTACGACCTTGCTCTTGAATATCTTTTGGATACAAACTGCTATGTGGATACATCAAGTGCCATAACCTACCTTGGCACCAAAAGGGCAGAGGAGCTTATCAATCTCTACGGAGCGGAAAGAGTCCTGTTTGGCACAGACTTCCCTATGTGGAATGTAGAGAGTGAACTTGTATATTTCGAAAAAATGAACCTGACGGACAGTCAGCTAGAGCTTATAATGCATAAAAACGCCGAAAGGCTTTTAAAAATAGTATAAAAATGTGCGGAAAGCCGCATTTCAAGATAAAACGAGAACAGGAGTGGAAAAATAATGGAAATTAAAATCACAAAAACCACAAATCCAAGCCCGATAGTTACAGAGAATTTAGGCTTTGGAAAACACTTCACCGACCACATGTTTATTGCAGATTATTCAAGAGCAGAGGGCTGGAAGAATGCAAGAATAGTACCTTTTGGCAACCTTAGCATGCATCCTGCTGCAACCGTATTCCACTACGGTGCAGAGATTTTTGAGGGATTAAAGGCATACAGACGTGCAGACGGCAAGGTACAGCTTTTCAGACCAATCGAGAACGTAAGAAGAATGAACAACTCGGCAGAGCGTTTAAGACTCCCACAGATGCCCGAAGAAGATATGCTTCAGGCAATTACAGAGCTTGTTAAGGTTGAAGAGGCATGGGTTCCCCACAAGGACGGCGAGTCTTTATACATAAGACCTTTCCTCTTTGGTAATGACGAGCACTTAGGTGTTCATTCTATTCAGAATGCAACATTTGTAATTATTGCATCACCAAGCGGAAGCTACTATCCCGAGGGCATTAACCCCGTAAAGATTATGATTGAGAAAGACGACGTAAGAGCCGTAAGAGGCGGTACAGGTTATGCAAAGTGCGGCGGTAACTATGCGGCAGCTAACCGTGCAGGGGAAAATGCCGAGAAGAAAGGTTTTACACAGGTTCTCTGGCTTGATGGTGTTGAGCGTAAATACATCGAAGAGGTTGGCGCTATGAACGTAATGTTCAAAATCAATGGCGAAATCGTAACTCCTGCCCTGACCGGTTCAATCCTCCCGGGTATTACAAGAAAGTCCTGTATCGAGGTATTAAAGGACAAGGGCTATAAAGTAAGCGAGAGACTTTTATCAATAGACGAACTCACCGAGGCTATGAAGAATGGCACTTTGGAAGAGGCATGGGGCTGTGGTACAGCGGCTGTTGTTTCACCTATCGGTAAACTTTTCTACGATGATAAAGAATACATCGTAAACAACAATGAAATCGGTGCAGTTACACAAGAACTCTATGACACACTGACTGGAATTCAGTGGGGAAAGATTGAGGATCCGTACGGATGGACATTGGAAATCTAAAACGTGTAACAATATTTGCAGGACATTACGGGAGCGGAAAGACCAATATTGCAGTTAACTATGCTCTTTATATGTCCGGAATTAAAGAAAATGTTGTAATTGCCGATTTGGACATTGTAAATCCGTATTTCAGAACAAAAGATTCTGAAGAAATGCTTAAGGAAAAGGGGATACGCCTTATCTCCTCTCCTTATGCAAATACTAACGTAGATACCCCGGCTCTTCCTGCAGAAGCCTATGCGGTTATCCATGATAAATCCACAAACGCCGTAATCGACGTAGGCGGTGATGATCGTGGCGCTCTGGCTCTTGGCAGATATGCAGAGGGAATATGTGAGTCAGGCGACTACGAGATGTTGTTTGTGATAAACAAGCATCGTTATTTAACAGCTGACCCTGTATCAACCGTTGAAGTGATGAGGGAGATTGAACAGGCGGCATCCATGAAATTTACAGGGATAGTTAATAATTCCAACATTGGCAGCGAAACCACTGCCGAAACGGTTTTAAACTCCATGGACTATGCAGAAGAGGTATCAAAAATCACAGGTCTTCCAATAAAGATGACGGCTGTAAAAGCTGAACTTACAGAAGAACTTAAGGGAAAAACAGAGAATCTGTTCCCCCTTATCATTTATGTAAAACAGTCATTTGACTGTTAAGACTATTTGTGCCGTTTAATGCGGCAGAAAGGAAATTTCTATGGCAAAAGTAACTTTTAACGAAGGAATCTGCAAGGGCTGCGGTCTTTGCGTAACCGCTTGCCCCAAGAAGATTGTTGCCCTTAAAGACGAACTTAATGCAAAGGGTTATCATCCGGCAGGCGTAACGAATCAGGAACAGTGTATCGGATGTGCATTCTGTGCAACTATGTGTCCCGACTGCGTAATCACTGTTGAGAAATAAGGAGGGTTTAAAGTGAGCGAGAAAGTTTTAATGAAAGGTAACGAGGCTCTGGCAGAGGCAGCCATCATGGCAGGATGCCGTCACTATTTCGGCTATCCTATCACTCCTCAGACAGAAGTTGCCGCATATATGTCAAAAAGAATGCCCAAAATAGAGGGCGGTGTATTTTTACAGGCAGAAAGCGAGATTGCTGCAATCAATATGGTTATGGGTGTTGCGGCTACCGGTAAGAGAGTTATGACATCATCATCAAGCCCCGGTATCTCACTTAAGAGCGAGGGTATTTCCTACATAGCAGGTTGTGACCTCCCTGCGTTAATCGTTAACGTACAGCGTGGTGGTCCAGGTCTTGGCGGAATTCAGCCTTCACAGTCTGACTATTTCCAGGCTACAAAGGGCGGCGGTCATGGTGACTTCCACATGATTGTTTTAGCTCCTGCTTCCGTTCAGGAAATGGTTGACCTTACATTCAAGGGCTTTGAGCTTGGTGACAAGTACAGAACCCCCGTTATGCTCCTTGCAGACGGTACAATGGGTCAGATGATGGAGCCTGTTTCTCTTGATATGGGCGAGGTTAAGGAATATGATAAGCCCTGGGCTCTTACAGGTACAAAGTGTGAGAGAGAGCCAAACATTGTTAACTCTTTGTTCTTAAAGCCTGACGAGCTCGAAAAGTTTAACTTCGATAGATACGAGAGATATAAGTACATCGAAGAAAACGAAGTAATGTACGAAGAGTATAGAATGGACGATGCTGAAATCTGTGTTGTTGCATTTGGTATCGCATCAAGAGTTTCAAAGAATGCAATTGACGAGGCTCGCGAAAAGGGTATCAAGGTTGGTATGATAAGACCTATGACCCTGTGGCCATTCCCTAAAAAGATATTAAACCAGGCAGCTGACAAGGTTAAAGCATTTGTATCAGTAGAGCTTAACATGGGTCAGATGATAGAAGATATCGAACTTAGCATCCGTTGCAAGAAGCCTGTTCTTCTCTGCAGCCGTACCGGTGGTATGATTCATACAACCGAGGATGTTATAAACAAGATTATGGAAGCTGATAAAATCGGAGGTGTAAACTAATGGTAGTATTCGAAAAACCAAAAGCATTAACAGATGCACCTCTGCACTACTGTCCCGGTTGTACCCACGGTATCATCCACAGACTGGTAGCAGAGGCTATTGACGAGCTGGGTATTCAGGGCAGAACCATCGGTGTTGCACCTGTTGGATGTTCAGTATTTGCATATAACTATTTCAACGTAGATATGGCTCAGGCAGCACACGGACGTGCTCCCGCTGTTGCAACAGGTATTAAGCGTTCTGATGCAAACAATATTGTTTTCACATATCAGGGCGACGGTGACCTGGCGGCTATCGGTACAGCGGAAACTGTTCACGCAGCTGCAAGAGGCGAAAATATAACAGTTATATTTGTAAACAACGCTATCTATGGTATGACAGGTGGACAGATGGCTCCTACCACTCTTCCGGGTCAGGTAACCCAGACATCTCCTTACGGACGTGACACAGACAAGGTTGGCTTCCCTGTAAAGGTTTGCGAGATGCTCTCTAACGTAGACGGTGCTGCATACCTTGAAAGAGTTGCTGTTAACAACGTAAAGAACGTTAAAAAGGCTAAAGAGGCTATAAAGAAAGCATTTAAAAATCAGGTTGAGGGCAAAGGCTTTTCTCTTATCGAGGTTCTCTCTACCTGTCCTACAAACTGGGGATTGAGTCCTGAAAAGTCAATTGAGTGGCTTGAGGAAAACATGCTGCCTTACTATCCTTTAGGCGTATACAAAGACAAGACCGCAGAATAATATAGAAAGGAAGAAGAAAAATGAATAAGCAGATTTTGATTGCAGGCTTCGGCGGACAGGGTATTCTCTTCTCCGGTAAGTTCTTGGCTTACGAAGGCCTGATTGATAACAAAGAGGTTAGCTGGCTTCCTTCCTACGGTCCTGAAATGCGTGGCGGAACAGCAAACTGCAGTATTATTTTAAGTGATAAAAAAGTAGGCTCACCAATTGTTGATAAGCCTGATATCCTGATTGCAATGAACGCTCCTTCTCTTGATAAGTATGAGAACGAAACCGTATCAGGCGGTCAGATTTTCGTGGATAGCTCACTTATCGAAAAGAAGGTAGAGCGTAGCGACGTTGAGGCATACTACATCCCTGCAACAAAGATTGCATCGGACGAAAACCTCCCGGGACTTGCTAATATGATTATGGTAGGTCTTATGATTAAGCATAGCGGAATTATTCCTTATGAGAATATCGAAAAAGCTATGGCAAAGATTGTTTCTGCAAAGAAACAACATCTCCTTGACCTTAACTTAAAGGCAATAGAGATAGGATACAACTACGAAGGTTAAAAATAATAAGGTGTAGTTCAAATGAACTGCACCTTATTTAGTCTAACAACGGTTTTATAATCTCTGGGAAATCACGGTAATCATCTATTGTCAGATAAGGGAAATCAGATTTATAAACAGATTCATCGTTTCCGCCAATGCCATAGTCGTCACCTATATATATAATGTTTTCGTGCTTAAGATTGTTTTCTTTGCAATAAATATCAAGGGCATGATATTTATTATATGGCTTTGGTGCCATGTCAAAAGATGAAGAGCCTCCTACAAAAACATTGTAATCTGCAAAAAATTCAACAACTTCATTGTAAATCTGTCTTCTCTTTATTCTGTCAGGGTCAAAGGCAAGCTTGTCCTCTTGCCTGGCTTTTGTACCTAAAATCGGAAATGTTATACAGCCTGACGGATGAAATTCAACATTATCGCCTGCGTAATCTGTATAACCATATTTTTTTCTTAAAAACGTAACTTTCTCTTCGATTAGTTCTTTGTTTATAGGAAATTGCAGGTCCCGCAGTATATCAATACTATTGGAATTGCTATTATACACCCCGTATTGCAACCCGTAATTACCTATTATATCAATGGGGAATTTCTCCATCTGATTAAAAATTCTTGCTACCTGACCTGCACCAGCCATTAAAAGCTTATATTTCTTTGCTAATATATCTAATAATTCACGGTGTCTGGCAGAAAGTGGTTGTTTATGCTGTGTAAGGGTTCCGTCCAAATCCATAGCTATAATCTTTATATTTTGTTTAATCATTTTATTCGCCTCTTAAAAAATCATAGTACATCCATAAAACTGTGTATCTGTCTTTCAGGTCTTTTGCATATAAAACTGCGTTTTCTATGTCTTTTGCGTCATACATTTTGTAAAAATCTTCCATGCTAAGCCCTACTCTGCCTATTATTTTTTCAATTTCCTCTGCAGTTGGCATTTCGGACAAGATATTGCGAATTTCATTTTCCTTATGCTTATAAATACTAATTCTGTCTGTGTCATACAATCCAACCCTATCCTGAAGAGCAATACATTCGTCGGCTATAACGCTGTATATTTCAAGCATCTTTTTCTCGTAGTCATTTCTTGACAGACGATATTGGGAATTGGGGAACTCATGTTTCAAGATTTCTTCCCTGAGCTGAGCAGTTATAACCGTAGAATAGGCTACGTCAATACCGTGAACAAAATAAGGCTTGTTATTGATAATTCCAACAATTTCAAAAAAGTGTGATAAATGATGTTCACTTCCCGAGGCAGGCCGTGAGGAACCTGCAAAGCTTATCATAATACCTACAATAATCAAGGCTTCTGTAAGAATCTTTATGCTTTCGTCGTCACGGTTTAAAAGTCCGTCGGCAACATTTAATGTGCTTTTGACCATTTCAAAAACTACGTCATATATATACTGGCAGAAATATTCGTTATTTACTTTATGACTTAATGCCCAGTCGCAAAGAGCGGAATATTTTCCCATAATATCTCCATAGCCTGCTTTAATCATATCAAGGGGTGCATCTTTTAAAACATCTATATCTGCGATAATAGCTTTTGGAAGTCCTGCCGGAACAGTTTTCTTCATACCTTTTAAAATCATTGCGGCGCCCGAAGATGCATAACCGTCCATAGATGGTGCGGTTGCAACTATTATATATGGTATTCTGGCAAAAAAAGACACGTATTTGCATAAATCCTGAATAACGCCGGAGCCTATTCCCAAAATCATATCTATACCGCTGATTTCTGCCCTTACTCTGTCTATGGCATCTTCGTTTGGAATCAGTACGGTTTCTCCGCTAAAGATTACCTTTTTCATAGTCCTGCCACCAAGAGCCTGCTCAACTTTTTCACCGGCAGCAGAATAGGTATTCTCATCTGCAACTACCAGTATGTTTTCTTTTTGTCCGCAAATCGTATCAAGTCTGGCAATTGCACCTTTTTCTACATATACATATTCAATATCGCATTGGTGAGTTTTTCCGCAGGAGCACTCAACACCCTTTAAAATATTATTAATATCCATGATAATCTCTCCGTTTTTACTTTACTTTGATAGTTTTTTATATTATAATGCTATTGTCAAAATAATTCAACATTTAGCCATAAAACGGTCAAAAACAGATGATTTAACAAATAAATCTGAACAACAATCAAAAACAGTCATTAAGAGGTGCCATATGTTAAAAAACGAACGTCAGCGCGAAATAATAAAACTCATGAAAAACAACCAGGGTTTTATTACGGTAAAGGAGTTGTGCGCAACATTATATTCAAGTGAATCAAGTATAAGGCGTGACCTGGTTTCTCTTGAAAATAAAGGTATTATAAAAAGGACCTATGGAAGTGCAGAATTAATAACTAATTTTTCAAATGTGACTTCTTTTAGCCACAGGTCACATCATTGCGTGGAGGCAAAGAAAATAATTGCAAAAAAAGCATCAGAACTTATAAAAAATGGTGATATAATCTTTCTGGATCAATCTTCCACATCTTTTTACTTAGCAACAGAGCTTGTAAATAAAAAGTCTCTTACGGTTATTACAAATAACATTGAGATACTGTACCAGTTATCCAATTCAGATATTAAGGTTGTGTCATCGGGCGGATTCTTAGGTCCGGAAAATCGCAGTTGTCTTATGGGCGCTGATGCCCAAAGTATATTTGAAAACACCTATGCAGATATTGTTTTCTTTTCTGCCAAGTCCCTGTCGTATGATGGAATTATATCTGATTGTACAAGGGAGGAAGTCACCTTAAGGAATTCCATGCTTAAAAATTCAGCAAAAAAAGTGTTCCTGTGTGACAGTGAAAAATTCGGCACAAAATCTGCCTACAAGCAGTGCACCCTTTGGGATGTGGATTATTTGATAAGTGAAAATGAAGATGTGCAGAAGTTTAGTTCATGTTCAAATTCATTGACGGTTATCTGAACTTTAAAAAATCGTTGTAAAAATAATTAAAGGCTGAAGACAATAATTCTTCAGCCTTATTTGTTTTCTAATCACCTAAGATATTCTTTCCACGTTCTAATGCCACAACACCTGTTCGACAGATTTCGATTATGCCAAGAGGTTTCATTACCTCGATAAATGCATTTATCTTTGATGGCTCGCCTGTTACCTCGATACAGATTGTATCTATTGAATAATCAATAATCTTTGCACGGTAAATCTCTGATGCTGCCATAATATCACTTCTGTTTTCCGATGAGCATTTAATCTTTATAAGCATCAATTCACGCTCTAGTGTGCTTGCAGGTTCCAAAAGCTTTACCTTTTTGACGTTATGAAGTTTTTTCAGCTGGTTAATAAGCTGTTCCCTTGCATAGTCATCACCATTTAAGGTAATAGTGATTCTGGAATATTCAGGGTTGTCGGTTTCGCCAACGGTCAGGGCATCAATGTTAAAGCCTTTTCTCATAAACAGGCCTGTAACCCTTGTTAAAACACCATATTTATTCTCAACATATACTGCGATTACAAATCTTTTCATTTTAATTTTCCTCCGTAACAATCAAATCGTCCATAGAGCCTCCTGGCGGGAGCATTGGAAAGACAAACTCATCTTCGCCTATGACAGCATCTATAACGTAGGGACCGTCTGATGAAAGTGCATTTTCAAATGCGGTTTCAAAGTCATCAATTGTCAAAACCCTCTCTCCCTTTGCGCCAAAAGCCTCTGCAAGCTTTACAAAATCCGTCTGTCTGTTCAGAACAGAGCTTGAGAAACGCTTTTCAAAAAATAGGGTCTGCCATTGCTTTACCATTCCCAAAGCACCGTTGTTCATGATTACAATTACCATTGGAATGTTATACGAAACCGCTGTAGCAAGCTCGTTTAAATTCATGCCAAAGCTGCCGTCACCTGTTATAAGAATTGCCCTGTTTCCTGTGGCGGTATAGGCTCCTATAGCTGCACCCATGCCATAACCCATTGTGCCAAGACCTCCGCTTGTTGCAAAATGACGGGGCTTTGAAAACTCTGCATACTGAGCAGTCCACATCTGATGCTGACCTACGTCGGTAACAATTATTGCATCTTCATCTTTCAATCGGTTTATAACATCAAACATCTTTTTAGGTGTCATGATGTCAGGCTTTTTTAATTCCTCGGCATCCTCAAGTTGTTTTTCCTCTTTTTTAAGCTTGTTAATATTCTTTTTCCATTCGGGATGCTTTTTTTCCTGACATTTTTCAATTATTTCCCTTAAAGCGGCAGTAATATCCCCTACTATTCCCACATCAACGACTACATTCTTATTGATCTCGGAAATATCCGCATCAAGTTGAATTACCTTTGTATTTTCGGAGTATTTCTCTTTATCACCTGTTGCACGGTCGCTGAATCTTACGCCGATGCCTATAATCAAATCCGCCTCTTTGTTTGCCATAGACGATGTGTAGCGTCCGTGCATACCCTGCATCCCCAAAAATCTCTCGTAAGAATCGGGTATTACTGAAATGCCCATAAGACTGCAGCCAATATATGCATCAATCTTTTCTGCAAGCTCCATTGTGGGCTCGGTCAGTTCTGCACTTGCGGCACCGCCGCCGATGTAAATATACGGGCGCTTTGCTTTGTTAATGAGCTTGGCAGCCTCTTTAATATCACTCTCCATTGGAGATTTCTGTGGAATAGGAGGGAGAATATCTTTAGAAGTAAATTCACAAACAGCCTCCTGAATATCCTTGGGAATATCAATCAAAACAGGTCCGGGCCGTCCCGATTTTGCAATCTGAAAAGCCTCTCTTATAATATCTGCAAGCTCGGTTATATCACTTACAAGATAGTTATGCTTGGTAATTGGCATAGTAACGCCTGTGATATTGACCTCCTGAAAACCGTCTTTTCCTATCATGGAATTGGCAACGTTTCCCGTAATTGCAACCATGGGAATAGAATCCAGCATGGCTGTGGCAATTCCCGTTACAAGATTAGTAGCCCCGGGACCCGATGTGGCAATAACAACTCCCACCTTGCCTGTTGCACGAGAATAACCGTCGGCGGCGTGAGAGGCACCCTGCTCGTGAGCAGTGAGTATATGATTTATACGGTCACTTGCCTTGTAGAGTTCGTCGTATATGTCTAAAACCTGTCCGCCGGGATAGCCAAATACATCTGTAACGCCCTGCTCTATAAGAGCTTCAATGACAATTTTTGCACCGGTCATAATTGAGCTCATACCTTGCCTCCTATATAATATAAGCCCTTTCGTCTTCTGATTGCCAAAAGACGAAAGAGCGGTTTAAAATTCGAATATAATTTTCCGTCTGATTTCATTGAATTATAGCACGATGCCCGATTTTTGTCAATGTTTTTGTATTTCTGTTGCAATTGCAGAACTTAGGTGGTATAATGAATAAACATTTTAGAAAAAACTTCTTCATATATAGCAGGAGATATAAATGAAACTTTACTTTGCACCACTTGAGGGTATTACTACATATACATATAGAAATGTTCACGCTGAGATGTTCGGTGGCTGTGATTCTTATTTTGCACCATTCATCACACCCAGTGATAACGAGAAAATCAGCGAAAAAGAATTAAGGGACATACATCCGGACAATAATCCAAGCATAGACATCAAGGTTCAGCTCTTATCCAATCAGGCAGGGTCGTTTCTGAATTTTTCAAAAAGGATAAAGGCACTGGGCTATGACGAGATAAACCTTAATTTTGGGTGTCCCTCGGGGACGGTTATTAAAAAGGGCAGGGGATCAGGCTTTTTGAAAACACCTGATAAAATAGACGTATTTCTTCATGAAATAATAGAAAAATCAGCCATGACGATTTCAGCCAAAACACGAATTGGGTTCTGGGCAGCGGAAGAGTTTGAAGAGCTTTTAAAGGTGTATAACAGGCATAAACTGTCTCTGCTTACAGTTCATCCAAGAACAAGAGAGGATTTCTATAACGGAACTCCAAGCATTGATGCATTTAAAAAAGCGTACGAAAATTCAACCAATAAAATCTGCTATAACGGAAATATATTTTCTAAAGGTGATTATGAAGAAATAATTGCCAGGTTTCCTGATATTGACAGTGTTATGATTGGCAGAGGAGCAATAGCCAATCCCGCGATTTTCAGAGAAATCAAAGGTGGAGAGAAACTTACAATAAAAGAACTTCTTGAATTTACTGAAAGACTTTCAGAAAAATATCTTGAGCTGTTACAATCAGAAACATTTACCTTATATAAATTAAAGGAAATCTGGATGTTTGTAATGTGGAATTACCCTGACGAAAAAAAGACATTAAAGGCAATAAAGAAATCCAATAATTTAACAGATTTTAAAAATGCAATAAATCAATTAAAGTGATATAAAAAAAGTCGAAGCAAAGCGAACTTTGCTTCGACGTGGTCGGGGCGACAGGATTCGAACCTGCGGCCCCTTGGTCCCAAACCAAGTGCGCTACCAAACTGCGCCACGCCCCGACGAACTTGTATATTATACAAGGTTTTTTTTAATTTGTCAAGGGGTTTTTAAGAAATTTATATTATAATATAAAAAGGCTGCAGAGACAAAGCCCTGCAACCCCTGAGATATCACTTAGCAGCAGCCGCAACCGTTGTTTCCGCAACCGTCATTATTTCCGCAGCAGCAAGAAATAAGGATTATAAGAATGATAATCCAGAGACAACCGTTATCACCGCCGAAACCGTTACCAAAGCAACCCATACCAGCACCTCCTTATGTTTAAAGCTATATAACTTACATGAACAAAATTTTTGGAGTAGCTAAAGCGAATTAATCACAACCACAGCCACAACCGCTGTTGTTATTGTTTCCGCAGCAGCAGAAGATAAGGATTATAAGAATGATAATCCAAAGACAACCATTATCATTTCCACAACCATTTCCAAACATTGTGTTACACCTCCTATTTTGTGTTCACTTTATAATACGTGGGTTTTGGAAAATGGTGCATGAGAAAATAAAAAAAGGACGTTATCTGTGATAACGTCCCATTAAAATTCATTTTATTATTCCTGAGGCTCTTCTTCAACAGGAGTTGGAACCTGCTGGCTGTGTCCGTCACGCAGAACACTGCGGTTGTTACGAACCAATGCAACACACTGTTCCATCTCTTTCATGGTTGTAAGTACAACCTTCTCGATGGTTTCCATAAGGTCATCAGAATAAGTATAAGCAGAATCCGCAATCTGAGCAGCCTCGTTTGTAGCATGGTCAACAATCTGTTTACCCTGAATAATAGCCTGCTTTGTGATTTCGTTTTCGTCAACCATTGAAACAGCTTTCTTTTCAACAGTTTTGATAATCTCATCAGCCTCTGCCTGAGCCTCCTGCAGAATACGCTGACGCTCTTCTTTAATCCATTTTGCCTGTTTAAGATCTTCAGGCAACTTGAGTTTAAGTTCCTGAAGAACATCAAGAACCTCGTCTCTTTCTAAAAGACAACGACCTGAAAATGGGATTGCCGCAGCCTTATCAATTAACTCTTCTAATTCATCCAATAATTCTAATGCATCCATTTGTGCAACCTCCTGAAAATAAATATGAATACGGTCAGCGGGTGCCGAACCGTTTATTAATAACCGGAATCAAACAATCGGGAGTAAGTCCCTCAAGTGAACCTCCATACTTTGCAATTTCTTTTACAATACTTGAACTTAAAAACATATATTCTTTTCTTGTAGGCATAAACAATGTTTCAATGTCATTAGACAAAGCACTGTTTGTAAGAGCCATCTGAAATTCATACTCAAAATCCGATACGGCACGAAGTCCCTTTATAATAATAGAGGCGTTAACATCTTTCATAAAGTCTACTAAAAGACCGGAGAAAGACATAACTTCTACATTGGGGAATTCTTCGGTAACTGACTTTAAAAGTTCAACCCGTTCTTCAACTGTAAAAAGAGGAGTTTTAGAACTGTTTGTAAGAACTGCAACTATAACACGGTCAAAAATCCTGGCAGAACGTGAAATTATATCAAGATGTCCGTTAGTGCAAGGGTCAAAGCTACCGGGGTATACTGCGGTTTTCACACTTATCACCTCTGTAAAATCGTTATTGTCGTTTTTCCGTAATTGGCAGTTTTCCTGATTCCATAAAATCCGTCAGGCGGTAATTCGCCGCCCCTCTCGGTTTCTATAACAATCAAACCGTCGCTTTTTAAAAGCTGTTTCTCGTAGATTTTCGAAATAACAGGCTTTAAAAAACCTTTGTTGTATGGTGGGTCCAGAAAGATAATATCAAACTCTCTGCTGCATCTGTCAAGATAGGTGAGAGCGTCTGAAATAATTACATCAGACTTGTCCAAAAAGTTAGCAAGAGAAAGATTTGATTTAACAACATCTCCTGCTCTTGGGTCACCATCTACAAAGACACAGTGTTCTGAACCGCGGCTTAAAGCTTCTATTCCCAATGCGCCGCTGCCTGCAAACAAGTCTAAGCACTCATCACAGGGGACAGCAAACTGGATAATATTAAATACGGATTCTTTGACACGGTCAGTAGTCGGACGAGTGTCAAATCCCTCAGGAGCATTAAGTTTTAAACCTCTTCGCATACCTGAAATTATCCGCAAAATAAGTCCTCCTAAAAGCTTAATAAAACACACTCAATTATTTATATCTTAATTCGCATAATTTGTCAAGTAGTTTTTGTAACAAAAATGAAATATTTTTTTATTTAAATTGTAACAAAAGAAAAAAACCCCACTATAGCCGTAGCAGAAGGCGTAGTAAAAACCTGGATTCCAGGTGGGAAACTGCCCGAAAACATTACAAGTCCACTGGATGCATAAATGCATGAGGCATGTGCGCCGCTTCCGGAGACAAAACCCCTTTGTAAAATTGTTGGTTTTACATAGTGACCTTTGCTACAAACAAAGCAGGGAATGTATTTTTTCTCTATGTATATAATATAACATAAATATCGGGATTATGCAAGAAAAAACCATTAAGAAATATTTGCTGTTTTATTACAAGAGTTTCATATTTTTTACAGAGAATTTACAATTTATTATTTCCAATAATTTAGCATTGCATTATCATATTATATTAGTATAATGAAGTAAAAAGGGTATAGTATTTGCGGACGGCTCAAGTTTTAAGGGGGCTCCTTGATGAGGATTGAGAAAATTAATGCCAACAAGATAAAAGTTATGATTGACAACCAAGAGGCAAAAGAATGGAATATTTCATTTAAAAATATTTCCGAAAACACACCTGAGGTCCAGCAGATGTTCTGGACCGCCATTAAGCTTGCGGAAAAGAATGTGGATTTTTCTGTAAACGGTGCAAAACTGTTTGTAGAGGCTGTGCAGGGGTCAGAGGATGACGGTTACGGCTTTGGAATGATGATAACCCGTGTCTGTAACGAAGATGAGCTTAATCAGGCCATAAACAATTGTAGGTATAAGGGAAAAATAAAGCATGCCAGATTAAAATGTGAAGAAACTGTTCGCGATACAAAAGCCATATACCGATTCAGAGATTTTGACAGTGTATGCTATGCAGTAGACGAAATCTATGACATATACGAAGGAAGCAGCAAACTCTATAAATACAAAAGTGAGTTTTATATTTATCTGATACCTGAAGAAAGTGTTGATATGAAAGACATTGACACACTTATTTCGGAGTTTGGGTTTAAGGTCAGCGACGGGCAGTATGTTCATGGACGTCTTAATGAATACGGAGAACTGATGATTGCCGAAAATGCAGTTGAGGTTATGGAAGAATACTTCAGCATAAAATAAATTACATAAACTAAGGTACAGTCCATTTTGGGCTGTATCTTTTTTTGTATAAAAATATAAATTTTACGGACAATATTTGTATCATTAGCGGAAAGGAAGATTATATGGATTATACCAGTCAACAATATCTTGACTA
This sequence comes from Ructibacterium sp., assembly GCA_045542095.1. Lineage (GTDB taxonomy): Bacteria > Bacillota > Clostridia > Monoglobales > Monoglobaceae > Ructibacterium. Next base: position 26,510 of record JAZQKJ010000051.1, read on the forward strand.
TCTGGACAAGAAATCTCCAAACAGTCCCATCTGGAAAAATATACTTATGGCATTTTTGGTTGGAGGGTCAATCTGCACGGTGGGTCAATGGTTTTTGGATTTTTACAAAAATACAATAGGGTTATCAGAGGAAGAGTCAAAAACTGCCGAATGTATAACCATGATTTTTTTAGGGGCGCTTTTAACGGGGCTTAACCTCTACAGTAAAATAGGAAAATACGCAGGAGCAGGGAGTATTGTTCCCATAACGGGCTTTGCAAATTCTGTGGCATCTCCTGCTATGGAGTTTAAAAAAGAGGGTTTGGTTTTAGGACTTGCCTCAAAGATGTTTGTAATAGCAGGACCTGTCCTTGTATATGGAATTACTGCCTCGGTGGGAGTGGGGCTTATATATTGGATAATTAAGATGGCAGGAGGCTGATAAATATGAATAAAAGAGTAGGAAAACAGACGGTTATGACAGAGGGTGTATATATAAAAGCTACGGCAGCGATAGGGGGTACAAAGGAAAAAGACGGACCTATAGGCGACAGCTTTGATGTTTTAATGCCTGATGCGGAATGGGGTGAAGAAACCTGGGAAAAAACCGAGAGCAAAATGCAAAAAGAGGTTCTTAAAATTGCCGCACAAAAAGCAGAGCTTGAAACGGCAGATTTAAACTACATTTTTGCAGGTGACCTTTTAAATCAGTGTATTGGTGCAGGGTTTGGCTTTAGAGATATAAATGTTCCTTATTATGGTATATATGGTGCTTGCTCCACCATGATAGAGGGAATTGGACTTGGAGCCATGCTGATAGGGGGCAATTGTGCGGAAAATCTTGGGGCTGTAACATCAAGTCATTTCTGTACGGCAGAGCGACAGTATAGAATGCCTCTTGAGTATGGCGGGCAGAGAACTCCCACGGCACAGTGGACAGTTACAGGCTCGGGTTGCACCATTTTATCAAGTAGCGGAGCAGGGCCTAAAGTGACTCACGTAACAACAGGTAAGATTATGGATATGGGGGTAAAGGATGCCAATAACATGGGCGGAGCTATGGTACCTGCGGCTTATGACACACTGTTAAATCATTTTAAGGATACAGGAAGACCGCCAAGCTATTATGATATGATTTTTACAGGGGACCTGGGAACAGTTGGCAGAGAAATTCTTATTGAGCTGTTAGGGGAAAAAGACTATGATATTTCAAAAAACTATAATGATTGCGGATGTATTATATATGATTTAAAAGAGCAGGATGTTCACGCAGGAGGTAGTGGTTGCGGATGTATTGGCTCGGTTTTTTGCGGACACATAATGAAAGAAATGCAAAAGGGGACATGGAGCAAAATTCTTATGGTAGGAACAGGAGCTATGCTCAGTACCACATCAGGACTTCAGGGAGAGTCTGTACCTGGAATTGCTCATTTAATCGCTGTTGAAATGTAAAAGGAGGAATTGCTTTGCAATATGTAAATGCTTTTTGGGTAGGTGGGCTTATATGTGTTATTGCCCAGATTTTAATAGATAAAACAAAAATGACACCTGCCAGGATAATGGTTCTGTTTGTGGTCAGCGGAGCGGTGCTTGGAGGATTGGGAATATACGAACCCTTGGTTCAGTTTGCAGGAGCAGGAGCAAGTGTGCCTATCGTAGGATTTGGAAATGTATTGGCTCAGGGGGTAATGAAAAGCGTAGACGAAATGGGTTTTCTGGGGATTCTGACCGGCGGTGCAAAAGCGGCTGCAGGAGGAATAACCGCGGCAATTCTTTTTGGATTTCTTGCGGCACTTATATTTAAGCCGAAAATAAAGAGTTAAAAAGCTTTTGCTTTTTAACTCTTGAATCTGTAACCTGCACCCCAGACGGTTTCTATATATTTTTTGCTGTCGTTGGGGTTTTCTATTTTCTCGCGGATTCGCTGAATGTGAACTGTAACGGTGGACACATCCCCCATGGCATCCATGCCCCAGAGACGGTCAAAAAGACGTTCCTTACTGAAAACGATATTTGGATTTTCCGCAAGGAAGAGCAAAAGCTCGTATTCCCGTATGGGCATGGGTATTTCTTTTCCCCGTACATATACACGGTGAGCGGTTTTGTCAATTTTTAAATCCCGTACAGCAATGACCGACGGTTTAATGGGAGCGGTTTTGTTTAGCAGACGCTCGTATCTTGCAATATGCCCTTTAAGCCGTGCAATAAGTTCGGAGGGTGAGAATGGCTTTAAAACATAATCGTCTGCACCCACGGTAAAGGCACGAACCTTATCGATATCAGCATTTTTTTCCGATACAAAGATAAAGGGAATATCCTTTTTCTGCCGCAATTCACTGCATACCCAAAGACCGTTTTGTTTACCTGTGTTAATCTCCGAAATAACAGCAGTATAGTCTCCCTTAAGAGCCAAATCAAGACCCTCTTCACCGTCTTCTGCAATATCGGAAGAAAAACCGTTAACCTGAAGATAGTCACGTTCAAGCTCTGCCCAGGTGCGGTCGCTGTCTATAATGAGAATTTTCACAATTACCTCCCCTTTCTCCGAATATAATTCTATTTTACACAAAAATTTTTCAAAGGTCAAATAGTTCTTGTATATTAAAGAGAAATAGTTTAAAATAGTTGTAACTGTAAATATTGGGGGATTAACATGAATAACAATATGGAAATTTTTGTTGGAAAAGACCAGGATGGTAAAATATTGCCTTTGAACTATGAGAAAAAAGATAATTGTTACACTGTAAGCATAAATAAAGAATACCTTAAAGATGTTGAAACCATTGAATTTACACCTGAACTTTTTAATGCAAAAGTGGGCGATAAGGGATATTTTGTCTATTCAGCCGGGCGGGAATACCAGACATTCTTTACGGCGAGAGATGATGTGCATTACGAAAGTGATGCTATGCGAATTCCTGTTATGGCAGCAGTTATAAATGGAAAGACAACAGTTATGATTGTGACAAAAATGGCGTTTGCATATACGACCATAGTAGGGAAAAAAGGAAACCTCTATTATTTATATCCCAGATTTGATGTTAATAAAAATCCTTATCCATGTGACATAGAAGTTAAAATCTATGAGCTTGAAGATGGTTCTGACTATAATGATATTGCTAAACTATATCGGGAATATTTATTCTCGCAGGGGGTTCAGCCTATAAAAGAAAGAAAAAAACAGTATCCTGCACTTGATTATTCTAAAGATGCGCCTGCAATCAGAATTCGTATGGGGTGGAAGACAGCCCCGTCAAAGGTGGAACATCAGACGGCTCAAAATGAACCCGAAATGTATGTAGCCTGTACATTTGAAGATGTCAAACTGTTTATAGATAAGCTCAAAGAAAAGGGCGTAGAAAAATCGGAGATTTGTCTTGTAGGCTGGAATGTCAGCGGGCATGACGGCAGATGGCCTCAGACTTTTCCGGTTGAAGAAAAGCTTGGGGGCGAAGAAAAACTAGTAGAGTTGCTAAAGTATTCCCAAAGCAAGAATATTGCCATTACTTGTCACACAGGCAGTTACGATGGCTACGAGATAGCGGATAATTTCACTATGGATCTTACATCTAAAGACAGTAGAGGAAAGACGAGGACAAATGGCGTATGGAGCGGTGGTCTTGCCTATGTGATGTGTCAGAAAGCTACTTATGACATTTCTGTTGAAACCCTTAATCGGGTGGCTGATTTAGGATTTAAGGGGCTTCATTATATTGATGTATTAACAGCAATCTCTTTAGAGCCGTGCTTTGATAAAAACCACTCATGTTCCACAGAAGAAATAATCGAAAAATACAATGGCATTGCAAAGCACTGTAAAGAAAAAATGGGTGGATTTTCCTCGGAGGGCGGAATAGTGTATATTCCGCAAAACCTTGATTTTGTTCTTTTTGCGGCACGGTATGCCGAAGCCTCTCCTATTCGTGACAGGGCGATACCTTTATGGCAGCTTGCTCTAAATGGTATTATTATGCAAAACCCATTTCATAATACCACAAATTATACTATACAGTCGCAGGAAAGAAAGCTTGCATTTACCGAACACAACGGCAGACCTGTTTTTTACTGCAATCAGAAATTTATGGAGTCTACTCCCTGGGGCGAGGGCGACCTTAAAATCAATAATGATGAAGAAAGAGAACGTACTGCTGAAATAATTGCGGCAGGATATCACGAATACAAAGAGCGTTCATATCTTCAGGAAGAGTTTATGACCCGGTTCGATTTCCTTGAGGAAGATATAAGAAAAGCCACTTTCTCGGATGGCTCGGAAATATTAATAAACTATAGCAACAAAGATTATAAATATAAAAACGTAATAGTAGAGAAACTGAACTATAAATTGATAAAGAAATAAAAAGGAGGGGTGTATATGAATTTATTGAAAAAAGTAATAATCAGCGGCGAAATAAATTCCATGTACGCCTCTGTTTCTTTTCAGTATACATTTGCAAACAGCGGTAAGGACCTGGCTAACAGCTTTTATATGCCGATTCCCGAAAACAGTTGCATAACGGGGTTCAGCATGCTTGACAAAGAAAGACGCCTTCTTAAAGGAGAGTTTGTAGGCAGGAGCCACACAGATGCCAAATATGCCACAAATATTACCGTGACGGATTCAGGATTGTGTTGTTTTAGTTGGGATGAAATACCCCGTATGACCGAACACACATTTTTAGTTGATATGATTATAAGATTGTGTCCAAGGGATAAAACTTTAAGATTGCACATCCCGTTGGGAATAAATGGTGGGGGAGCAGAGGCCATAGAGAGTAATGCCTGCCCATTTGAACTGAATTTATATACCGGGGTGAGGAATGTTACGGTAAAATCGGCTACTTATCCTGTAAGCACAACAAATTTTGAGAGAGAAACCTTGTTCAGCGCACAGGGAAACATGGGTAAAGATTTGACGGTTGATTTTAACATAGACGAAAGTATATCTTTTGGTACTGTTGGAGAATATATGGGTGATGGCACAGGGCTTTACAGGATTTATTCAAGGGACAGAAAGGTGTACACAATTCCAAAGAAAAACATTCTCTTTCTGCTTGACCTGGAAGAAGTTATAGCTGACGGCAAAAGAAAGGCAATAAAGGAACTGTTGTTCAGGCTGTTACAGAAAATTCCCAGAGAGATTTTTGTACAGGTTCTTACAACAGATATAGAAAATTTAAAGCTCTTGGATAGATTTACTCCCTGTAATTGGCAAATTCAGGATGAGGTCTATGAAAAACTGTCGAAAGTTTCTTACATAGACAACAGTTTTGAAAAAATGTTTAAAAAAGCCGAAGAATTGGCAAGCTCAGATACGGAGATTGTACTTATATCGGGTGGCGGAGGCTTAAGTAAAAAGTTTTCTATTCTCAAATCAAAGATACAAAGAGTTCATATTTTTACAGTGGGCGATTTTGCTGACTCGGATTTTGTTAGAACTTGGAGTAGAAATTTTTTTGGATTACATGAACATTTTCATGCAATTGATATGACGGATGAAAGATATAGTCAGGCGATCGGACGTGTCTTGGAATCAGGTTGTGATATACAGGTTCAGGCAGAGGATTCTGCCGTAAGGGAGCTGTTGGTCTTTAAGGGGACTGATATGGCATCTGACGGATATATTGACGTTGCAGTAAAATACACAGGCATAAAACCGCGGACCTTTTCTATTTTAAAAGATAATAAGGAAGTTGAGATTTGTAGTGTTGCGAATATAAATACATATCAAACCTTTCCTGATGCAGAAAGATTATTTGGAGCAGAGAAAACCCGACAGTTGTACGGGTTGCTAAGCCGAACAGCACCTGTTTCGGTAAGAAATATAAAAAAACAGTTGGAAATCATCGGAACAGATAGCGGAATTCTGAATTCCGAAACAGCAATTTGTCTTGGTGAAGAATGCGGCAAAAAGGTGATTGCACAGGGACTGTATTCATCTGCTACAGAGGGAATATACGAGTTTGGAGGCAGACCTTCCATTTTCAAAGAAAAGGGTGAATTGACTCTGAGGGATAAAGAAAGGCAGGCTATTATAGAAATTTGTATAGAGTATCTAATTAGCAATATACGCAAAGACGGCAGTGTAACAGATAGGTTTTCAGAAGATGACAGGATCGAAGATTCGGTCTATGCCCTTGCGGCGTTTTCCCTTGCCGATGACAAGAGATTATCACCTTTAATAGCAGATATAATGGAATATGTAAAGGAAAAGAGGATTAGCAAATCCGCTGAAATCTTATATAAAAATATTCATGACATAAAAGGCTTCTTGAGAAAATATGGTGAAGAGTTTTTCAAAAATACCCCTTCATTGAATGAATTTGTAAAAAGACAGGATGTTAAAGCTCTTGCGCTTATAGTACTTAAAATAACATAAGTCAGGAAACACTTGTTTTCCTGACTTATTTTGTGAGCAAAATTAATAGGATGTTATAAAAAAGTTAAAAATTGCTCCAAAAAACTAAACAATATTGTAAAAATTATTGTTATAGTATAGAATAAATTTATATTTGAGGTGATAAATATGGATAAAACGGATGCAAAGATATTGGAAATACTTGCGGAAGATGCAAATGCTACCTCCACAGAAATCGGAGAAAAAGTTAACCTGTCAATTCCTGCGGTGAATAAGCGGATACAAAAACTTAAAAATGATGGTGTAATAAAAAACTTTACCGTCATAACGGCAGGGAAAAAGGTAAACAAGCCTATTATGGCGTTCATACTGCTGGTTATGAGATACGGGGATGGGATAGACACTCTTCTTGAATATATTGAAAAAGATATAGATATTCTCGAATGTTATGCGGTTACGGGTGAGTATGACTATTTAATTAAGATATGTGCGGAGGATGTAGAGTCTTTGGAAAATAAACTTCTTCATTTGAAAAAGCAAAAGGGTGTGGTAAAAAGCTATACCATGTTTTCTCTTATGGAACATAAATTTAAATCTGCTATATTGCCTGATATACATAAGGAGGATTTGCGATGATTAAAATTACAGATGAGTTGTTTTCTTATGCAGTAGAAATGCGAAGAAGACTGCACGAATATCCCGAGGTGGGTTTTGACCTTGAAAGAACAGCGGCGCTTATTTCAAATGAGCTTAACAAAATGGGGATAGAAAACACAAATAAATATGGAAAATGCAGTGTAGTGGCAGACATAGGAAAGGGCGATAAGCTTATTGCCTTTAGGGCGGATACGGATGCTCTTCCTGTAGATGAAAAAACAGATGTGCCTTTTAAGTCAAAAATAAAAGGACAGATGCACGCCTGCGGACATGATTCCCATACGGGAATTATGCTGGCTGTGGCAAAATATTTAAAGGAGCATGAAGAAGAGCTTGCCTGTCGTGTTCGTTTTATCTTCCAACCTAGCGAGGAAGGGCAGATAAGCGGAGCTAAAATGATGGTAGACAACGATGTAATGGACGGTGTTGACCATATTATCTGTACCCATTGTGAGAATGCACTTGATGCCGGGAAGATAGGCTTTTGTTATGGCGATTATATGGCGGCTTGTATTCCTGCAACCATTACTTTTTTAGGAAGAACTTCCCATGCGACTCTGCCGCAATATGGCATAGATGCAGTTGCCATGGCGGTTGAGGCATATAACAAAATGAAAGTCATGGTTAAAGAAGAGGCAGGAGATTTGAAATATATTTGGTCGGTGGGACATTTTCAGGGCGGTCACGTACATAACGTAATTGCGGATAAATGCGAAATGGATATATCCTTCAGATTTTATGATATGGATTTTGCAGACCGTGTGGAAAAAAGGGTAAAAGAAATATGCAAAGCTGTTGCCAAAGAATATGGCGGTGAAGCTAAATTTAACTGGAATATGAGCACAGGACCTGTTCATAACGATACCGAAATCACCCAAAACTTTGTAAATCTTATGAAAGAGAATGGGTTTGAGACTTGCGAAATTCCCCAGAGAATGAGTTCGGAGGACTTTGGCTGGTACCTTACAAAGAAAAAGGGTATGATTTTCAGATTCGGCACAAGAAACGAAGAACTTGGCTGCACGGCTCTGGCCCACAGAAACGATTTTAAAATTGACGAGAGCGGAATGAAGCATGCCATAGAGGTGTTTATTACCTATGCACTGAATTTTAAGGAGAGATAATTTATGAAACTGATTAAAGATATTTGCTACGGAAAAGATTGCAGAGTGGTGAAGTGTCTGGATATTTATCTTCCTGATAACGAAAGCTTTAAGGTTTTTGTGTATATGCACGGGGGAGGCATAGAAAATGGAGACAAAAGCGATGTAAAAGAGGTTGGAAAATATGTAGCAGAGCGTGGGATAGCCTTTGTATCAGTAAATTACAGAATGTATCCACAGGCTGAATATCCCCAGTTTATTTGTGATGCTGCAGAAGCTGTCGGCTGGGTATATGAAAACATTGGGGAATACGGGAACTGTGAAGGAATTTATATTGGAGGAAGCAGTGCAGGTGCATATATTTCCATGATGCTTTGCTTTGATGACAAGTATTTGGCTCCCTATAAAATTCCCAATGAAATGATTAACGGCTATATACATGATTCGGGTCAGCCAACTACACATTTTAACGTATTAAAAGAAAGAGGTATCGACCCACGGCGAGTTATAATAGATGAGGCGGCTCCATTATTTCACGTGGGAAAAGCTGCGGAATATCCACCAATATTTTTTATTGTTTCGGATAATGACATAAAAAGCCGATATGAGCAAACACAGCTTATGCTTTCTACCCTTAAGCATTTTGAATATGATGAGAGCAAAGTTTGTTATCGTTTGATGCACGGCGGTCATTGTGAACATTCGAGCACTGCTACATTCGGCGAAATGATTTGTGACTTTATAAAACAGGAGATATAAAATGAATATTTTATCAATCGGGAATAGCTTTTCTCAGGATGCGCAAAGATATTTACATGAAATTGCAAAGTCTGACGGATACAATCTTAATACGTATAATTTATTTATTGGCGGTTGCTCGTTGCATAGACATTTTAGTAATATGCTAAGCGATAAAGAAGAATATATTCTGGAAATGAATGGAGAGAGCACAAACTTTAAGGTTTCCCTAAAGGAAGCACTTTTAAGCAGGGAATGGGATGCAGTTACTATTCAGCAGGCAAGTATGTATTCGACTAATTATGAGACGTATCAGCCATATTTAAATAGACTTATAGAGTTTATAAAAAATTGCTCTCCAAAATCAAAAATTGTAATTCATCAGACCTGGGCGTATGAACAAGACTCTGAACGTTTGAATGTGAAGATGGGTTATTTCAATCATTCTGATATGTTTGCAGATATAAAATCTGCGTACCAAAAAGCGGCAGATGAAATCGGTGCGGATATGATTATCCCCTCTGGAGAGGTTTTTCAAAAGCTTATTTCATCGGGAATAAAAAAAGTACATCGCGACACATTCCATGCAAGTTTAGGAGTTGGAAGATATGCACTTGGATTGCTTTGGTATAAGGTGTTAACGGGCAGGAGTGTTTGTGAAAATAAATTTACTAATTTTGAAGAAGAAGTTTCAAATGCTGAAGTTAAAACAGTACAAAAATGCGTTGAAGAAGCATATAAGCAGTACATGAGATAATAAAACAGGAGAAATAAAATGATAAACAGAAATATTTTAAGCACGGCGGCGCAGAATGCTCTGCCATCGGGAGTTCGAAGAATGTTCGAGCTTGCAAGTAAGTATGATGATGCCATAAACCTTACATTAGGTGAGCCTGGCTTTACTACCCCCGACCATATTATAGAGGCAGGAATTAAAGGCTTAAAAGAGAGAAAGACCAAATATACCCCAAATGCAGGTATAATGAAGTTGAGAGAGGCTATTGCCTATAAACTTTTAAAGGAAAACGGAATTAAATGTGACCCCGAAAAGAATCTGATTGTAACGGCAGGGGCAACACAGGCGCTTATGCTTGCTATGGTAACCCTTGTTAACCCGGGGGACGAGGTTATTATTCAAGGACCAAACTGGCCCGATTACAGAGGTCAGATAGACATGGTAAATGCCAAGACGGTCTATGCAAAAGTAGACGAAAAGAACGATTTTAAGATGACAGCGGATGTTATCGAACCACTAATAACCGATAAAACCAAGCTTATTATAATCAACTCGCCCTCCAACCCAACAGGTGGAGTGCTGGACTATGATGATTTAAAAGAAATAGCAGAACTTGTAAAGAAATACAAGATTTTTATTATCTCCGACGAGCCTTATGAAAAGCTGGTTTATGACGGCTTTGAGCAGAAGAGCCTTGCGGCATTTGATGGATTGGAGGATTATGTGCTGACCATAAACAGTTTCTCTAAAACCTTTGCCATGACAGGATTCAGGGTGGGATACATCTGTGCAAATGAAAAAATAGTATCAAATCTTGTAAAGCTACACGAAAACATGATAGCCAGCGTCCCCGAGCCTATGCAGATGGCGGCAATAGAGGCTGTCTATCATGGGGACGATGATGTTGCAGAGATGGTAAAATATTATGACCGAAACCGTCATTTGATAGTTGACGGGCTTAATGAAATAAAAGGATTTTCCTGTCTTTGCCCAAAGGGAGCCTTTTATGTGTTCCCCAACATTACGGGTTTTGGTATGAGTTCAAGAGAAACTGCTGAATATATATTGGAGAAAACTCATGTGGTAACCTCGCCTGGGGATGCCTTCGGGCCTGATGGAGAGGGATACATAAGAATATGCTATGCCTCGAAATATGAGGATATCAAAGAGGCTCTTGACAGAATGAAGAAAGCTTTTGGAACAAAATAATATAATATTTTCACGGGAGGAGCAAGCCCCTCCCCTACGTTGTACAAATTTTTGTAGGGAAGGGATTTATCCCTTCCGCGGAATGCATAAATGCATTCCCTACGATACCTATAGGTGAATACAAAAAAGGCGGTGTAAAAAATTACATCGCCTTCTTTACGGGGATAGGAAAAAAAGATTCAGATTTTAATTCAATTCTTATATTTAGGTTTTTGATATTATCATAGATTTACCCTTTTCTTGCGGTCTGGACTTTTTTTACATCCCCTTAATATTATCTTGTTATCATTGTGCCGATACCTTTATGGGTAAAGATTTCAAGAAGTAAGCAGTGGGGGAGTCTGCCGTCGAGAATATGTACAGAATTAACGCCTGCCTCGATTGCCTGAATTCCGCCTTTAACCTTTGGAATCATTCCGCCAACTATCTGACCGTTATCTATCATATCATAAATTTCTTTTCTGCTGAGCTTTGAGAGAACCTCGTCACTGTCGGCAGATTCTTTTATTCCCTCTATATCTGTAAGAAGAATAAGCTTTTCTGCTTCCAATGCTTCTGCCACAGCCCCTGCAACGGTGTCTGCGTTTATATTATAGCTGTTACCCTCATCATCAACACCGATTGGAGCAACAACGGGAATGTAGCCCTGTTTTGAAAGGTTGATTAAAACCTCGGTGTTAACCTCGGTAATATCGCCTACAAAGCCAATGTCGGTTTTTTTGCCGTCAACCATGGTGTAGGCTTTCTTGCATTTTAAGAGTCCGCCGTCAATTCCCGAAACACCAATGGCTTTTCCGCCTTTTGTTCCAATAATTGAAACAATTTCTTTATTGGTTTTACCGATTAAAACCATCTGTGCAACCTTTATGGTGTCCTCGTCTGTTACACGAAGCCCGTTTATAAACTCGCTCTTTATATCAAACTGTTTAAGGGCAGCTGATATATCCGGGCCGCCGCCATGAACAACGATTGGGTTTAAACCTATGTATTTAAGAAGAGTAACATCTTCCATGACATGATTTTTCAAATCGTCGTTAATCATGGCGTTTCCGCCGTACTTTACAACAACGGTTTTCCCGTTGAATTTCTGAATATAAGGAAGAGCCTCAATAAGTATATTGGCTTTTTCTATTGTTTGTTCTGTTTTAAAATCCATAATATCCTCCGTTATACATTAAAGGTAGAAACCTGCATCAGCAAGAGCGGTGTCCTCGGGAAGACCGAAGAGAATGTTCATGTTCTGAACTGCCTGACCTGCCGCACCTTTGCCAAGGTTGTCAATACATGAAATAACGACTACACGGTTCAATCGTTCATCAACCACAAGACCGATTCCTACATAGTTGGAGTTTATAACATCCTTTGTTTCTGGGAGGGTTCCTGCGGGATATACCTTTACAAACTTTTCATCTTTATAAAACTTTGTATATAAATCAACAAGCTCTGCTGTTGTATAAGCTTTATTAAGGTTTGCGTAGCAGGTTGCAATAATTCCCCTCTTCATAGGAGCAAGGTGTGGAGTAAAGGAAAGGATAATATCCTCTCCTGCCAGAAGAGAAAGCTCCTGCTCGATTTCAGATGTATGTCTGTGCTTTGCTATGTTGTATGCTTTCATGGTTTCTGCAGCCTCGCAGTAGAGGTTAGGAACTTTCGCACCTCTGCCTGCACCTGTTACACCGGATTTAGCATCAATAATAAGGCTCTTGTTGTCTGCAATACCTGCCTTAACCAATGGTGCAAAACCTAAAATAGAACAGGTTGTGTAGCAACCGGGATTACCAACAAGACGGGTACTCTTTATCTCGTCACGATGAAGCTCGCAAAGACCATAAACAGATTCTTTAAGAAGCTCCGGTGAAGAATGTTCCTCGCCATACCATTTTGCATATACGTCTTTATCTATATATCTGAAGTCACCTGACAGGTCAACAATTTTAAGACCCTTATTATATAATGAAGGAATGACTTCTTTCGAAGCTCCGTGAGGCAGAGCTGTAAATACAACATCACAGCTTTTTGCTATATCGTCAACATCAAGATCGGATAAAACTATATCGCATATCCCCATAAAGTTAGGATAAACATCGGAAAGCTTTTTCCCTGCATAAGAATGAGAGACAATTCTCTCGATAGAAACCTCCGGATGTCTGAGTAAAAGTCTGACAACCTCCACCCCTGCATAGCCTGTTCCGCCGAGTATACCGACACGTATCATTTGAATCACTCTCTTTCTTTTTTGAAATATAATACGAGATTATACACCCATTTACAAAAAAAATCAAGGCATTTATACATTTTTGAACAATATTGTAATCTTTCATTTATTAATGAATTTGACAGAGGAAAAGAGTGTTGGCATATTATACAATAAAATGCTCTTATAAAAGGCGGAATTTGTCACTAAAAAAAGGGGTATACAGAAATTTAGACAATTTCACTAAAAAGAAATTTTTAAATTTGTATAAATAGGCTCTAACATTCTTGAAATATTTATGTTAGAATAATACTACATGAATTTTGATTAACAATTGAGTAATCTTAGGAGGTTATATTATGGCAAGTTTGAGTCTTAGAGGTATCTGCAAGACTTATGACGGTGGTTTCACGGCCGTAAAAGATTTCAGTCTTGAAATTGAAGATAAGGAGTTTATAATCTTTGTAGGTCCATCAGGTTGTGGTAAATCTACTACACACAGAATGATCGCTGGTCTTGAAGAAATCACAGACGGCGAACTTTACATTGATGACAAGTTGGTTAATGACGTCGTTCCTAAGGACAGAGATATAGCAATGGTATTCCAGAACTATGCTCTCTATCCTCACATGACTGTTTTTGAGAATATGGCATTTGGCCTTAAACTCAGAAAAGTTCCGAAGGATGAAATCAAGAAGAAGGTTGCTGAAGCAGCTCAGATTCTGGGTATCGAACATCTTCTCGACAGAAAGCCAAAGGCTTTGTCAGGTGGTCAGAGACAGCGTGTTGCTTTGGGTCGTGCTATCGTACGTGAACCTAAAGTATTCTTGATGGATGAGCCTCTCTCTAACCTGGATGCTAAATTGCGTGTACAGATGAGAACAGAGATCGGTAAGCTCCACAAGAAGCTTAACACTACATTTATCTACGTTACACATGACCAGACAGAAGCTATGACAATGGGTACAAGAATCGTTGTTATGAAGGACGGTATCGTACAGCAGGTTGACACACCAACCAATCTGTATCAGTATCCTTGCAACATGTTCGTTGCTGGCTTCATTGGTTCACCACAGATGAACTTTATCACTGTTACAGTTGATTGCAAAGCTGACGGTACATACCTTAATGCCGATGGCTTCTCAATTAAGCTCCCTGATGGTAAGGGTAACAAAGAAGAAATCAAGGCATACAACGGCAAAGAAGTTCTCATGGGTATCCGTCCTGAGGATATGTATGATGACGAAGCATTCATTGCTAATGCTGCTGGTTGTACAACAGATGTTAGAATTTCATTAGTTGAAATGATGGGTGCAGAGACATATCTCTACTTCCAGATTGCAGGCGTTGATATGACTGCAAGAGTTAACCCACGTACAACTGCTAAGATTGATGAAACTATCACAATCGGTCTTGATGCAAACAAGATTCACCTGTTTGACAAAGATACTGAAGCAGTTATCACTCACTAAAAATAAGAATTTAAATCGAAAACCCGACCATTTAGGTCGGGTTTTTTGTGCCTTATTATGATTGTGTGGCGTCGGGGACGCGTTGCGACAATTGTTGTCAGCGAAGCTGACCTGTACCCCATCCATCACGCCGTCAGGCGTGTAAGGAGATGATTAAACGTCATGTTTATTAACCTTTCATTTCGTTTAAACAATCCATGCAAACTCTCTTGTCTTTAAAAACAACTGTGTCACTTGCATTGCCACAGAAAATACAAGCAGGCTCATACTTTCTTAAAATAATAGCATCCCCGTCAACGTAAATTTCAAGAGGGTCTTTCTGTGCTATTCTTAATGTATGACGCAGTTCCTTTGGTAAAACAATTCTTCCTAACTCATCGACTTTTCTTACAATACCAAGTGATTTCATTTTTCCTATCTCCTATCTAATTTGTAAATTTTTTACTTTATTTACTAAAATCCTATCATATTTGTAAAAAAAAGTCAACATTTTTTTTAGAAAAAATTAAAAATTCTGTAAATAAAAAGTGTTTTTTCCAATAATTGGGACAATTGATGTTGAATAGTTTAGAACTTTGACGAATTCTCCCGAATTATGAGGGGCGAAGTCCGCTTCTGTGAGATATTTTGCTCTGGCAACATTGCCTATTCCCAATATATCTGCAGAAAAGGATGAACACTCGGTTAAAAAGTCTGTTGCCAGAGTGTTGAGATAGGCTTCAAGTTTTATAACGTCATCCTGAGTACCATAAATCAGTCGGGTATCAATCTCTGCGGATATTTCTGCAGTTGGGGGAAATGTACTGCGGTTTAGGTTGACTTTTGCTTTTTTTCTGTTTGTCAGATTAAACTGTGATGTTTCCATTTTTATGGAGATACTGTGTGCCGTGCCTGATAAAAGCTTGTATATCATAGCCTTTTCGCTGTCAGCTTCGGCTACCATAACTCCCTTATGGAAAATCCCCATGCCCGACAGGGTATCTTCTGTTGCAATAGGAAGAACGCTGTCCTCTGTGGTGCCGGAGCTTTGGGACACAAAATCCCATAGCTCTGTTATGGGGGCATAAGGCGTGTTTTGATTCCTGAATAAAAGCTCATAATATCGGGCGGTGCTGAGTTCAAGGGTTGGGTTTACATTAAGGAGAAAGTCGTCGGCAGATTCTGCAAGACATAGGTTCACACCCGGGCGAATTTCACGTTCCCTAAACAAAAGAGATGAATGCTCTAACAACCCCTCTCTTGCCAGCTCCTTTGAAAAAATAATTGCCTTTAGGTGGGAAAGCTCGGGCTCTTTACTCATACCGCTTTTGAGAATATTTATGGCAGAGTAAAAGTTTTCGGATTCTATAACGACGTTATTCACGCCTTTGTTTTTAGGCTGGTCTTCGGCTTTCATAGGCTCGGCGCTCTCGTCCTTTCCTTTATCAGAGCTTCCTGTTTCTAAGGGGTTGGAAATTTGAAAGGTATATTTATATGGTGCGTTTTCCCCTTTGTCTATTCCAAGAGCTATAAGATATGCACTCTGTTCAACCTCTCTGCTGTCAAAACAGCCTGTAAGGATAAGGCACATAATAACTGCTAAAATAGCAACCTTTGGAGTTTTTTTGTGTTTAGGAACAGGGCGTCCTTTAAAGCAAACTATAATAAGATGAATGGCAAGGGATAGATATAATATTCCCGAAACAATAAGAGCAGAGAGATAAGCAATATCCATCCTTGACCAGAATCTGCCAAAGTATGCTGACTTGGTCAAAGGATATATAGGGATTGAAACTATGCTTTGGGTATCTGCCGATTGGGACATAGAGCAGATAAGAATAAGCAATACGTTTACAAAAACACCAAGTGATGCACCTGTCAGCACAGTTTTTGAGAATTTTACGTCGGGTCTGCACAGAGGGCTTAAAATAAAAATAAATAAAATGTCCGAATACATAAAAAGTGTGGATAATCCTATGAGAAATACATTTTTAATGCCTTTACCCAAAATAGGGGTAAGATAGTATAGGTTGGCATATCGAAGTCCGAAAATGGCAATTACTACTGTGACTATACCCACCGGTAAAACATACAGAGAATGAAGTCTGTAAACGGCTCGCGAGCCCAGAAGTACGGCTATAACAGAGCCGAGCAAAAAGAAAAAAGATATATAAAGCTTTGGTGAATTGGTATACGAAACAGAGGTTAAAACGGATGCAAACTCGTTCAAAGCGTAGAGTGCAGAAAATATCCAGTATAAAAGAAAGAATTTATAAATAACCGAGCCCGATATTCTGCCCTTTTTCTCCATTATTAAGGTGGGAAAGCCGAGGCTTTCATAGGGCTTATATAAAGTTAGAAGAAAGAAAAGTATTGCTAAAAAAACCAAGCCTGTAAAAAGGGCGGTAATCCATCCTGCAGACCCTCCGATTTGGGCAAAAACCCGTGGATATGCAGTGAATATTTTATAGATGCAGGAGTTAAATACCATTGAGCCCAGCTCCCATTTGCCAAGATACTGTCTTTTATTCAGCATTGTTGTCTCGACCTCCTTTTTTTACCATCCATTTTCTGCTGATATGAGGTTGCTTTACGGGGTTTTGGGTTTTTAAGTTTTTAGGTCGGCGTTCCTTTTTCCATATAGGCTTAACCAAAAGAGTGCCCGACATTGAATCTCCGTTTTTCGGCGAGACAGGAGAGAGGAACGGAACTCCATAGTTTTCTGAGGCTGAAAGTATCGCAGCAGTAATTATCATAGAGCAGATAAGCCCCAAAAGTCCTCCAAACGCGGCAAAGATAATGTATATAAAACGCATAAGCGACAGGGAACGGGATAGGCTGACAGACGGAGTTGCAAAGGCACCCAGACCTGTTATGGAAACTATTATAATAAGAATGGGGCTGACAATGTTGGCTTCAACTGCTGCCTGACCTAAAATAAGACCACCTATAATACCCAATGTTGACCCAACGGGGCTTGGAACACGGATAGAGGCTTCTTTGATAAGCTCAAAGGCAAGCTCCATAAGGATTAACTCTGCTACGAGAGGGAATGGTACTTTTTCCCGACTTGCCTCTATGGCAAAAAGTAAATCCGATGGCAACATTTCGTGGTGGTATAGCATAATAGCAATAAAGATTCCCGGCAGAAAGACAGAGAGGAACATTCCTGCAAGACGAACAAGCCGCATAAAATTTGCTTCAGGAACTCTTACATAGTTATCCTCTGCCGCCTCTATAAGGTCAGCAGCGGTAGTGGGAAGTGCCAGTACAAAGGGACTGCCCTGGACAACAATAATAACCTTGCCCTCTGATAAAAGAGTTGCGGCTCTGTCAGGGCGTTCGGTTTTCAGGGTGTGTGTCATGGGCAGAAAGGTCTTATCTTCTATGAGCATTTCTATGTCACCGCTGGAAAAGATATAGGAGGTATCAATGTTTTGAAGTCTGTAACGCACCTCGTCCACTAATTCAGAGTTTGTAACTCCGTTTATATACATAAGGGCGCAGGGTGTCTTACTGACAGTGCCTACAGGGATATGTTCCGTAATAACGTTGGGATTTTTCATAATCTTACGGATAAGGGCAATATCGGTCATTATTATCTCGTTAAAGGCTTCCTGAGGTCCCGAAAGGCTTGCCTCCTGTGTGGGCTCGCCCACAGTTCTGCCACCCCAGTTTTTAACATCAGCAATAAAGACACAATGACACCCTTCCACAAAGATGATACAGTTGCCAAAGGTTACTGCATCAATTGCCTCCTGAAAGGTTTGGCCTATTATAAGATTTCCAAAGGCGGTAATTTTGCTATAAACTGCATCCTGACGGGGAGCCGAAAGAGGGGTGGATGTATCTCCTTTTAAAAGACTGCGGACAATATCACGGTTTATAAAATTGGTGTTGCTCATACCGTCGTAAAAACACAAAAATCCGTCGGCACAACCATCCTTAAAGGGAATTTTGAACTCTCGCAGTTTAAAATCAAAGTTGTCCGGCACGTGAAAACGTTTTTTGATATATTCCTTGCTGGCGTTTAAATCGCCTGTTATTAAAGAGGAATCGTTCATAATTACCTCAACCTTTCTATTATTTCTGTAATCTTGAATTTCATTTTAATATTTATACTGTCCGAATCTGTAATAAACTCGTATTCCTGAGGAGACAGATTAGCCTTTAAGTTATCAAGGGCTTTGTTCTCTGTAACAACTGTGCCGGGAACAAGACAAAGAGGTGGGTACATGACACACCACCAGTTGCGTCCCCTTCCGCTTCCAAGGGTTATATTAAGGGCGGTATACCTACCTGCAGGGAGTGTAAGATCTCCATAGTTTTTTATAGGAAAACTGCACTCTTTAACAGCTACGGATACTGGATAGGTTTTGCTGAACTTTTCAAGCTCATTTGAAACATCTTTTTGTATTTGATCAGTATACTTTTCGGCAATTTCCTTTGCCTTGTCAAAAGATGAGCAATCCGAGAAAATAAACCCATAATTTTTCAAAATATAATCTCTCACAGAGAGCTTAACCAGTTGGTCATAAGGAGAGTTGCTGTCCGCTGTAATATGGAGCCTCAGCACGTTATCTGCAATATTCTTTTGCTGGACAGAAGCATTGATTGTAAGTAAAACCGCTATCGAAATAATTGCAGAAATCAATAATAGAGTAAAGGGATTTTTTATGTAGCTCAATAGTACATACCTGCCTTTTGCCTGAAATTTTATTACTTGGAATATTATTACCGCAAATTTATCCTTTATACATCTTGATTTTTTTCACAAAATGCAGTAGAATAAATAAGATGTAATATAATGGATTAATATGTCCAAAGACAGGATGAAATTGCAGATAAATCAAGATTACATAGAAAGGATATGTTGAATTATGGCAAAAACAAAACTTTGCGTTATTTTTGGAGGGGCATCAAGCGAGCATGAGGTATCTCTGCTTTCTGCTGCTGCGGTGCTTAAAAATGTTGATTATGATAAATATGATGTCTGTAAAATTATAATTTCCAAAAACGGTGCATGGTATTGGTACGACGGTGATGCAGAGGGCATTGCCGAGCTTGGGGATATAAAGTCAGCAGGTCTTGATAAAGCAATTATCTCGCCTGATTGTGAAGAAAAAGCAGTTATTCGTTTTACAAAGAATGGAATAGAAAAATACCCAATAGATGTTGTTTTCCCTGTTATGCATGGCAAGAACGGCGAGGATGGTACAATACAGGGGCTTCTTGAACTTGCAGGAATTCCCTATGTGGGCTCAGGGGTAATTGGCAGTGCAGTCTGCATGGATAAATGTATGGCAAAGGCTATGTTTGAAAGAGTGGGCATTCCACAGGCGGCATGGGTTGAAATGAAAAAAGGCGAGATGAAGATTGAAGAGGTAGAGAAAAATCTCGGTTACCCTTGTTTTGTAAAACCTGCGAATGCAGGGTCTTCTGTGGGTATCACAAAGGCTCATGACAGACAGGAACTTATAGACGGAATAAATCTTGCCTTTGAGCATGACTATAAATTATTGGTAGAAGAGATGATGTACGGCACAGAGGTAGAGAGCAGTGTTATTGGAAATCTCGACCCTGAATGTGCATCTGTTATAGGTGAGATTGCTCCTGCCGCAGAGTTTTATGACTATGACGCAAAGTATAATAACGCTGCATCAATTCTCACAATTCCTGCAGACATCAAGGAAGAACTGGCAGACAAGGTGAGAGAATACGCAGTAAAGGCATATAAGGCTTGCGAGTGCAGAGGGCTTTCCAGAGTAGACTTTTTTGTAAATAAAGGAACAGGTGAAATTCACCTTAACGAAATAAACACTCTGCCAGGCTTTACTTCAATCAGTATGTATGCAAAGCTCTGGGCTGCAAGCGGCGTGGAATATAGCGAGCTTGTAACAAAACTTATTGATTTGGCGCTTAAAGGCGAATAGTTAATATTATCGAGAGGTGCAAGGTTATGGATAATAGACCTATTGGTATTTTTGATTCAGGTCTGGGAGGGCTTACATGTGTAAAAAAGGTTATGGAGGTTCTTCCGGGCGAGGATATCATATACTTTGGCGATACGGGCAGGGTCCCATACGGAAGCCGTAGTGCTGAAACAATCCGTAAATATGCTATGCAGGATATCAGGTTTCTGGAATCCTTTGATATAAAGTTTATAATTATAGCCTGCGGAACTGCCAGCAGTGCGGCACTTCCTATGATTCAGTCAGAATTTGACACGGAAATTGTAGGGGTGATAACTCCTACCTGTAATAAGGCGGCAAAAATCACCCGTAACGGGAGAATAGGTGTTATAGGAACTCAGGGAACAATCCGCAGCGGAAAATATCTTCAGACCTTAAAGGAGATAGATTCAGGGCTTGAGATATACAACAAAGCATGTCCCATGTTTGTACCTTTGGTAGAGAACGGCTACACCAGTGGCGAGGTTACAAAACTCATCGCCCGTGAATATTTAACCTCCCTTAAAGAAGCAGGGGTTGATACACTTATAATGGGTTGCACTCACTATCCTATTTTGCGGGATACCATAAGAGAGGTTATGGGAGATGGTGTTAATCTGATTGATGCAGGGGCAGAAACTGCTCTTTATGCAAAGGAACGCCTTAGCGAGAGCGGTTTGCTAAGCAAAAGGAGTTACGGTTCGGCACAGTATTTTGTAAGTGATACCGTAGAAGGTTTTTCAGAGCTTGCAGGGGTCTTCCTGGAGAAAAAGCTGGAGGACAGCGTGCATAAGGTGAATATAGAAAAGTATTAGGTGAAGATATGGACGACAATGTATTAATAAGCATAAAAACCATTCAGGAGATGGACGGGGAAAAGCTTGACCCTATTGAACTTCAGACCCCCGGTAAATTCGGAATAATAAATAATAAGTATTTTATTAAATATAAGGAAAGCGAAATGACAGGCTTTGTGGATACAACCACCACGGTAAAGGTCTGGGAGGATAACGTGGTAGTCAGCCGAAGCGGAAAGTATAATATGTCGCTTCACTATAAAAAGGGTGAAAGAAACTTGTGTTTATACCCTACTCCTTACGGAGATATCGGAGCGGCGCTTTATACTTCGGATATCATGTATGATTTTAAAGAGCTTTCCGGTAAATTACGTGTTGATTATGTTCTCGATGCAGATAACGAGAACTTTATAAATAATTCTTTGAACATATCTGTTTGTCCAATAGAAGCAGATAGAAAGGACGAATGTAAATGAGTATGCAGGAAAAAATGAAAGATATAATCACAGAGGAGATTATAAAGGGCTTTGATGCTGCAAAGGCGGCAGGAGAGCTTGCGGCAGAGGAGATAGCTGACCTTAAGAGTCTTATAAAGCTGGAAGTTCCAAAGGACAAACAGCACGGAGACTTTGCATGTAATATTGCAATGGTGTTGGCAAAGCCCTTAAAGACTGCACCTAGGAAAATTGCAGAGGCAATAGTTTCTCATATTCCTATTGAGGGAGATATTAAAAATATAGAAGTTGCAGGGGCAGGCTTTATAAACTTTTATTTAAGTGCCGCATGGCTTTACGAGACCATGAAACAGGTTGAAGAACAGGGCGAAAGCTTTGGTAAAATTCAGCTGGGTAAGGGCAAAAAGGTAATGGTGGAATTTGTTTCGGCAAATCCTACCGGACCTATGCACATGGGTAATGCAAGAGGCGGAGCTTTAGGTGACTGTCTTGCATCTGTTCTTGAATACGCCGGCTATGATGTAACCCGTGAGTTTTATATAAACGATGCAGGTAACCAGATAGAAAAATTCGGCAACTCATTAAATGCAAGATATATTCAGGCTTTAAAAGGCGAAGATGCAATTGAATTCCCTGAAGACGGATATCACGGCGATGATATTAAGGAACATGCTAAAGCCTTCATAGAAATCAATGGGGACAAGCATCTTGAAATGAGCGAGGAAGAGCGCAAAGAGGCATTGGTCGGATACGCTCTTGAAAAGAATATAGAGGCTCTCCGCACAGACCTTGAGAAATATAGAATTGTATATGATGTGTGGTTCAGAGAAAGCACTCTTCATGAGTCGGGCGCCGTTCAGGATGCTATAAATACATTAAAAGACAATGGCTATACCTACGAAGAAGATGGTGCAGTATGGCTTAACTGCGAGAAGATGGGTCTTGAAAAGAACGAAGTTCTTGTCCGCAAAAATGGTATTCCTACCTACTTTGCGGCAGATATTGCATATCATTTAAATAAGCTCAAGACCAGAGGCTTTGACTGGGCAATCAACATCTGGGGAGCAGACCACCATGGCCATGTTGCCCGTATGAAGAATGCGTTGGATGCAGTGGGCAGTGATGGCAGTAAGCTTGACGTTGTGCTGATGCAGCTTGTTCGTCTTATGCAGGACGGAGAGGTTGTACGTATGTCAAAGCGTACAGGTAAGGCAATAACCCTTTCGGATTTACTGGAGGATATCAGTGTTGATGCGGCAAGATTTTTCTTTAACATGAGAAGTGCAGGTAGTCACCTTGATTTTGACCTCTCTCTTGCAGCACAACAGAGCAGCGATAACCCTGTATACTACGTTCAGTATGCCCATGCCCGTATCTGCAGTATATTAAGGCTATTAGAAGACGAGGGAATTAAGGTTCTTCCTTACGATAAAATCAATCCTGAGGTTTTAACCGATGAGTCAGAGTTAGAACTTCTTAAAAAGCTCAGCGATCTGCCGGGCGAAATTGAGATGGCGGCAAAGGCGCTAGAGCCTGCAAGAATTACAAGATATGTAATGGATCTTGCGGCACAGTTCCACACATTCTATACGGCTTGCCGTGTAAGAGTAGAGGATGAAGAACTGATGAATGCAAGATTAAAGCTTATTGACAGTACAAGAATTGTTATAAAAGGTGTACTCAATATGCTTAAGATTACTGCACCTGAAAAAATGTAAGGAGTTAATATGAAGAAGATATTTTCTGCAATCCTTGTTTTTGTAATTCTGGCTCATAGTATGGCATGCTTTGCCATAGAGCCTGAAAAACTGATAACTGAAGCATACTATTATTCGGCGTCCATTTATTATTGCGATGCCGAAAGCCGAACAGTTGTTTTTAAAAACGTTAAACCTATGGGGAAGATTAACGATATAAACAGAGCCACGGCAATAGCGGCTGAATATGTGGAAATTCCAATATATTCTGACGGGCGGTTTCAGGACGGCAGGGTTGTTCCAATGGAGGATTTGAACATATATGCCGACAGCCAGGTTATGGCGGCAATTGTTCGGAATGCAGTGGGAGAGATGCGGGTAATTGCGCTTAAATTCAAATAAGGGGAATTTAACATCATGAAAAAAATTCTATCATATATATTATGTGCGACAATGTTATTGACCATGCCTTTCTATGTATGGGCAGAAGAAAATGTACAGACAGAGGCTCCTGTGGAAACAGGTGTTACCGCTGAAGAGGCAAACGGCCTTCTGGAGGGGGTTTCAAAACACCTGCTTATGTATGCGCGGGACGAAAGTCTTTCGTACGGAAGTCTTTATCAGGGTGCCATGGAAAAGGTGCTGGAAGAAAACCCTCAGCTTTACGAGGCTGCTCTTCGCGGGATGCTTGAATCAATAGACGAATATTCCGAATACTATGACAGCGAGGAAAGTACAGTTTTAATGGAAAACGTAACAGGCGGCATAGTTGGTATTGGAGTAACTATTGACTTTTCTGATATTGATGCGGCAAAAATTGTTTCGGTAATTCCAGACACTCCTGCAGAAAGAGCAGGACTGGAAGTAGGGGATATACTTGTCCGTGCCGACGGATATGAACTTCGTGGTGTGAAGTCAGAGCTTGTCTTAAATCATGTCCGCGGTGACGTGGGAACAGAGGTTTATCTTGAAGTTGAGCGTGACGGACAGATTATAGGCTTCAAAATGGTTAGAGAAGAGATTGTTGGAACATCTGTGACCTATGAAGTTATGGAAGAAGATGGCATAAAGGTAATGTATATCTGTGTTCACGGCTTTGTAATGAACACAGCCGAGAAGTTCGAAGAGGCTCTCAATGCGGCAGATGCGGCAGGTATAACCAATATTATAATTGACGTTCGTGACAACGGCGGCGGAATATTGGAACAGGCAATAGCAATGGCAGATAATTTCGTGCCAAAGGGTAAGACCATCACAACAGAAGATCACAAACTTGTGTTGCTCAACAGAAAGTATTCGGGAACAAAGGTTGAAAAGAATAAATATAAAATAGTTGTTCTTATAAACGAATACAGTGCCAGTGCATCAGAGGTTCTTGCGGCAGCTCTTGACGAAAACGAAGAGGCGGTTTTAGTTGGCGAAAAAACCTATGGCAAGGGAACAATCCAGACCATAACAGCTCTGGGTAACGGCGGAATGATAAAATATACAAGCGGTTATTATCTCACACCTAACGGAAATAACATAAATGGAATTGGTGTAGTTCCTGATATAAATGTCAGCAACCGTAAAGAAAAGGTTGATGCCGACCAATTCGGAGATTTCGGCTATACAAAGGTATACCGTGAGGGCGACGTTGGCGAAGAAGTAAAGACAGCGAAAGAAATCCTCAGCTATCTTGGTATATTTGTAGGGGAAATAAATGATGTGTACGACAGAGATTTGTATTATGCAGTCCACTCATTCCAGACAAGAGTTGGGGTTTTCCCGTATGGAGTTCTGGACTTTACCACACAACTCCAGATTCATAACTATCTTCGTATGATAGAAGTTGAGGTGGACGACCAGCTCAACACCGCCCTTTCAGAATTTGGAATTAATATGGAAGATGAAACAGCAGAATAAAAACTGAACTTAAGGCAGGCATATAGATATCTTTCTTAAATAAAAAGATGAAACTAATAATAATGACACTTTTTGGCACTCCTTTTTGTAGTATAATAAAACAAAAAACATAAAAAGGAGAAATAAAAATGGGAAAAGAAAAAAGTGAATTTATTTATGATGGACAAAATCGTTGCCGGAGCTTATTATGGAGTTAATCCTGCAATCATAGCGGCATGCATCTACACTGAACAAACTACAAATGTAAATGCTTTAGACACGTTAACGGATGTTCCTGCTTATTTTGCAGATACGTCAATTGGAATAGGACAGGTTAAAGTATCAACTGCAAAAATGCTCGAAGATGAGGGATATATAGCAAAAACTGATTATAATTCTATGGAAACATATGGTGGAATTATTTCAATAATATGGAATACACCAGGCTATAATAATGGAACTACGTATGCAAACAATAGAAATGAAGCTATTGCTAAACGTTTGACATCTGAATCAGAAAGTATTAACTATGTTGCGGCATATCTAAGATATTTTCAAGACAGATGGAAGGATGTGTATCCTGAAATTGATGGGAGAACTGCAATACTCGCAACTTTATATAACCAAAATGAAAAACGACCGCCACACGCGAATCCTGTGGCAAGCCCATTTGGTGAGCAGGCAAAGAAAGAATATTCATATATGAGAGAGCTTTTAGGATTAGATTAGGAGATGATTAAATGAAAATATTTCGTAATATCATATTGCTTTTGGTGTGTGTTTTTCTTATAAACTGGATAAGTGCGTTGATAAAATGTGAAGTTCGGGCACATCAGCATTATGATGAATTCAAGGATGCATACAAGCAAAATACAATGCTTGGAGATATTGAATATTTTAAGGTATTGCGATACAGACCCAACAGGACCGAAATAGCTCAGGTATACTATGTGGGAAAAGGACACAGTTGGGGAGATGTATTAACATTCAAATACAGCTATGAGTCAGAGTCATGGGAGGAAATTTCGTGGAGCACAATCTGGTCAGGAACCGGCGGAAGTGCATCCGAGGTTATATGGCCATATTGGTGGCATTTTATCTATGGCGGACTTTGATAAAAAACATAGCCGGGGCAGTTGCCTCGGCTATTTTGCTGTTTTAAGCAGTTCTTTAATTTGGCTTTCGCCAAAAACTTTTACCCCGTTTTCCTTTAAAACCTGTGCAGTCATTCCGTCACCCTCTGCTAAGGTTTTGGAAAAGCTTCCGTCATATATCAGCCCGCATCCGCAGGATGGGCTTTTTTCTTTTAATAAAGCCATATTGCAATTAAAAAGCTTTGCAATATACAGAGCATCCTTTGCGCCACGCCTGTAGTTTTCTGTCACATCTGTGCCGTCTGCCATTATGAACTTATCGCCGCAACGTTCCGAGGGGATACGAGGGGTGGGAAGACCCCCAAGCTGTTCGGGGCATACGGGAATAAGATTAAACCTGTCTTTCAAGAGATTCAATGTTTCTTCGGGCAAAGGCTTTTTCTTTCCGTCATACCGACAACCAATACCCAAAAGGCAACCGCTTATTAAAATATTCATAAAAATCACCTTAGGCTAATGATAACACAGGTGATTTTTCAAGTCAAGACGGTTTAACGCTTTCCTTTGGAATAAGAACCGTTTTGCCCGAGCTTTGCTCATAGCTTAAATAAAAGACCTGATTTATTTTGTCAAGGTTATGAATCTTTAATTGATGTTCCAGCCATTTTTGAGAAAGATTAAGGCGTTTGAGATTGGGTTTTATAAGATTTCCGTTATCAATAATTACATAAGACATAGCAGGTGGCTCGGGCTTTAGATTCATGTTGGCGGGGGTTACGGGACTGCTTTGGGAGTTAAGTATAACACTGACCTTGCCGTTGGTTTCCATAATAACATAGTCAACCTGAGAAAGACTGATTGCACCGTTGTTGCGGAGTTCTTCCATAAGGTCGGCAATGTTAAACCGCTGACGTTTCATTTCCTGTTGATTAAGCTTGCCCTTTTCTACGAACATACTGGGTTTCCCGTAGAGCAGAGTCCGAAGAGGTATGCATTTGTATGCAAGATGGGAGAATAACATCTCCATAAGCATAAGGCTGATTATGGCAATAACTACTTTTACAAAAGGGATTTCAGGGTTTGAAATAGGCAGAGCTGCAATCTCAGATATAATTATGGTGACAACCAGTTCCGATGCCTCAAGCTCGCCAATCTGACGCTTTCCCATAAGCCGCAGAATAAATACAACAAAAATATAAATAATGACGGTTCGAAGAATTGTTGAAACCATAATTGCTTTCCTTTCCTTGGATGCTGATTGAGAGGGATACTATAACAAATATTATTTGTAAATTATGAAAAAATATGTATTTACAAAAAACAAAAACGTATGTATAATAGTAGCAGAAAATTTTCAGGAGGAATAATATGTATATAGGTATAGATTTAGGCGGAACAAATATAGCGGTAGGTCTTGTTGATGAAACTCCAAAGGTGGTGGCGTCGGCATCACGTCCTACAAATTCAAAGCGTCCATATCAGGAAATAGTAAAGGATATGGCAGAGCTTTGTCGTGAGGTAACCGAGGGAGCAGGATATACAATGGATGATATAAAAGGTATAGGTGTTGGAAGCCCAGGTACAGTTGATAACGACAAAGGCGAGATTATCTATGCAAACAATCTGGACTGGCATCATGTTCCATTGGTAGATGAGCTTAAAAAATACTATCCCAATATTCCTATGGGAACAGAAAACGATGCTAATGCAGCGGCGTATGGCGAATATGTTGCAAATGGTAACGGCGCAAAGAGTTTTATAGCAGTTACCCTTGGTACAGGCGTCGGCGGCGGAATTGTTCTGGACGGTAAGATTTATTCAGGCTTTAACAAATCGGGTGGCGAAATCGGCCATATCGGACTTGTGTATGATGGAGAGCCTTGCACCTGCGGTAAGAATGGCTGTTGGGAAGCGTATGCATCTGTTACGGCTCTAATAAGACAAACAGAGGCGGCAATAGAGAAAAATCCTGACGGGCTTATGGCACAGATGGCTAGAGAGAGCGGAAAGGTTTCGGGACGAACATCTTTCTCCGCAGCAAAAGAGGGAGATGAACAGGCACAGGAAGTTGTTGCTCAATACTTGAAGTACGTGGCAGAAGGCATCGTTTCGGTTATAAATATCTTCCAGCCGGAGATGCTTGTAATCGGCGGGGGTATCAGCCGTGAGGGCGACTATCTGTTAAATCCCATTAAAGACTACATAGAGAAATATGTGTATTGTAAAGAAGTAGAGCAAACGGAAATTAAAATTGCCACCTTATTTAACGATGCAGGAATTATCGGCGCGGCACTGGCATCAGTAAAGTAAAAAACGAGTAGGAGAGAAAATTCTCCTACTCATTTTTATTTGCATTAACCGTGTTTATTTCAGTGCTTCTAACATCAATGGAACGGTCTTGTTGTATATATTAAGAAAGTCATCCATAGGCAATGGGTTTTCTCCAACTCCGATTTCCACTGTAAACCCGGGTCGGCGAAACTCTTTTATAAACCAGTCCTTATATCCTCCATAGGATGCAATTCCCGTGGGGGAATCTGCTCTGTATGGACTGACGGATTCAAAGCGGTGAATATATTCGGGTGTTTTCTTGGGAATGTTTCCGCAGAAATCATAATATATTACCTCGCCCTGACTGTGAAAGGCGATTACCAAATCGAAGTTATTCTGTCTTGTAAAGTCAGCAACCGCCCGGGTCTCAGGTTCCGATTCCGGGAAAGCCCCCGAAAATCGAGTTGGACCGGGATGGAAAATTCCTGCATCCCTCTCTGCATGCTTGGAAAGCTGCCACAGTGCATCATAGTTGTGATTAAGGTCAACTCCGCGGGCGTTTGCCTGCCAGAACTTTGTCTTTCCTATTTCAACACCGTCGGGATTAACCATTGGTACAATGTATAGTATGCAGTTATCAAGGAGTTGGCTGGCGCTGTACATTCCCTCGGCAAGCTCCCGCGCAAAGGTCATAAGCAAAACAGAGGTCATCCATTCCATGCCGTGGTGGGCACCATTAAAAAATATTCGACGGGAGCCCCGCCCAAGCTTAATAGCGTAAAGCCGACGTCCCTCTAAACTCTTGCCGATAGAAAAGACCGTGGCTTTGGGATAAGTACGCTTAAACGAAAATATTCTTTTTTCCAGCTCTGTATAGTCAAATATATTTTCCATAAAGTCAATCCTTTCATATTATATTATATGGACGGTACAGCCTACCTGCCCGACATTGTAGGGGACAGCGCAGCCTCTCCCTGTGAGAGAGGTGGCAACCGCAGGTTGAGGTCGAGGGGTAATCACGCTTGCTCATTATATTATTAATCTGCATTGAATATAATTTTATTCAAAAAAACAAATGGTTATGAAAAAAGTACAAAAAAACCTATAAAATTTATGTACTTTATAAAAAACTTAAAAATTTTATAAAAATTTCAAAAAATGTATTGAAAAATTTAAATAAACGTAGTATAATGCAGGAGTATAAGTGTGAAATAAAATTAAAATACGGGACAGGTTTGGGCAAAAATGCAGTAAACTTGCCTATTTCCGTATTTGTTTCTACTATGATTTTTTAAGGAAAGGAGGAAATGCAACTAAATATATTGTGGTTATGTTACTTAAAAAATCAGGTGACAGAAAATGTTTTTTGTAAAAAAGATGTTAGATAATTATTTAGGAGGCAAGAGAAAGATGAAAAATTTAAAGAACTTTAAAAAATTTGGTGCTGCTTTAACTGCTGTTGCAATGCTCGCAACATTGAGCACAGGCGTTTTTGCAGCTGAAGTTGAAGAGATTACAGAAGTTCCTGTAATCGAATCAGTTGAAATTGATGTTCCCATCATCGCTGTTGATGTTGAGGATATCGAAGATGTTGAGGAAGTTGACCTTGGTGAACTTCTTGTAGATGACATTGATTTAATGTCTACTGCAACCGGTGACGGTAATGTTGTTACTGATGCTGCTGATGTTGACACAGAGTCAGACATCACAATTACAGCTGTTACAGCTAAAAAAGAAGTTGTTGATGAAGTTACACTTTACAATGTAAAGCTTGAGTATGAAATGCCTGTTCAGGCATCTGCACCTCAGGTAACATTATTAGGTTACGTATTCACTAATACAGTTCCTGACACAATCGAAGATTCTGCTATCAAAGCTGTTGACCAGAAAACTCATGTTGAGCTTGGCGACGGTACAACAGTAAGCAAGGGCGAAATCAACTTCGTTCTCTCTTCTGCTCAGGCAGGTATCAGTGATACAGCTACTTTAGTACTTATGGTTGGTACAGACGGCGAGCTCACAAATGCAGGTGCTCAGGCTGTTGCAATCGACTTAAGTGCTGCTTCTGAAGAAGGCGGCGAGCCACCTGTTGTTGGTCCTACAACTTGGGAATCTACAGGCGCTACAGTTGCTCCTGCTACATTGAATGTTGTTGCTACTGCTGATGATGCTGCAATCAAGGCTGAACTCGCTGAGGTTGTTGTTACAGTTACAGGCGCAGACAACAAGTCATCAGACAACGTAAACGTTGCTTGGGCTACAACCGATACAATCGCTGCAGGTACAACTGTTACTTACACAGGTACAGTTACACCTGGCGCAGATGCTGACTGGACCGGTACACAGACTGTTACAGTTACAGTTGTAATCGCTGAAGCTTCACAGGGCGGCGGCGAAGACGACGACGAAGTAACACTTCTTGGTGATGCTAATGGCGATGGTGCTGTTAACGGTAGAGATGCTCAGGCTGTTCAGCGTTTTGTAAAATATAGCCAGGCGTTAGCAAATGAGAAGAATGGCGATGTTAACAAGGATGGATCTACAAATGGTAGAGATGCTCAGGCTATTCAGCGTTACGTTAAGTACAGTACACCTTTCTAAGGTTGTATAAGTTATTTTAGAGACAAGACGAAATTTGGTTAAAACATGAAAGGGGAAAAACAAAAATGAGAAATCTTAAAAAGATTACAGCGTTGTTTATTGCTTTAACAATGATTTTTACTTTAGTTTCTGTTCATGCTGCTGGCGAGGATGTAACTTTAAGTATGGTTGTTGATAAAACAAGCGTTAAAACTGGCGATGTAATTACAATGAACATTTACCTTGAAGACAACAATGGTGCAGACACTGTTGCTGTTGAAGGTGCTAACTACGAAGTAGCATTTGATTCTGCACAGTTCGAGATTACTGATAAGACTGATAGAACTGCTGCAGGTATTGATGATCAGTATGTAAATACAACTTCAAAGAAGTTTGGTATTTGTGCATTAGGTAATGGTACTGCTAAAAAAGGTGTTCCGATTCAGACTCTTGAACTCAAGGCTCTTGCTGTTGTAGATAATGCAACATTTACTCTTGAACAGGTTGAATTTGGTAAAGCTGGCGGTGCAACATACACAGTTGCAACTTCTGAACCTGTATCAATATCTGTTGCAGAGAAGAAGGAAACAATTCTTACAATGGAATTTGATAAAGAATCTGTTAAAGTTGGTCAGATAGCAACTCTTAGCATTTATCTTGCTGATGCTGATGGTGCAGACACTGTTGCTGTTGAAGGCGCAAACTATGAAATTGCTTATGATGACACAAAGTTCGAGATTACTGATAAGACTGATAGAACTGTTGCAGGTATTGATGATCAGTATGTAAACACAACTTCAAAGAAGTTTGGTATTTGTGCATTAGGTAATGGTACTGCTAAGAAAGGTGTTCCGATTCAGATTCTTGAGGTTAAACCTTTAGTTGAAACAGACGGTACAACATTTGTATTTGAACAGGTTGAATTTGGTAAAGCTGGCGGTGCAACATACACAGTTGATTCTACTTCAACTGCTACAATAGTTGCAAGACCTTCATTCACAGCTACAAAGGCAGAGCCTACATCAACTGATATCCCAACTTCATTTGAAATTGGTACAGACGTAGCAGCTGCATTCGCTGACGTTGATATCACAGTTGCTCCTGCAGAGGGCGACGGTGAAGCTGGATACAAAGCTACATGGGTAGCAGACTTTGATAACACAGTTCCTGGTAACTATGAAGTTAAGGGTACAGTTATCGGTCCTGATGATGCAAAGGCTGCTACATGGACAGGTGACTTAACAACAACTGTTGCAGTTACACTCACAGCTATTGCTGATGGTACTCTTGCTGAAGTTGCTGCAACAGAAATGCAGGCAACTAAAGAGGACACAGACGTTGTTGTAGAAGCATTTGACCTTGCTATTACCAAGGGTGACTTTGCAGATGCAATCGCTATCGATGCTGCTTGGATCGCAGTAGATAACGAAACAATCGTTACAACAGCTGCAGCAACATTTGAAGATGCTGTAACAATTACAATTCCAGCAACTACCGCTTCTAAAGATGGTAAGTTCGTAATCGCTGAAGAAACAGTAGTTAAAGCTGATGTAGTTATCACTCCTGCAGAGTTTGCTTACGAAGAAGTATCTTACGAAGTAAGTGCTGACGGTAAGATGGAAGAGAGCACAGAGCTCACAGTTACCATCACAAACAATCAGGCAGAAATCAATCCTGAAGCAAAAGCTGTAATCACAATTACATTAACTTATGGCGAAGGCGAAACTGCTACATTCGTATATGGTGATGATGAAGGCGAAGAAATCACATTTGATGCAGAGAACACAGAAGTTGCTATTGAACTTCCTGCACTCGGCGATATGTTTGATTTAGAAGCTTTAGGTTTAGAGAACTTTGTTGGCGCATCAGTTAGCGTAGGCGTAACCTATGACGATGCTGATGTATTACCTGGTGAAGAAGCTGCTCCTGAACTCGATCTCGAAGTTGAGGAAGATGCTCCTACAAGCAACAGAAAGCCAGGCGGTATTGGTTCAAGCACTGGCTCAAGCAGACCTGTAGCTCCAAGCCCTGTAGATCCTGTTGACCCTGTAGATCCTGAGGCTCCTGTAGTAACAGGTACATTCTCAGACGTTCCTGCAACACACTGGGCTTACGAAGCAATTGAAAAGCTCGCTGCTGCTGGTATCATCAACGGTGTTGGCGATGGCACATTCAACGTAGACGGCAACGTAACACGTGCTGAATTCGTTAAGATGCTCATCGGTGCTCTCGGTATCGAGGCAACTGCAACAGAGTCTGCATTCGAAGATTGCGCTGCTGATGCTTGGTACACACCTTATGTAGTAGCTGCTGCAGAGGCTGGTTATGTAACAGGTATTACAGAGACATACTTCGGTGCTGAAGAACTCATCAGCCGTCAGGATATCTGCACAATCCTTGGCCGTGTTCTCGCTGTAGAATCAGAAACAGCTGCTGAATTCACTGATGCAGATCAGATTGCTGACTACGCAGTTAAGTATGTAAATGCTCTCGTAGAGATGGGTATCATCAACGGTTACGAAGATGGTTCATTCCGTCCTGAGGCTAGCGCAACAAGAGCAGAAGCTGCTAAGATCATCAACGGTGTTCTTGACCTCGCTGCTGACGAAGAAGCTCCTGCAGAAGAAGTAGTTGAAGAAGTTGTAGAAGAAGCTACAGAAGAGGCTGCTGAAGAAGTAGTTGAAGCTGAGTAATTCAATTGCGAATTCTCAATTTAAGAATTTCAAAGAACCGTCCTTATGGACGGTTCTTTTTTTGTGCAATTTACGAATCGACCTTGGTGCGATATTGTAGGGAAGGGGCTTGCTCCTTCCGTAGAACGCCACACGAATCCCTCCACCACCTGCGGTGGTCCCCCTCCCTTTAGACAAGGAGGCTGTGCGTTCCCTACACAGCCTTCCTCTTGAGGGGGGCAGGTAACCATAGATTTTGACAGATGAGGTGTAATTACGCATAATTGTATAATATTGATGTAGGGGCGATTCATGAATCGCCCGAAAACGGGGCATTCACGAATGCCCCCTACACCGTTCAAGAGGATTTGTAATTGCGGAACAGTCATTGGGCTATGAACCCCTCCTGTAGGCAAGGAGGGGCAATGTCACCCTCGCGCGGAACGAGCAAGCCCGTTCCCTACAACCCCATCCGTGTATAGCACATGTTGTAGGAAATGGATTTATCCATTCCGAGGAACGCATTAATGCGTTCCCCATATGCACAGGCTCTCCTTGGGGAGAGCTGTCACGAAGTGACTGAGAGGGGTAATTATGCATTACTCATTGATTATAAATAAATTCGCTTTGTTAACAAATTGTTGTTGATTTTGGGATAGAAATATGCTATGATAATTTTGTTAGAGTATACGTATTTTTTATTATAAAGATTTAGCCGAAAATTTTTTTGGCGGATAGGAGGAAATATGAAAAAAATAGCAGGATTATTAGTGGTATGTATGTTGGCATCAATTATTGGAATGGGTTTTTCTACAATTGTATATGCAGATGACATTAATGTAGTTGTAGGACAGAAACTTGATTTCAGTCAGGGTGCAGAGCCTGTAATTATGAATGATAGAGTGATGCTTCCTTTAAGAGCGGTTTCTGAGGCTCTTGGAGCAACAGTATATTGGTTTGGCGAAGATAAGAGAATACAGATTATCCTGTACGATACATTACTTTCTTTGGGAATTGATAATAACTTCATGGGTTGTTATAAGATTGTTGATGGAACTGCTACACTTGATAAGACTATAGAGATGGATGTTGCGGCGACCATAGTTAACGATAGAACCTATGTTCCTGTTCGTGCAATTTCGGAGGCATTTTCCGCTGATATCACCTGGGACAACCCAAATAGATCTGCAATAATTATACCTAAAGAAGTGGTTATGAATCATCTTACCATTAAAGAGGCGACCATTCAGGATGAGGGAACTTTATGTGCAGTTCGCGGTGTAATTGGCAGAGATAAGGATACAGGAATATATTATATTCAGTCATTAGGCGAAAATGCCTTTGGCGATTATGACAGAATTCCTCTTTGCACCCCAAAGAAGACCTCTATTGCTGATGAGACAGAGTACGGCGAGTATATAAGAAGCTATTGGGCGGAACAGCTCAAGACAGAAGAACCGTCAGGTATTGTGGTTGATTTTACAGGTGTTATTCAGGTTCCCGGTGAATCGGATGAAAAATACCTTGTGGTAAATAAGACTACAACAGGTATAACCAATCTGGGATATTATGATGAATACATGAAATCAATGGGATTTTATGTAGATTAACAATGCGCAAGCGTGACGCTTGACCCAATGCCGTCCCTTTACAGAGGAAAAGGCATACGTTTGTGTCGAGCCACGTGAAAATTTGTAATGCGTAATTGCCCATCTCAGTCACTTCGGGCCAGCTCTCCCCAAGGAGAGCCTGTGTAGGGCAGGGGTTTGCTCCTGCCGCGACGCATATAAAATATAACAGGGAATCTCCTGCTTAAATAAAATTCAA
Source organism: Ructibacterium sp. (assembly GCA_045542095.1). Taxonomy (GTDB): domain Bacteria; phylum Bacillota; class Clostridia; order Monoglobales; family Monoglobaceae; genus Ructibacterium. The sequence continues at coordinate 62,160 of JAZQKJ010000051.1, forward strand.
TGATTTAACGACAGAAAGGCTATGAATTTACTATGGAAAAATTAGGGTTAAACGAAATAAGAGAACGTTATCTTGCGTTCTTCGAAAGCAAAGAGCATTTACGGTTGCCATCATTTCCTCTGGTTCCCCAGGGAGATGCCAGCCTCTTATTGATAAATGCAGGTATGGCACCTTTAAAGCCATACTTCCTTGGCAAAGAAACTCCTCCATCAAAGAGGGTTACAACCTGTCAGAAATGTATCAGAACTCCTGATATTGAATGTGTTGGTCAGACTGCACGTCACGGCACATTTTTTGAGATGCTGGGTAACTTCTCTTTTGGTGACTATTTCAAAACTGAGGTTACAAAATGGGCATGGGAATTCATTACAGAAGACCTTAAAATTCCTAAAGACCGTCTTTGGGTAAGCGTTTATGAAGAGGACAAAGAAACTGTAGAGCTTTGGACAAAGAATGTGGGCGTTGACCCTGACAGAATAGTTTTCCTTGGTAAAGAAGATAACTTCTGGGAAATTGGTACAGGTCCATGCGGACCTTGTTCCGAAATATATTTTGACCGAGGCGAGGAATTTGGTTGCGGAAGTCCTGACTGTGCAGTAGGTTGCGAGTGTGACAGATATGTTGAGTTCTGGAACCTGGTTTTCACACAGTTTGACAAAGACGAAAACGGAAACTATAACCGACTCGCTCATCCAAATATTGATACAGGTATGGGCTTAGAGCGTATGGCTTGTATTATGCAGGGTGTCACATCTATATTCGAGGTAGATACCATTCGGAAGATTTTAGATACTGCTGCTGATATGGCAAAGGTTGAGTATGGAAAGGACAGAAATACAGATATTTCACTCCGTGTTATTACCGACCATGTCCGCAGTACCGTGTTCCTTGTATCAGACGGTGTGCTTCCTTCAAACGAGGGCAGAGGCTACGTTTTAAGACGTTTGCTTCGCCGTGCCGCAAGACATGGAAAGCTTTTGGGCATTAACGGGCAGTTCCTCTACAAGCTTGCAAAGGTTGTAGCACAGGAATGTGAGAGCGCATACCCTGAACTTAAACAGAACTTTGAATATATCGAAAGAGTTATTAAAACCGAGGAAGAGCGTTTTGATGAAACTATCGACCAGGGCCTTGATATCTTAAAAGGTTATATTGAAGAATGTAAAGCAGATGGAAAAGACGAGCTTTCGGGCGAGCAGGCGTTTAAGCTTTATGATACTTACGGATTCCCTATTGACCTAACAAAAGAAATTCTTGCTGAGAATAGCCTTAATGTTGATGAGGCAGGCTTTAAAAAGCTTATGGATGACCAGAGAAACCGTGCCCGCAGTGCAAGAGGCGACATGGAAGATGCAGCCTGGGAAGAGGATATCTTCGCTGTAATAGAGGGTAATACCGAGTTTGATGGTTATGAAAACGATGAGGTTTCTGCAACTGTTTTAGGCATAGGCAAGGACGGAAAACTGGTTGATTCTGCAACCACAATGGACGAAGTTGTTGTTGTTCTTAATAAGACTGCTTTCTATGCTGAAAGCGGTGGTCAGGTTGGCGATACAGGTGTAATTCAGGGCGAAAACTATGTTTTAGAAGTTGAGGATACAAAGAAGAGAAACGGAAAGTTTTTGCACTTTGCAAAGGTTGTTTCAGGTACAATCAAAAAAGGTGATACTGTTACAACCAAGATAGATGTTGAGCGCAGAAATGCTATACGCAGAAACCACTCTGCAGTACATTTGATTCAGGCGGCTTTGAGAGAAACTCTCGGTAACCATGTTGCACAGGCAGGCTCTTATGTTTCTGAAGACCGTTTGAGATTTGACTTCTCGCACTTCGAGGCTATGAGTGCTGACGAATTAAGAAAGGTAGAGGATAAGGTAAATGCTAAGATCTTAGAGGGCATTACCATAGAGAACTTTGAAAAGCCTATTGATGAGGCACGTAAGATGGGTGCGGTTGCTCTCTTCAGTGAGAAGTACGGTTCAACTGTTCGTGTTGTTAAGATGGGCGACTATAGTATCGAGCTTTGCGGCGGTACTCATGCGGCGTCAACTGCCAAGCTGGGACTTTTAAAGATTTTATCCGAAAGCGGTGTTGCAGCAGGCGTTCGCAGAATCGAGGCTGTAACAGGTTTAGGAGTTTTAAGCATACTTGATGAAAAAGAGTCTGTAATTTGCGAAACTGCAAAGACTCTTAAAACAAGCGAAAAAGACCTCGTAGCTAAAGCAGGAAGTCTTATGGACGAGCTTAAAGAGGCTAAGCGTGAGATAGACAGTCTTAAGAGTAAAATGGCTAAAGAGGCCATGGGTAATGTTATGGATGATGCTGCAAATGTTGGTGGCACAGCGGTTATTGCAAAGCTCATGGATGATGGTATGGATATGAATACTCTTCGTGAAATCGGGGATAACCTTAAGGGACAGCAGGATGATGCAGTAATTGTTCTGGCATCTAAGGGTGACGGAAAGGTTAATATTATATCCATGGCAACTGCAGCGGCAGTTGCAAAGGGCGTTCATGCAGGAAGAATTATTTCCGAGGTTGCCAAGACCATGGGTGGTGGCGGCGGTGGTAAGCCGGAATCTGCTCAGGCAGGCGGAAAAGACCCGGCAAAGGCAGAAGAAGCCCTCGCTAAAGTCGCAGGTCTTGTAGAAGGTCAGCTTAAATAGGAGATAAATTATGGATTGTTTGTTTTGTAAAATAAGTAAGGGTGAAATCCCATCAACAAAGGTGTATGAAGACGATTTGGTCTATGCATTTTTAGATATAGAGCCACAGGCGCCTGTGCACATAATCATTATTCCAAAGGAGCATATTGCTTCTGCCAATGAATTAAATGACGATAATGCAGGGGTTGTAGGGCATATCTTTGCAATAGCGGCAAAAATCGCCGATGAGCAGGGCTTTGCCAAGGATGGCTACAGAATAGTGAATAACTGCGGAGAAAACGGCGGACAAACCGTTGGTCACCTGCATTTTCATGTATTGGCAGGGCGAAACTTAGGCTGGCCCCCGGGTTAGAGGTGTACAAGCGTGACGCTTGACCCAATGCCGTCCTTTTATAGAGGAAAAGGCGAACGCTTATGCCGAGCCACATCGTAGGGCAGGGGCTTGCTCCTGCCGTATAGGGAACGCATTAATGCGTTCCGCGGAATGGATAAATCCATTACTACAACAGTATTACAATACATCGTAGGGGCGGCCCTGTGTGGTCGCCCGTATGTTATTATATGGAGTTTTATTATGAGTGATATTTTAACAAAAGCAATAACAAAAGACGGGTTTTTTAAGATTGCGGCAGTTGTATCCACTGAAACGGTCAACCAAGCCCACGAATATCATAAAACCATGCCGGTTGCATCGGCGGCACTAGGCAGACTTTTAACAGCAGGTCTTCTTATGGGTGATGTGCTGAAAGAAGATGATGCAAGTCTTACCCTGCAGATGCGTGGCGACGGACCAATTGGCACTTTGGTAGCAGTTGCAGATTCAAAGGGGGGCGTTAAGGGTTATGTGGCAAATCCTCTCACCGATCTGCCTTTAAAACCAAATGGTAAGCTTGATGTTGGTAAAGCTGTTGGCCAGGGTACGCTTAGCGTAATTAAGGATTTAAAGCTTAAAGAGCCCTATATAGGACAAATTCCCATTCAGACAGGGGAAATCGGCGATGACCTCGCATATTATTTTATGCAGTCAGAACAAATTCCAAGTGTGGTTGCTCTGGGAGTTTTAGTTGACAGAGATTATACCATAAGCTGTGCCGGCGGATTTATTATTCAGGTGCTTCCGGGTTGCGACGAAAAGAGTATCTCAAAGCTGGAAAACAGTATTCAGGGACTTATGAGCGTAACAGATATGCTAAGACAGGGCATGAAACCCGAAGATATGATAAAATATGTTATGCTTGGCTTTGATGTAGAAATTTTAGAAAATATTCCCGTAGGATATAACTGTAATTGTGGCAGAAAACGTATGGAACGGGCGATTATTTCCCTTGGTAAAAAGGAAATTCAGGATATTATAGACGAACAGGGAGAGGCAGAGATAACCTGTCATTTCTGTAATAAAGGCTATAAGTTTAATAAGGATGAGCTTGCAAAAATGCTTGAAAAAGCTACAAGAGCATAGCAAATGAGAAAAAATATTGAATAATTGCGAAAATAAAAGAAATTTAAAGAAAATATATAGTTAATTTAATTTAATCAGCTATAATTTTTAAAAAATGTATTGACTTTTAAAAGCAACGGTAGTATAATGTTTGATGTTGTCGCTATAAGTGATAACATCAATGTGTGGGCGCTTAGCTCAGCTGGGAGAGCATCTGCCTTACAAGCAGAGGGTCACAGGTTCGAGCCCTGTAGTGCCCACCACATATTTTATTCGGGCGCTTAGCTCAGCTGGGAGAGCATCTGCCTTACAAGCAGAGGGTCACAGGTTCGAGCCCTGTAGTGCCCACCATAGTGTGGTCCGGTAGTTCAGTTGGTTAGAATGCCAGCCTGTCTCGCTGGAGGTCGTGGTTTCGAACCCCATCCGGATCGCCAATTTGCCTCTGTAGCTCAGTTGGTAGAGCAGGGGACTGAAAATCCCCGTGTCGGTGGTTCGATTCCGCCCGGAGGCACCATTAAAATAAATGCGGGAGTGGCTCAGTGGTAGAGCGTCACCTTGCCAAGGTGAACGTCGCGAGTTCGAATCTCGTCTTCCGCTCCACTAAAAGACGCATTTTGCGTCTTTTACTTTAAGG
>JAZQKJ010000052.1:0-26112 GCA_045542095.1 Ructibacterium sp.
TTTTCTTTCCTTTTCTGCTGCCCTCTCGATGGGACTTAATTTGTACTTTGGCATATTAAAAACCTCCAAAATGATATTTTTATTATATATCATCTTGGAGGTCTTGTATAGACTTTACACAAAATTTGGGATAGTCTCATACATATTGCAAGCAATAAATCTAATTTTTCTCATGTTAAAACCTCCAAAATGAATACAAGTGGTTGCATAGTTAATACAACCACTTGACATAAATTCGTTTTATTATTCCTCTTCAAATGCATCTTTTCCAAGACCACATACGGGACATACCCAATCTTCAGGTACGTCTTCCCAAGCTGTGCCCGGAGCAACGCCGTTATCGGGATCGCCGATTTCAGGGTCATAAACATATCCGCAAGGACATACAAACTTCATCTTTTTCACCTCTTTTTAAGTGTATTTATTGAGCAACTCCGCTCATGATTTCGGATATAACATCCAGAACTTTTTGGTAGCAACCGCCGCAACCGGTTGAACAGTTTGTTACCTTCTGTACATCTTCAAAAGCACCAAGAACATCGTCAAAACTGGCTTTTGAATGAAGAACATCGGCTATATCACTGTATTTTACCTGTTTGCAGTTACATACTGTGTAGTTTTCAACCATAGCTATCTCCTTTTAGTATTTTATCCATGTTATGTATATTATACTACCTTTTTTATCAATCGTCAATATCTTCTTCCCAGTCTAAAAGTTTTCCATCTGTTGCTCTTATGTCAGCGGTGTATTCTTTAAGACCTGCTTTTATTTCAACAGAATACTCATAAATCCCGTTGTCTAAATCAAGTTCAACTTCAATAAAATCTATATCACTTAATTTTAAACCTGATTTGCGAATGGCAATTTCCTTTGCCTCGTCCTCGGTAATAAGATTTGTTTCTTTTATATTGTCTTTGTCAGGTTTCTCTTTATGGGTATCTTTCTCATGTTTAAGTTTGTTTTTTATTTCTTCATTATCGCCTGTAATAATCACATCCGCGTCTGTAACAGTTGTTTTCTCGTCTTTAAGTTCAATGCGCTTTTCGTCTTCGTACCAATATACTGTTTTGCCCATCAGTTCGCCAATTGCTCTTATTGGAAGATATGTTGTACCGTCATAAAGAATAGGATAGACAACATCGCCCTGAGCGTTTTTAAAGGTTTCGACTTTATCATCAATTTCAATAACAAAGTCTGGGCGAAGTTCGGCTTTGATTGTCTTTATAACCTCATGGGCAACTGTGCCTAAGGTGAAGGATATAATACATAAGGTAGCCCCAATTATTCCAATAATTCTTTTCTTCATAAAAACTCATCTCCTTTTTAAAATAAAATGGCAGACGAAATAAGACTACGTCTGCCGATTTTAACTTTTATATATCCGGCAGATGTCGGATTTTATTAACTAAAATTCGATTTCTATTAACCGAAATATCTCTTCAAAAGACCCTCAAAAGCCTTGCCGTGACGAGCCTCGTCGCGAGCCATTTCATGAACTGTATCATGAATAGCGTCCAGGTTCTGTTCCTTAGCTCTTTTTGCAAGATCAAATTTACCTGCTGTAGCACCATTTTCTGCTGCAACTCTAAGCTCCAAGTTCTTCTTGGTTGAATCTGTAACAACTTCACCTAAAAGCTCTGCAAATTTAGCAGCGTGTTCTGCTTCTTCGTAAGCTGCTTTTTCCCAATAAAGACCTATTTCAGGATATCCCTCTCTGTGAGCAACACGTGCCATTGCAAGGTACATACCAACTTCTGAACATTCGCCCTCAAAGTTAGCTCTTAAATCCATAATAATATCTTCGCTTACGCCCTTTGCAACTCCAACAACGTGCTCTGCAGCCCATGAAAGACCTTCTGCCTGTTCTGTGAACTTCTCAGCAGGAACCTTACACTGTGGACAATTTGCAGGAGGAACATCTCCCTCGTGAACATAACCGCATACTGAACAAACCCATTTTTTCATAATAATTACCTCCAAAAAATATATATTTTAATTTAATTATTTATCTTCTGTGCAACTGCTGCATAGACCACAGAATATAAGACTGTGGCAGTCAATTACGCAATTGTTTTCTGCAGCGGCTCTTTTATCAAGCTCTGCAGAATATTCGGTTGTAATATCACTCACACATCCACAATCCCTGCAATAGAGGTGGTAGTGTGGTGTAATGCAGGCGTCATATCTCTCTGTCCCGTCGCCCACATCAAGCTTAAGCACCAAACCATCTGTGCATAGTTTCGAGAGATTTCTGTATACCGTTCCCAGACTTATGTTTGGAATTTCTTTTCTGACATTGTCATAAATCCAATTCGCAGTAGGATGCGATGTTGTTCCGGAAAGAGTATTTAAGATACAATCTCTTTGTCTGCTATATCTTTGAGTTGAAGTATTTTTCATAATGCTTACTCCTTAATCATAACAGTAATCATTACTGTTTTTATGTATAATAACTTATATATTTGATTTTGTCAAGTACTTTTTTAAAAAATTTTTATAAAAATAAAATCTTTTGATGTTTGTTGACAAAAAAAGATTCTTTTGTTATGGTGTACCTAAATACCCAAAATGTCATAATTTGACTCTTTTTACAGATATAAAATAATGATATAATATATAAAACAAATATATTAAGTAGGAGAGATTTTATGCAGAATTATACAATTATATCTCTTGATGTTGAGCATGTTGAAGAAATATGTCTTGATATAAAAGAGCAATATGAAAAAGGAATTTCCACCTGTGCACTTTTTTCCATGCCTCTTGTACCGGAGGGAAATCCTGTTATAAATAAAGCGCAGATCATGTGCGAGCAATACGATTTATTCCGGGACAGACTTGCCGAGATGGGTGTTGAATGCGGAATTCTTGTTCAATGCTCGATTGGTCATGGATATAAGCTCAATTCTATGTTCCCATTTCAGCCTTATGTGGGTTTGAATAACGGGGAGGAAACCACCATATGTTGTCCTTATGATGAAGATTTCAGAGAGCATTTTAAAGGCGTAATGTCAATTCTGGCATCACACAAGCCTAAAGTTATAATGGTGGATGATGATTTCCGTCTTATGGCAAGAGCAGAAAAAGGCTGTGCCTGTCCAATGCATCTTAAACGAGTGAGCGAGATTATTGGTGAGGATATTACAAGAGAAGAGCTTCTTGCTCATACCAAAAACCATGATGAAAAGAGCAAGAAAATAACGCAGGTGTTTATACAGACCCAGGGCGAATCTCTTATTGGTGCTATTAAGGCCATGCGTGAGGGAATCGATGCATTCGATCCCACCATTCCGGGGATATATTGTACCTGTGGTGAGGCAGCAGAGTTTGCAAGTGATATCGCCAAGATAATTGCAGGCGAGGGGAATCCTGTAACTGTCAGAATCAATAATGGTAATTATACTCCTGCAGGTGCGAGGGGGCTTAGCCGTGTTGCATTCCGTGCTGCAGTAGAGAAAATACATATAGGTGATGGAGTGGAGGCTATTCTTGCAGAAACGGATACCTGTCCTCAGAACAGATACAGCACAAGTGCTTTGTCGCTGCATTCCCATTTTGTTACATCTATTCTTGAAGGGGCAAAAGGTGCTAAACATTGGATTACAAGAACTATTAGTTTTGAGCCTGACAGTGGGAAAGCCTATCGTAAGACTCTCGGCAAGTATAGTGGATTTTATCAGGCTTTGTCAGATATTGTTCCGGTAGTAAAATGGGTAGGGGCAAATAATCTTTTGTCTTCTAAGCCATTTTATGGATTTGAAAATGAATATAAAAAGTCGGCACATTGGGCACATTGTGTTCATGAAAGAATGGGTATTCCAATGTATTATTCGGCAGAGCCGTCAAACGCTGTGTTTATGGATAGTCAGGATGTTATGAATTTCTCGGATGAAGAGTGTCGAAAGATACTGTCAGGAACCATTGTTTTATCTTCAAGATGCGCAAAGTTGCTTATTGAGAGAGGCTTTGGTGAATATATCGGTGTTGATGTCAGGGAGTGGAATGGTCCTCGGACCAGCTTTGAGAGAATTGGTATAAATAATAAAAAGGTAGCTACTCAGATGCAGATTCAGGAGCTTGTTCCTCTTAATGACGATGTGAAAGCGGATTCAATGGTTATGCATCTCAAAGGCGGTAAAACAGAAGTTCCTCTGTTTCCGGGCAGTACAGTTTATAAAAATTCTCTTGGAGGTACTGTAGTTGTGTTTGCAGGCACGCCGGAGGCTGTGTTTATATACTTTGAGGCATTTTCGTTCCTTAATGAAACCAGAAAACTTCAACTTGTAAAACTTCTTAAGGATACAGGGAATCTCCCTATTTACTATAAGGGGGATGAAGAGGTATATCTTAAAGCGGGAATAATGAAAGATGACAGCTTGTTCTGTGCAATTTCCAATACAGGCTTTGACCCAATTGAAGAAATTACGTTATGTGTTGAAAAAAATTATAAGAAAGTAGAAAAGCTGTCTTGTGACGGTAAATGGGAAGAGTGTGGTTTTGAGGTGAATGGTGATGTTATTACGATTGATGTCCCTGCGTATACTCTTCAGCCTGTAATCCTTAAACTTTCATAGGATAAATTTGGGGGCTAATTATGATAAAAAAAGGGATTTACAAGCATTACAAAGGAAATATGTATGAGGTTTTGTGTATAGCCAATCATTCCGAAACATTGGAAAAGATGGTGGTTTACAAGGCTCTTTATGGTGACGGAGAAGTCTGGGTAAGACCAATTGAAATGTGGGATGAAACCGTTGAGGTTAACGGACAGTTGCAAAAAAGATTTACTTTAGTAGAAGAGAAAGGATGATTTTTTATGTTTAATATTTATGTTGTTTTTAGATGCTTCCCCGGGAAAAGGGAGGCATTTACAAAGGAGCTTAATGAAAAAGGATATATGGATGCTATAAGAAACGAAGATGGGTGTGTTCGCTATGACTTCTATTTCTCAGAAAAAGACCCAAATGAACTTTTGCTTATAGAGGGTTGGGAATCAAAGGCGCATCAGGAGGCACATATAAAAACACCTCATATGGCAGAGGTGCTTAAAATGAACCAAGAATATGTTGAGTCTGCTGAGTTGATAGAATTTAAGATTGTTGAATAATATACATGGCGGTGCATTTTTGCAACGCCTTTTGAATAAGTAAAAATCGGTTGGGAAGAATAATTGCGGTGATATATTATGTGTACAGCAATTTCTATAACACACAAAGGACATTATTTTGGAAGAAATCTTGACTACGAGCATTCTTTTGGGGAACAAGTGACCATTACTCCAAGAAACTATGAATTCAGTTTTAGAAACGGACAGAGATTAAAAGAGCATTTTGCCATAGTAGGAATGGCATTGCCAACAGATGGTTATCCATTATATTTTGATGCAACAAACGAAAAAGGTCTTTCTATGGCAGGACTTAATTTTCCTGAATTTGCAAAATATAACCCTAAAGACAGAGAAAAAATTAATCTGGCATCTTTTGAATTTATTCCATGGCTATTGGGGAAATTTGAAAGTGTGGCACAGGTGGAAGAAGAACTGAAAAATATAAATATAACTAATGAGAAATTCAACGTGGAATTATTGCCCACCCCCCTTCACTGGATGATTTCGGATAAGAATAAAACCGTCACAGTTGAGCAGACTCAAAGGGGACTTTTGGTCTATGATAATCCCGTAGGTGTTTTAACAAACAGCCCTGCCTTTGATGTGCAGATTTTTAACTTAAGAAACTTTTTGGGAGTAACTGCAGACGAGCCTGAAAACAGATTTTCAAAGGAAATAGAACTTGAGCCGTATAGCAGAGGTATGGGTGGAATTGGACTTCCGGGAGATTTATCCTCTATGTCAAGATTTGTAAGGGCGAGTTTTACAAAACTGAACTCGGTGTTCGGCGAAACAGAAGATGAGATTATTTATCAGTTTTTTCATATTTTAAATTCAGTTTATCAGACAAAAGGATGTGCAAAGATAAAAGATAAATTTGAAATAACCAACTATAGTTCATGCTGTAACACAGCAAGAGGAATCTATTATTATACAACCTATTACAACAGTGGAATTAATGCAGTTGATATGCATAGAGAGGACCTGAATTCAAGTGTAATTATAACATACCAAATAGAAAATAAAGGATGTATAAAAGAACAAAATTAAACAGCTCCTCCCTTTAAAACAGGGGGAACTGTGATTTTATTCCTTAGTTCTGTAAGATGCTTCGCATCGGTAAATCGGCTGACCTTTTTCAGAGAAAAGTTGTTCATATTCTGTCACAATATTTCCTTCGAAGTTCGAATTGTGCAAATCAAAGGTTATATTTTTAAGTTTCATATCGTAATCTGAAAATGAATTTAATGAGAATTCAAAGAGCTTTAGGTTGTCTGTCTTAAAGTGGATTTCTCCATTTTCCTTTAATAAATTTTCCCAAAGAACAAGATGCTGTCTGTGGGTGAGACGACGTTTCTGATAGGTATTTTTATGCCAGGGGTCACAAAAATTTATGTATATTCTGTCACATTTTGTATTGGTTTCAAATTCTCTGAGCATATTGACATCACCGGCTAAAAATCTTATATTTTTAAGGTTTGCAGCTTTTGCTTTTTCTGCGGCGAGCAAAAGAACATTCATGTTTTTTTCTACGGCAATAAAGTTTGTATCATTATCTCTGTTGGCAAGCTCTGTAATAAACTTTCCCTTTCCGCAGCCGATTTCCATACACAATGGTTTTTCATAATTGTTAAAGATTGAGCGGATGTCACCATTGTACTTCTCTATATCGTATATAATTAAATCGGAGCAAGCCTCCAATCTTTCGTCAAGATGTTTTTTTCTGCGCATTCTCATATTGAAAAATCTCCTTTTACTCAGCTGAAAACTATTTGTATTATATCACAAAAAAAATAAATGGCAAGATTATGGTTGAAAAAGATATAAAAAAGATTTATAATATTAAAATGAAAGAAATTTGTTGTAAATATGTTAGGGAAAATTAAAATATAGGCATGTAAAAAAGGAGAAAAAATGCAGAATAGAAAGATGGTATTCGGGATATGTACAGTGGTAATAATTTTCTGTATCATAATGGCCATTGTGGATGGTATTATTCAGGCAAATTATTTTGTGAAATCTGCTATAAAATTTGGATTATTTTTGGTGGTCCCAATCTTATACGGAGTTTATTGTAAGGAGCTTAAGATTAAACCGTTATTCGCTTTTGATAAGCAGGGAATTAAGCTTGCGACAGGGCTTTGTATAGGGGTGTATGCAGTTATTTTGGGCGGATATATGATATTTAAAAATATTTTTGATTTTTCAAAAATTACGGGAGCGTTGACTGATAATATAGGCGTTACGGAAAAGAACTTTATATTTGTATCACTATACATATCTTTTGTAAACTCTCTGCTTGAGGAGTTCTTTTTCAGAGGATTTGCTTTTTTAGGGTTGAAGTCTTTTTCCAAAAGGCGTTTTGCCTATATTTTCAGTGCAGGAATTTTTGCTCTGTACCATGTTGCAATGATGATTGGTTGGTTTTCTTTCGGGGTATTTTTGATAGTTCTGGCAGGCCTTTTTGCCGGTGGAATAATTTTTAATTATTTGAATGAAAAAAGCGGAACTGTTTATCCGTCGTGGCTTGTACATATGTTTGCTAATTTTGCAATAAACACAGTGGGATTTATTCTTTTTGGCATTATATAAAAGGCGTTAAAACATAAAGGGTTGTGTACATTTTATCCATAAAAAAATAGGATTTTTGGGCAATAGTGTAAAATGTTTTTTCAGGTAAATTTTTTGGGTGAAATCTATTGACTTTTTTCATTGATATGGTATAATATTGCAAAATGGGTATAAAAGGTGATGAAATTAGATGAGTTTGGCTAGAAAAGTGCAGAATTTCAAAAAAATTCTGTTGCCTCAGAAGAAGGTTGAAAATGGTTCTCAGCATGACAGAGTTTTAAACCAAAAAACAGATTTTTTTGTTAAAGAAGCATACAAGGCATTGAGAACAAATCTCATTTTTTCACTGCCTGACCAGGGCGGAAAGGTTGTTCTTGTAACAAGTGCCTGCGCTGGTGAAGGAAAGTCCCTGAACTGTATGAATATAGCTATTTCGTTTGCAGAAACGGGCGCAAAGGTTTGTGTTGTTGACTGTGATATGAGGAAACCTAATGTTGCAAGGCTCAATAATGAAAAAGGTTCGCCCGGTTTAAGCAATGTTCTGGTACATATAAACGAACTGGATGATGTAATCAAAAAAAGTTCATATCCAAATCTGGATCTTATTTTTTCAGGGGATATTCCTCCTAATCCGGCTGAACTTCTTACTTCTTCGAAGATGGATGAAGTTTGCGATATTTTGGTAAGCAGATACGATTATGTGTTTATAGATACTCCGCCGGTTAATGTGGTTACAGATGTATCTCTTCTGGCCGGAAAAGCTAATGGTGTCTTGCTTGTTGTCCGTCAGGGACAGACCACGAAGGAAGATTTGGCAGATGCGGTCCATCAGCTTCAGTTTATCAAAACCAGGATTTTAGGTGTGCTTCTTAATGACATTAAGATGGTAGGAAGAAAAAAGAGCTATAAATACAGATATCGCTATCGCTACAGCGGAGCGTATTATGTAAGAAATTTTGTGGAAGAAACTGAAAAAAATGGTTGATTTTCATACGCATATTCTTCCTGGAATTGATGATGGAAGTAAAGATATCTGGCAGACGGAATGCATGTTAAAAGAGATGTATTTACAAAATATAGACATTGTGGTTGCTACTCCGCATTTTGATATGCGTTTGGAAAGTGTTGAGAGTTTTCTAAAAAGAAGAGCTGATGCGATAAGCAAAGTTTCATTGGAAAACTCAGATGTTCCCAGGTTGATTATTGGTGCGGAGGTTTTCTGTTGCGGAATTGATTTTAGCAAGATGGAAAATCTTAACAGGCTTTGCATTGGTAATACCGATTATATGCTTGTAGAAACATATTTTAATAAACTTGATGAAGGTTTTGTTAAAAATATGAGAAATTTGATGTTTGAAAGAAACATTACCCCTATCCTTGCACATGCGGAGCGGTATTATTTCATTGGGAAAAACAGTTCAATAATACATCAGCTTAGTTCAGAGGGAATGATACTCCAGATGAATGCAGAGGCATTTATAAGACACTCTACAAGAAGAAAGGCATTTAAGTTACTAAAGAGAGAAACGATCGGGCTTTTAGGGTCTGATTGTCATGATACCCAAAAGAGACCGCCTAATCTAAAGATGGCAGTTGAAATAATAAAAAAGAAGACAGATAGTGAAATACTTAAAGATATTGAAAATAATTCTCTGAAAATACTCGGGTTGTAAAAACGTGTTTTTTCTTGGGGAGAAGGAGAAATATGATGAGCCTTTTTAGAGGTACTACAAGAAACAGATATTTGCTCTTAGGGGATATTTTACTTGCTGTTTTGTCGTATGCTTTTACTTTGCTGGTAGTTTTCAAAAATGAAGTTTTTTGGGATATGGCGATTCTTAATGCAAGTGCTGTGCTCTATACATTAGTTTCTTTTATAGGCTCGATGATGATTTTTAATTGTTATCGTGTTTATTGGGAATTTGGAAGTACGCGAGAGTATGTTAAGTTGGTTTCTGCATGTATTGCAGCTACTGTGATTTCATGTTGTCTGGTGATTTTTTTACCGGTAGGTGAATTTTATTTTAAGGCGCAATTGCTTTTATCAACTGTATTGACTATGAGTATACTGGCACTCCGGATGTCCTTGCGGGCAATCTGGAAGATGGTGTGCATTCGCAATAAGAAAAAAAATGAGGACACCAAAAGTGTTATTATTATAGGTGCCGGAGTTCTTGGTGTTACTCTTGCCAATGACATAAAAACAAGTAATGATTATAGCTACAATGTTTTAGGATTTATTGATGACGATCCTGCTAAGAAGCATAATATAATCAGCGGATACAGGGTTTTGGGTCCTATGTCAAGAATTGGAAGCATTTGCGAAAGATTTAAACCTGATGAAGTTATAATTGCCATATCATCTGTAGGGGCAGAAAAACGCAAGGCAATAATTGATGCTTGTGCAGGAACAAAGTGCAAGGTAAGGATAATGCCTGGACTTGCATATACGCTTTCTGATAAAAAAGATATCAATTTTGTCCGTGATGTTGAGGTAGAGGATTTGCTTGAGCGCGGTCCGGTTAACCTTGATAACAGCGGAATAAGTAAAGACCTGAAAGATGAAGTTGTTATGGTTACAGGCGGAGCCGGATCAATTGGTTCGGAGCTCTGTCGTCAGATTATGAGATTTTCACCTAAAAAGCTTGTTGTTGTCGATATATACGAAAACACAACCTTTGAACTTGAAAATCATTTAAGAGATTGTTATCCTGAAAGGGATATGGACTTTGTTATTACATCTGTTCGTGATAGTGCAAGACTTGAACAGGTTTTTGATAAATATCGTCCGCACATTGTTTTTCATGCTGCTGCACATAAGCATGTTCCCCTTATGGAGAATAATGCTGTTGAGGCTATAAAGAACAATGTTTTTGGTACATATAATGTTGCTTGTTGTGCGGACAAATACAAGGTTAAACGTTTTGTTTTGATTTCTACAGATAAGGCTGTTAATCCCACTAATGTTATGGGTGCAACCAAGCGTGTCTGTGAAATGATAATTCAGGCGATGCAAAAAGTCAGCGAAACTGAATTTGTGGCTGTTAGATTTGGTAATGTGCTTAATTCTAATGGCTCGGTTCTTCCAAGATTCAGAGAGCAGCTTAAAAACGGCGGACCTTTAACTGTTACCCATCCGGAGATTACAAGATTTTTCATGACAATATCCGAGGCTGCTCAGCTTGTACTCCAAGCAGGGACTTATGCAAAAGGCGGAGAAATTTTTGTTCTCGATATGGGTCAGCCTGTTAAAATCCGCGACCTGGCAGAAAATCTTATCCGATTATCCGGTCTTAAGGTTGGAAAGGATATTAAGATTGAATATGTGGGACTTCGCCCAGGGGAAAAGCTTTATGAAGAGTTGTTAATGGACGAAGAGGGACTGCAAAAGACGGGGCATGATAAAATTTTTATTGCCAAGCCTTTCTTTGATAGTTATGAGGAACTTCAGAAAAAACTTGCAATACTTAAAGACGCTATAGCTATTGGTACTAACGAAGCTATAAAAGATGCAGTGGAGGAAGTTGTTCCTACATACATCAGGGAGAGTGAAAAGGTAAATAAGTTGCCCGAACAAAAGGCTGATGGAGAGGTTATGGATATTTGCTCAGAAGTTGTTAAATAAAGGAGCTCGATATCATGTCTTACAATGAAAAGAAGAAACCAAAGGTATGGCTTGCTATTATTGTTGTGGTAGTAGTTATTGTGGGAATTATCGGTACTGTAGCATATTCTCAAAAGGGAAATATAGAAGCCCTTTCCTATGTTAAAAAGTATTCCGGAGAAGAACGAAGGAAGATGCTTGAGGATAATGAAAAGGTTATACTTGATATTCTTGAAAAGCTCCCTGATGTTAAAGTTCAGCCTCTTGATGAAAAGGCTGAAAAGATGTTTCAGGAAGGAAAGTTGTCACAGGAGGATGCTATTCTCATAATTACGGGAAGAGCTCAAACAGAAGATTTTGAAGTTGAGGTTGCAGAGCCGTCCAATACTTCGGAAAACGGAGTTCCTGTTGACAGGGAAGGGGACGGTGCGGATGCATCGGATGATAAAACTGTTCAAAATGTGTCAGGCAATCAAAATAATTCACCAACAACCGATATTCAAAATGGCGAAGGTGTAGTGGAGCAAGCACAACCTGAAAAACCATCTGAATTGGAAAATCTTATTGCACAGATTTATGTTTTAAGAGCTGATTTCAGCGGACAGCTGGATTCACTTGTTGGCCAGGCTAAGGCTGAATATGTTGCAAATAAGGGTAAGAATAAGGCAGGGATTGCCGGTAAATATCTTAGAAAGGCAACTGACCTTGAAAGTTCATGCGATTCACAGATGGAAGGTATACTTTCCCAGATAGATGCTGAAATAAAACGTACCGGAGGAGATTCCGGGATTGTAAGTGAGATTCGCTCTGCATATGAAAGTGAAAAGAGTATAAAGAAAGCGAATCTTTTGGCAAAATATAATAAATAGTGATTTTGCCGTGTTAATATTGAAAAATAATTAAACAAAAATATATAATAACCAACTAGGAGGATGTTATTATGAAGAAATTTTTGACAGTTGCGTTAGCTGCTTTAATGATTGTTCAGTCATTTGCAGTATTTGCAACTAGTTATGGAAATGTAGGAACAGATTTAACTTTAGACGTTAAGACTCAGGATACAGAGTATGCGGCTGAAGCTACAATCGAAGCAGGCGACAAAGTTGATTTTAAAGCAACTGTTGGTATGGCTGATGTTCAAAAGCAGTTTTTAGATGCTGTTGCTGAAGCTGATGCTTTTCTTGACGGATATTATAGCGATAATGCTAATAAAGCTGATGCTGCTAAGAGCGATATGAGAAAAACTTCTTTCTCATCAGGCAATTTCCAGTTCACTTTAACTTATCCAACTGCTATCAGTCTTCCTAAGGCTATAGTTGAGGGAAAAGAATTAAGTGGCTTTAACAAAGAGGCTAAGCTTGCGTTTGAAGAAGTAAAGCGTGTTAACACTGTTAAGGGCGCAACATCAGCTCTTACAATCACATTAAAGGTAAAGAAAAACGCTACTATTGGTGACTTTGAGAAGAATGTTGAAGAGTATCTTGGCGAAATGTCTTTCGAAGGAACAGGCGTTGCAATCTCTAAGATTGGTGCTTATGCAATCACCGGCAACATGGAAGGTGAAGTTAAGGCAGCATTTACCTTTGATAAGAAGCTTGGTGAAATCAATAAGGATATCACTTTCACAGGCAAGGAAGATGCAGTTGCAACTGTAAATGTAGTTGCAAAGACTTATACTGTTGCAGGTACAATAACAGGCATTGATGAAGAAGCTGAAGTTACTGCAAAGCTTGTTAAGGGTACAAATGAAATCGAGGTTATTGTAAACGAAGATGGTACATTTGAACTCCTTTCTGTTGACCTTGGTACATATAACCTTGTTGTTACAAATGGCACAAAGACTACTACTATTGTAGTTGATGTTAAAGATGATGTAACTGTTGAGGTTGCTCTTCCTGTTGAAAATATCAGTACAACAGTTGAAGATACAACAACAGAGGAATCTGCTGCAGCTGACGTTGTAGTTGGTCAGACAGATAAAATTGCTGAAGAAACAGTAGTTTCTGATGCTATTGTAGAAGCAGGCGATGAGGGTTCAGTTGAAGTTAAGACTTCTATTTTCGACGTTATCATTGAAGTAATTACTGCTATTGTTGAAAAGGCAGAGGAAATAATCGAAGATTATGATGCTGAAAAGAACAAGGTAGAACCTCTTGCAGCTGCTAAAACTGAAGTTATCGTTAAAGATAATGCAGGTGAGCAGGTTGGTGAAAGCAAACAGATTGATAAGCTCAATGAAGGAAATGCAATGCATCTTGCTATGAACTTCCCAACATCAGGTAAGAAAGATTTTTCTATCATTAAGTCAACAAATGACGGTGTAGAAAATGTTATTGAAACTCTTGAAGAAGATACAACAAATTCAGGTCTTCCTGGAACATTCTATATTGATGAAGAAAATGACATGATTCACATCTACTCAGCAGATGCAACAGCTGATTTTGCTGTAGCATACACCGAGGTAGAGGATGAAGTTATTACTGAAACACCTGAGCAGTTACCTGAAGAGGAAGAAGATGACAGTAAGCCTTCAAGAAAGCCAACAGGTGCAGGCACTGGGTCAGTAGTTGCTCCAATTACCCCATCAGTTTCATTACCATTTGTTGACGTTGCTGCTACAGACTGGTTCTATAACAGCGTAAAATATGTTTACGAAAACGGTTTATTCAAGGGTGTAACAGAGACAACCTTTGAACCTGATACAGCTATCACAAGAGGTATGTTTGTAACAGTTCTCGGACGTAAGGCTGGTGTTATCGATGGCGCAGCAGTTACTGAGTACGCTGACGTTGCTGGTGATGAATACTATGCTGCACATATTAAGTGGGCAACAGAGAATGGTATTGTTAATGGTTACGGCGATGGCGCATTTGGTCCAAATGACATCATCACTCGTGAACAGATGGCTACAATCATCTTAAGATACAACACATTCTTAGGAAGAGGTCCTGCAGGTGCTTGGGCAGTTGAACTCCCATTTGCTGATGTAGCTGAGATTTCAGAGTACGCAGTTGATGGCGTAATGTACTGCTATAAAGACGGTATCATGACAGGCAAGAACGATAATATGTTCGATCCTCAGGGTAAGGCAACACGTGCAGAAGTTGCAACTGTTTTAGAAAGAATTTCTAAATAAGGTTTAACTTGCGAATTTAAAGGCTCCCGTATGGGAGCCTTTTTTTTGTATAATACTATCTGTATATAATAGGGATTTTTAATCTATTCCATTGTTTTGCCAAGAAATCCTGCAGCAGTTTCAGCAAGCTTACTCTCTACCTGGCCTACTGAATTTCCTGAATCTGCAAGAAAGACTACTGAACCTATGCTGTCTCCATCGTAGACTATTGGGGCAACAACACCTGCACCGTATTGATCGTTTTCGTCCAAAACCTTAATGGTTTTATCTCCTGGGTTTGCCAGAAAGATGGTTTTAGATTTCATTATACGCTCTAAATCCTCTGACACTTTTTTCTCACGAAGTTCCTTTTTAGGTATTCCGGACACAGCAATAACGTTGTCCTTGTCAGTAATGCATGCCGGTATTCCAGTAGCTTTTGAAAGTGATTCGGCATATTGAGATGCAAACTCTCCAAGCTCACCTATGGGAGAATATTTTTTAAAGATAACTGTACCATTACTCTCCGTATATATCTCAAGTGGGTCGCCTTCATGTATGCGCATGGTGCGACGGATTTCCTTAGGTATAACTATACGGCCCAGGTCATCTATTCTTCGAACTATTCCTGTTGCTTTCATATATAAAATCTCCTTTAACTTAAACAGTGTTTATAAATACATACCCTACAATAACAACCGTAGGGAACGGATTTATCCGTTTCGTTTTAATTTACAAATCTATTTTGTGCCTACATAAGAATTTTTATGTAAGGAAAAAGGTGGGAATATAATTGTTTATAAGCTTGACTGAAAATATTAAGAGTGATATACTACGACTAAAGGAGAGTTGCAATGAAAGAGGTAGAATCATTAAAAAAAATACTTATAATTCTTACAGGTGGGACTATCTGTTCTTTTGCAAATGAGCATGGTGAACAAGAGTCTGACACTAAGCGGACAGAAACCCTTATTGTAGATAATTTCAGAAAAGGTGACAGTAAATTTCGTCATGAAAGCATAGTTGAGTTTTGTACCGAGAGTCCTCTTGATATTTTAAGCGAGAATATGACCATTACTCATCTAAATTCGCTCATTAAAGGTATCAGGAGTTATGATTTTTCGAGATATGATGGGGTAATTATTTTGCATGGTACTGATACTCTTGCATATACTGCATCGTTACTTTCTATCTTGTTGGCAGGAATAAAGATACCTGTTTTTATGGTGTCTAGTCAACTGCCATTATATAAGGAAGAAGCCAACGGAAATGATAATTTCAAAATTGCAGCCGAGTATATAATAAAAGGAATAAAGCCTGATATATACGTTGCATACAGGAACGATGAATTTGTGGATGATGAGGTTGTTTCAACAATGTATATACATTACGCATCCCACTTATTACAATGCCCTAATCATTCCAATAATTTTTATAGCAGTGATATGTATGCAATCAATGAAAATGAATTCTTTGAGGGAAGAGAATCAAAATGTTCAGAAATGCCACTTTATAAATGTAAAGAACTTACGAACTGTGTTT
Organism: Ructibacterium sp.; assembly: GCA_045542095.1. Lineage (GTDB taxonomy): Bacteria > Bacillota > Clostridia > Monoglobales > Monoglobaceae > Ructibacterium. The sequence goes on from JAZQKJ010000052.1 coordinate 15,941, forward strand.
TAAAAATAACTCCTTATGTGGGAATAGATTACAGTCGTTACTCTTTTGATGGGGTTAAGGTGGTATTGCATCATACCTATCATTCAAGTACAATGTCGGTAAATCCATATATTAAAAATCCCACCTTATGTGAGGAGCAGAGCTTTGAATATTCCAAGGATTCTATAATGTATCTGAAAAGAATTTGCGACGACTATGGAATAGAGTTGTATATAGAGCCATGCAATAGTGAAAATGCCTATCTCTATGAAACTACAGGAATTGTATTGAGAAGTGGTGTTAAAACATCCTGGCGCACGACCTCCGAAATGGCATATGCCAAGTTATTGATAGGCTGTGCTCTTGGGTATAAAGAGGAAGAATTACAAGATTTTATAAATAAAGAAATTAATGGCGAGTTTATAAGATAATAATAGGCGGTGTGTTTTTTCTACACCGCCTGCCGTTTTTTATAAGGGCTATTTTTTCAATACTTTTTCAATAAAGTGTATCAAAGCATCCTGTGGGAAATCTTCAATTACACCTTGGGAATAGTTGTTCTGGCCTCCGCCTTTGCCGGAAAAAGCAGTATTTATATTCTTGGCAATTTCGCGAATATCTTCGTTTTTACTACTTACTACATATATATATCCGCCTGCCTCTTTTTTGGAGAGCAGAATGCAGATGTTATATTTATTGTCAGTAAGTTGATTTGCACAATATCTTAAGTCATCAAAAGACAAGTTGTCGCCAAAGGAATAAACTGACCCGTTAAGTTCGCACAAGGGTAATTCCAGCAAGGCAAGACGTTTGGAGATTTTTTGATAGTCGTTTTTCAATGTCTGGTATGCAGTATTTCTTTCGCTGACTGCATCGACTATTCCGTCCCGCGGTGCAGAGAGTATCTTCATCAGCTCTTTAACTGAGGTGTTTATATCCATATAATCCTTCAGGGCGTTTATACCTGCTGTCATTTCTATACGTATTCCCTGCTTATATGAATAGAAGTCAACTATTTTAATAATGCCTACCTCACCTGTTTTAGCTACGTGAGGGGCACAACAGGCACACCGGTCGATATTCTCCCCAATGGAAACTACGCGCAAGTTGTTTTCAAAGTCTTTTTTGCTTCTGAACTGCAGGGTTTCTATTTCCTCGGGGGAGGGATAAAATGCAACAATGTCAGTGTTTGTGTATATGGCTTTGTTAGCCTCAATTTCAACTTTTTTGATATCCTCTGGTGTTAAAGGACCATTGAAGTCAACCAGCATAATGCTTTCACTCATATGAAATCCCACGTTATCATATCCGTATAAAGAATGGACAATGCCGGATAAAATATGTTCTCCCGTATGTCCCTGCATTCTGGAATATCGGAGATTCCAATCAACTTCGCATTCAACGGTATCCCCAATTTTTAATTCTGACTGGAGTGTGTGTAAGATGATATCACCTTTTTGTTGTACATCAAGAACAGGTGCTCCATTAATTGTACCGCAATCTGCTCCCTGACCACCGCCTTCTGGGAAGAACGCGGTTTTGTCAAGCTCAATATAATAATTTCCGTCTTCTGCGTGGCAATCCTTTACAACTGCGCTGAACTTTTTTAAGTAGGCATCTTTTTCATAAAGTTTTTCAGTCATATTATCATTCCCTTAATATATAGAGCGGGAGATAACCCCCCGCTCTATCATTATTAGTTTATTAGTATTTACTTAATTTTTCGTCAAGAAGTTCTCTGATTACTTCAGGGTCAGCAGTATTCTTTAAAGCGCGCATACATGCACCGAATAATGCCTGTTTAGCCTTAACCTTACCATTCTTGAAGTCTTCAAGTGCCTGAGTGTTTTCCTCAAATACTTTGTCAATAGCGAGCTCTACTGTAGCTGTATCAATCTTAACGTCAAATCCGTTTTCTTTGCAATACGCTACAGGGTCGGCTCCTGTTTCAATAACGGCAGCAAGAATTTTTTTGCCGCTTGTTCTGTTAACCTCACCGCTATCTACCATGTTTATTATTGAAACGAGGTCCTTTGCGCTGATATCAAGGTCCCCAAGTAACTTACCATTTCTGCGGAGAATACCTGCACAATCGGTAATCAACCAACCTGATGCATTTTTAGCATCGCAACCCATTTTAACAACCTCATCAAGTACAGAACTTACATTGTGGTTATGAATGAGCAAGTCAATTTCTTTTTCTGAAATGCCTGCCTCTCTGTACATATCGGCTTTTTCATCAATTGCAACAGGCTTTGCATTTTTAATTTCTTCAAGCCATTCGTCGTCAATTATAATAGGCATAAGATTTGCATCAGGGAAATAGCGGTAGTCCGCTTCGGTTTCCTTGTTACGCATAGCAAATGTTTTACCGCTTGTATTGTCAAAACGTCTTGTTTCCTGAACAAGTTCTTCAGTTTCAAACTCAATAGCATCAATGTGACGTTGTGCTTCATAGCGGATTGCTTTTTCGATTGCTTCAAAAGATGCCATGTTCTTAATCTCTGTACGAACGCCAAACTCTGTGCTTCCCTCGGGGCGGACAGAAATATTAACGTCGCATCTCATAGCACCCTCTTCACATTCGGATATTCCGCCTGAACGGAACATGGATTTTAATTTATTGAGATATGTCAAAACTTCCTCTGCACTGCGGAAATCGGGCTGAGTAACAATCTCAATCAAAGGCACGCTGGTACGGTTAAAGTCAACATAAGAAGCTTTGCCAATATGAACCAGCTTACCTGCGTCTTCTTCCATGTGGATTTGCTTAATACGAATATCCCTTTCACCCTCGGAGGTCTTAAGGGTTACGCAACCATTGGTGCATATTGGATGATTAAGCTGTGTAATCTGATATGCACAGGGAAGGTCGGGATAATAATAATTCTTTTTATCAAATGTTGTATATCTGCTGATTTCACAATTAAGCATTAATCCTGCGGTAACTGCAAGCTCAACAACCTTTTTGTTCATAACCGGCAACATACCGGGCATACCGCTGCAGGCAGGGCATACACAATCGTTAGGCTCGTTTGCAGCAGAATGTCCTCCGCAAGAGCAGAATATCTTGGATTCTGTGCTGAGTTCTACATGGGTTTCAAGACCAATGACCATTTCATAATTCATAGTTATTCACCTACCCTTTCAGCACTTCCTGCAAGACTAAGCAGAACACTTTCGCTAAAATGCTTACCTAAAAGCTGAACGCCGCCGCTTACTAAAGCAGGTGTTCCGATAAGGTTTGCAACAGCAGTAAATGCACTTTCTTTAAAAACAGTTTCGAATGCTTCGCTTATATCATAAGCTTTGTATTCGGTTTTACTGCATACAGGTGTTAAAATTGCATCGTAATCTTTCATGAGTTCGTCAAACTTATCTGCAATCACACGGCGAACCTTAAGTGCCTTACCATAGCAATCATCGTATCGGTTTTTGGATAACATATCTGAGCCATAAAGAATAATTGCTTTTGTAAGAAAGTTAAAGCCCTCTGTTCTTGTATTAACATATAATTCGTCAATATTTTTGTATTCTGCCGCACGGTGACCGAATTTAACACCGTCATAACGTGAAACATTGTTACAGGTTTCTGCGGCCATCAGAATTTGCCAGGTTGTATTGGAAACATCAAAAATATCAAGAGAGATTTCTTCCACAATAACATTGTTTTTGCGAAGCTTTTCAGCATAAGCGTTTACACGGTCACGTGTTTTATCATCAGCTTTGTCGAGAAGCTCCTTAACAATACAAACCTTTTTGGCCTCAACTGCAAGCTGATTATCGTAATCATAGGAAGCATTCTTAAGGCTTGTGCCGTCTTTTTCATCGTGTCCTGCAATTACTTCTATAATTTCTTTAATACCATCTGTATTGCTTGCATATACACCCAACTGCTCACCTGATGCGGCACATGAAATAACGCCGTATCTTGAAACGGTACCGTAGGTGGGTTTTAAAAAGTCAATCCCTGAAAGAGCAGCGGCACGTCTTGTTGCTCCGTTCATGTCAACGCCAAGGGCGGCTTTTACCTTGCCCTGTGAAACAAGTTGGGCGGCTGCACCTTTCAAGTCATCCTCTTTTTCTGCATAGTAGGAAAATTCGCCTACAAGGTCAAGCCCGAACTCGCCAACCTGTGTCTTGCCGGAAACAGAATAACCTTTATTTTCAAGACGGGTAACTGCTTCTGCACTGAACAGAGGTTTAAAATTTTCTAAGATGCGTGAGCCTGCACAGGCCGGCACCCCTTTTACAAGAATCGTATCGTCAACGGCTACGTTTCCCTTATCAGATAACTGTACTGTATATTCTTTCATTCTACGCACCTCACTTTACAAGTCTTGGTACCTGCCAACTATCTTCGTTACGTTCGGGAGCACCCTCAAGTAAACTCTCTCTTGTAAAGGGCTGTTTTCTTACATCCTCACGAAGAACGTTGGTCATAGGCATAACGTGTATCATCTCTTCTACATTCTCGGTATCAATATTTTTAAGGGCATCTTCGTGCTCTTTCATCATATTGAAAATGTTTTGCATATCAGTTTCCTCTGATTCAGTTAAGGATAACTGATTTAACTGCTGAGAGTTGGAGAAAGTGGAACGTTTTTCGCTCCGAGCCTTGTTACCCGCAGGCACACCACGGGAGGCAAGTGCACTTGTGTTACCAAGAAGATGAACGTCTTCAAGCTGTTGATTTGTAACCTCACTTGGCGCACCAAGAAGGAGATCCTGGGCATTACCATTGAGGGGGAATGCAATAACTTCTAATATCTTCTCTTCGTCTGTAAGGAGCATTACCATACGGTCAATACCCGGTGCCATACCTGCGTGAGGAGGAGCACCATATTGGAATGCAGTGTAAAGAGCGTTAAACCTTGACTTTAATTCATCCTCTGTATAGCCTACTATATCAAAGGCCTTTTTCATAATATCAACATCGTGGTTACGAACAGCACCCGATGCCAGTTCTATACCATTACAAACAAGGTCATACTGATAAGCAAGAACCTGTGTTGGATCATCTCCGAGCAATGCATCCATTCCGCCCTGAGGCATTGAGAACGGATTGTGGGTAAAGATTGTGTCCCCTGTTTCCTCGTCAATCTCGTACATGGGGAAATCAACGATAAAGCAGAACTCAAAGGCATCATCGCTGATTAAATTAAGCTGTTCCTTTGCGGCAAGCCATGAACGGATATGCCCTGCTTTTTTCTCTGTATCATTTTTCTTATCGTCACAGATGAAGAAGAGGGTTTCGCCTTCTTTTACACCTGTTATTTCTATAATTTCTGCTTTCTTGGCATCAGACAGGAATTTAGCAATCGGTCCTGCAAATACCCCATCTTTTAAGGTGATATATCCAAGACCGCCAAGTCCAACCTCAGGGGAGGTAGCAAACTTTAAGGAATCCTCAAAAAACTTCTTGGATTTGCCTGTACAGTCTGCAACGATACCGCGGACAGGTTTGCCTTTAAATGCTGGGAAATCCACATCTGCAAAAAAGTCTGTCAAATCGCAGATAATAAGTGGATTGCGAAGGTCCGGTTTATCGGAGCCGTATTTCATCATGGATTCTGCATATGTTATACGGCGGAAAGGCTTTTCGGTAATTTTCTTATCTGAGAAAGTTTTAAATGTATCGTAAATAACGTCTTCGCAGACATCAAGAACTTCTTCCTGTGTAGCAAAAGCCATCTCAAAGTCAAGCTGATAGAATTCACCGGGTGAGCGGTCTGCTCTGGCATCCTCATCTCTAAAACAAGGAGCAATCTGGAAGTATCTGTCAAAGCCTGATACCATCAAAAGCTGTTTGAACTGCTGTGGAGCCTGAGGCAAAGCATAGAACTTACCCGGATGCTTACGGCTGGGCACCAGAAAGTCACGGGCACCTTCGGGAGAAGATGCAGTCAGAATAGGTGTCTGCATATCTAAAAAGTCTTTTTCCTCCATCTTGTTACGTAAATGGCGGATAATCTTTGACCTCATTACAAGTTTCTCGTGGTTGAGAGGGTTTCGAAGGTCAAGATAGCGATATTTTAAACGAAGTTCGTCCTTGCTCATGTGGGAAGAACGTACTTCAAAAGGTAGCATGTTACGGCTTTTGCCGAGAACCTGCAGAGAATCTGCAACCAATTCCACATAACCTGTATCAATTTTCTCGTTAACGGTTTCAGGAGCACGTTTTTCAACTATACCGCTTACAGAAATAACTGTTTCGCGATTGACATTTTTCAACAACTCCTCATTATGAACAACAACCTGAGTTACGCCGGTATAATCGCGCAAATCAATAAAGATAACTCCGCCATGGTCACGCACAACATCTACCCAACCGGCAAGTTGAACTGTATTGCCGATGTGCTTGTCGGAAATATCATTACAGAATAGTGTTCTATACATAATAAAACCTCCTATTTAAAAATAAAAATCCCGGAGATATACGATATGTTACCGGGACGAGCAAACTAAATCATTTGACACGCGGTGCCACCGCATTGATACTTTTATACACTAATGAAAATTTTACAAGATTTTCTGTCAAAAAAAACCTTATTGCCAACGTATATAATAGCAGAAATCACAGGATTAGTCAATAGTAATTTATCCAATAATATACAAATAATATACATACTAAAACAACGAAATTAACAAGTAAAATTTGCTATTTAGGTAATATATCTACGGGAGTATTTTTATAAATAATTCTGAGCTGTTAGTATAAGAACTAAAAAAATCAAAAAAAGTGGAAAAAGTCATGTAATATGTGAAAAAACATCATTGACACTTAATTTGTAAGATGATAAAATTGATAAAATATTATTTTGGGTTATGCTGGCGAAGGAGGAAAAAACATGACTCTGCGTGAAAAAATTTTAAAAACTTTTATTGTAACAATACGTGAAATCAATAAATATGGAGGTCCACAGGAATTTTTCAAAAAATATCCTGTAGGTGGTATGTATTATATGCTTCGTACTCCTAAAAACGGGGAAAATCCTCTTACTGAAAACTACGAAACAGGTACATATTTAACCCGTGAAAAATTAAAGATCTGTCAGGAAGCGGCAGGTTATAAAATGCTTGTTTGTGCAGACTCGGCTAAAATGGTTGATCAGACCATAGATGTTTGCCAGAGAGTCCTTGGAGCGTTGGATGAAGAGAACGCATACGATTATGGTAAGATTATCGGCATGCAGATGAATGCCCATAATATAGATTGGGTATTGGGTCCATGTATTGATATGTATTTTACAAGTGCCATGCCTCTTATGGCAATTACTGATGACCCTGTTAAATGTGCAAAGATATACAGACAGGTTGTAAAAGGTATTCAGGATCAAGGTGTTTGCGCTACCGCAAAACACTTCCCGGGCCTTGGTACACATAGTATGAATATGCACCTTGCACCTGGACAGAATATCCTGCCCTTTGATGAATGGATGAAGACTTACGGATATACATATCAGGAAGTAATTGATGAGGGTGTATGGTCAATCATGACTACTCATACCACACTGACCTCTTTTGCTGACGAATGCGAAAATGGTTACTATCCTATTGCAACATATTCAACAAAGCTTACAACAGAGCTTTTGAAAGAAAAACTGAACTTTAAGGGTGCGGTTGTTACCGATGCTTTAATCATGGGTGGTATGGCAACCGGTGATATAGTAGAGGAAACTGTTCAGGCGTTTAAAGCAGGAGCAGACCTCTTACTCTGGCCGCCAATGGAAGCTGCGGACAGAATTGAAGAACTGATACTCTCCGGCGAAATTCCAATGAGCAGACTTGATGATGCCATAGAGCGAATTGAGAGAATGGAGAAGTTCAGAAATGAGGCTCTCCAAAAGAAAGCTTTTGATACTCCGGACGCTGAATATATCGATAATAAATTCGTAGAGATGACTGAAAAGGCAGTTTGTCTTTTGAGAAACGAAATGGGGATTTTGCCTCTTGATAAGAATAAGGTAAAGAGCGTTGTAATTATTGATGCGGCTCACGACGGCGACAGAAAATCAGCTCTGCTCCTTAAAGACGAAGTTGAAAGACGTGGTATTAAAGCGGATATCAAACGTGATATTTTTGATACAATCTCAGAGGTTTGCTGGCAAGACGATATTGAGGCGGAAATCGAAGGATATGACTATGTTCTCTTTAATCTGAATAAAGAGTTTGCTTGTTCATGGGATACTTCGTGTATGCTTATATGGGCTTCCCACATGATTAAACAGGACAAGAAGATAATCATCAATTACGGTTCACCTTACTTTGCAGATGATTATTTCCCTGAAGATAAGACACTGATTGAAGTTAACAACAATCCTAATCCTACATCTGTTGCGGCAGTTGCAAAAGGTATTTTTGGTGAAATGGAGTTTACAGGTGAACCTGTAATAAACTACAAGAAATAAGAGGAAAAGAATATGTATCAGTTTAATAATAAAGAAAAAGAAATAACAATAAAGAAATATAACACTCCAACACCATGGATGAATTATCTTTCAAACGGAACATTTCATACCATGATGAGTCAGGCAGGCGGCGGAGTAGCGTTTTATAAATCACCGCAGATATGGCGAATAAATCACTATAGATTTTTCCACCTGCCAACAGACAGAAGCGGATTCTATACATATATAAAGGACGGAGATCGGGTATGGTGCCCGACCTCCGAACCTGTAAAGGAAAAGCCTGAAAAATGGCAGGCTACCCATGGTATGGGATACACACGTTTTGAGGCAGAGAAAGACGGCATTTCTGTGGTTGCTACATACTTTGTAGGGAAATATGAAAACTGTCTTATCTGGAACTTAAAGTTAAAATCAGATAAGGATAAGAGTATTAAAATATTCCCTTATGTAGAGCTTGGAATGATGGAGTTTATGAGAGAACTCCAGTGGCAGTGCTATAATAAGCATCAATTGGAATGTTACAACTTAGATGACATTCTGGTATACGAATATGGTGTAGAAACCCAGCCAAAGCCTGATGAAACACCGCTTATTTACTTTGCGTCAAATACAAAGGTTACAGGTTTTGACTGTGACAGAGATGAGTTTGTTGGAGCCTATCGCAGTGAAGAAAACCCACAGAGAGTAGAGGCAGGAAACTGCAGCGGCTCAACTATGTGCGGTGGCGACCCATGCTTTGCTTTGGAACTGTCTGTTGATTTAAAAGAAGGGGAAGAGAGAGAAGTAAATGTCTTTTTAGGTGCAGCAATGACAGAAGATGACATAAAGAAGTCGGTTGCTCATTGCAGAGAAGAGAACTTTGTTGAAAAATCTTTTGCAGGATTAAAAGAGCATTGGGATAGCCATTTTGAGAAATTCCAGGCAGAGCTCCCCGATAAGGATGCAGAAACCATGGTAAATATCTGGAATCCATATCAAGCAGAGCGAAACTTCCAGTTCTCAAGAAATATCAGCTACTATGCAACAGGAACATTCAGGGGAACAGGTGTAAGAGATACTGCTCAAGATATCCTCGCTATGGTACCCTTTGATTTAAGAAGAGCAAAAGATAAACTTAACTTATTGTTTACCCAACAGTATAATGACGGACATTGTAATCACTATTGTTTCCCAAATGAGGGTTGGGACCCTGTAACAAGAATACACTCGGATAACCACCTGTGGCTCATTATGACCACATACCATATCATCATGGAAGAGGGAACACTAGACTATCTTGATGAAAAGGTAACATACTATGATGGCGGCGAGGGAACAGTATGGGAACACATCAATAAGTCAGTAGACTTTACTGAATCCCATTGCGGCGAACACGGATTTCCGCTTATGCTTTCATCGGACTGGAACGATATGCTGTTTAAGGTATGTCAAAAAGGTAAGGGGGAGAGCGTATGGACAGGAATGCAGTTTGGAACAGTTCTTCGTATGATAGCAGAGCTTGCCCGTATAAAAGGCGAAGACGACAGTCGCTTTAACAGGCTTTATGAAGAACAGAAAAAGCTTGTAAACGAGGTTGCATGGGACGGAGAATGGTTCCGTCGCTGTATAACAGACGAGGGAAGATTTATCGGCTCAAAGGCAGAACCACAGGCGAAAATCTGGCTTAACTCCCAAAGCTGGGCAGTTCTGTCGGGAATGGGCGATAAAGACAAGCAAATTCAGGCAATGGATAACGTGAAGAAATACCTGAACACAGATATAGGTATCAAGAAAATCCATCCG